>NZ_RKQZ01000001.1:4348794-4723192 GCF_003814695.1 Myceligenerans xiligouense
CGGCAACCCGCACCTGACCCGCCCGGACGGCTCACCCCTGCGCGTCCTCGTGGTCGACGACGAGCCCAGCATCGCCGAGCTCCTCGCCGCGACCCTCCGCTACGAGGGCTGGGACGTGTCCACCGCAGGAACGGCGAGCGCCGCGACCACCGCCGTCCGCGAGGACGCCCCCGACCTGCTCGTGCTCGACGTCATGCTGCCGGACTCCGACGGCGTGTCCCTGCTCGGCCGCCTCCGTGCCGCCGGCCACGACCTTCCTGTTCTCTTCCTCACCGCGAAGGACGCCGTGGAGGACCGCATCGCCGGCCTCACCGCCGGCGG
This sequence comes from Myceligenerans xiligouense, assembly GCF_003814695.1. GTDB lineage: Bacteria > Actinomycetota > Actinomycetes > Actinomycetales > Cellulomonadaceae > Myceligenerans > Myceligenerans xiligouense. Next base: position 4,349,116 of record NZ_RKQZ01000001.1, read on the forward strand.
CGACGACTACGTCACCAAGCCGTTCAGCCTGGAGGAGGTCGTCGCGCGGCTGCGTGGCCTGCTGCGCCGGGCGGGAGCGTCACCGATCCGGCCCGAGTCCGCGGTGGTGGTGGGCGACCTCGTGCTGGACGAGGAGTCGCACGAGGTCACCCGCGGCGGCGCGGAGATCCGCCTCACCGCCACCGAGTTCGAGCTGCTGCGCTACCTCATGCGCAACGCCCGCAAGGTGCTGTCCAAGGCACAGATCCTCGACCACGTGTGGAGCTACGACTTCGGCGGACGCGCCAACATCGTCGAGCTGTACGTCTCCTACCTGCGACGCAAGGTCGACAAGGGGCGCGAGCCGATGATCCACACGCTGCGCGGGGTGGGGTACGTGCTCAAGCCCGCCGCCAGGAGCGACGCGGCAGGGACCGGCACGGCAGGAACCTCGTGACCCACCTGTCCCCCACCCTCCGGGCGCGGCTCGTCGCGATGCTGCTGCTCGTGCTGCTCGCGTTCACCCTCCTGGTCGGCACCGCCTCCACCCTCGCGCTCCGGTCCCAGCTCACCGCCCGCCTCGACACGGAGCTCACCCAGGCCTCCCAGCGGGCGGCCACCCCGCCACCCGCGGCGTTCCGCGCCCGGCTCGGCGAGACGCCGAACGACGACCAGGAACCCTGGGGCACCAGGGAACTACCGGCCGTCCCGTGGGTCGGCCAGAACAGCGGGACGCTCGTGATGGTGTACGACGGCGGCACGGTCTCCCGCGCCGGTTACCTCACCGGCGACGGCGCCTTCACCACCCTGACCGAAGAACAGGTCACCGCCCTCGAAAGCGTCCCCGCCGACGACCGGCCCCACCCCGTGGACGTCCCGGACCTGGGCGCCCACCGCGCGGTCGCCACCACCACCTCCGACGGCGAACCCTCCGTCATCGCCATGCCCACCAGCGACGTCACCGACACGGTGGCGCGCTACATCGCCGTCGAGACGGTGATCGGCACGGGCGGCATGGCCGTCGCGGCGGCCGTCGGAACCTGGCTCGTGCGACGCTCGCTGCGCCCCCTGGACGAGGTCGCCGTCGCCGCGGTGAACGCCTCGGACCTCGAACTCGCCCGGGGCGAGGTCGGCGTGATCCCCCGCGTCCCCGCCGCGCACACCGACGAACGGACCGAGGTGGGCAAGGTCGGCGCCGCCCTGAACCGGCTGCTGGAACACGTCGAGCGCGCCCTGACCGCGCGGCACGCCTCCGAGTCACAGGTCCGCCAGTTCGTCGCCGACGCCTCGCACGAGCTGCGCACACCCCTGGCCTCCGTACGCGGGTACGCCGAACTCGCCCGCCGCCCCGGCACCGACGTCGACCACGCGCTGACCAGGATCGAGGCCGAGTCCACCCGCATGGGCGGACTCGTGGACGACCTGCTGCTGCTCGCGCGCCTGGACGCCGGCCGACCCCTGGAGCAGGCGCCCGTGGACCTCGTGGCGCTCTCGGCGGACGCGGTCGCCGACGCCCATGCCGCCGGGCCCGACCACCTCTGGGAGCTGGACCTGGACGGCGTCCGGACGAACGGCTCCGGCTCCGGCTCGGAAGACGGTGCCGCCGGCGCCGCGGCGGACGACGACGGCCCGCCCGAGGCGGTCGTGCGCGGGGACGAGGCGCGCCTGCGGCAGGTCCTGGCGAATCTCCTGGGCAACGCCCGGATGCACACTCCGGAGGGCACCCGGGTCGTCGTCGCGGTCCGGACGGGACCGGGAGCCGGGGGAGGAGACGGACCGGGTCGGGGAGGCCCGGCCACGCACGCCGTCGTCTCGGTGTCGGACGACGGCCCGGGTATCCCCGGGGACTTGCGCGCCACGCTCTTCCAGCGCTTCACCCGTGGTGACCGGGCACGCGGTCACGCGGGCGGTTCGACGGGCCTGGGGCTGGCGATCGTCACGGCGATCGTCGCCGCCCACGAGGGCGAGGTCGCGGTGGCCGACCGGCCCGCCGGTGAGGGAACCACCATCGAGGTCACGATCCCGTTGGAGCGACCGGCACGGTAGAACGACCGCGACGCACTTCCCCGGCGCCCTGGGCGCCGAGGCGGCACGGCGCGGGTGCGCCGTGCCGCCTCGGGTGCCCTCCGTCCGCCGGGCGGCCGGTCCGGTGGAACCGTGCTCCCGGCGGACGGCGGATCATGGACCGGATCCGGCGTCAGCCCGTGTGGGTGTGGTGCGGCGCCGGACCACCCGGATCACCCGGATCACCCGGATCACGGGGCGTTGTAGCCGCCCGTGTAGGAGCCGGAGCCCGAGTACGCGTCCACGACCCAGCGGTAGTAGCCGGACGAGCCCGAGTAGGTGACGGTCTCGTCGGGCGACGACGTGATGCCCTGCGCGACGGTGCTCCAGCTGCTGCCGCTCCACCGCTGCAGGTACAGGTCGAAGTCCGCGCCGCTCGGTCCGTCGAGGCAGCCCGCGTGCGAGCCCGCGCTCGAGTAGAAGTACCCGCCGCTCGGGTGGGCGTAGGCCGAGCCGGAGGAGGCCGAGCCGGAGAACGACGACTCGTAGTCGGAGCAGTCGTCACCCGGCTCCGGGTCGCCGCCGCCACCACCGTTGGTGATCAGGGAGACTCCCGCGGCGGACAGCGCCTCACCCACCGGCTGGAAGTACGTGGTGCCACCGGAGGAGCAGTTGCCGGAGCCGCCCGACGTCATGCCCTGCGCGAGCGTGCCGGCGAGCAGCGAGCCGCCGGAGTCGCCCGGCTCGGCGCACACGTTGGTGCGGATCAGGCCGTACACGGAGCCCTGGGGATAGGTCACCGTGGAGTTCAGCGCCTGGATGCTGCCGCAGTGCCAGCCCGTCGTCGAACCGGAGCGGCACACGGACGTCCCGACGCCCGCCTGCGAGTAGCCGGAGACGTTCACCGTGCCGCCCGAGTAGTTGTTGACGGCGCCGATGAGCGCGTTGCCGGACGCGACGTCGACGTAACCGTAGTCGTTGCCCGGGAAGCTCGACACCGTGAACGTACCCGTCGGCGAGGTCGTGCTGGCGCCGACGCCGCCGCAGTGGCCCGCGGTCACGAAGCCACCGGTCGCGGCGAAGCCGACGGAGCAACGCGAGGAACCGTTGATGTAGTAGGCGTTGCCACCGACGACGTCGATCAGCGGGCGCGGCTGGGCGTTCGTGACCTCGAAGGTCACGGCGGAGGCCGGGATTCCGGCCTTCCGGATCGCCTTGGCCGCCTTGGCCTTGGCGCCCCGGTGCACGTCGACGACGAGCTGGTTGCTCTCCACGTCCACGTAGAAGGACGGGACGCCCTTGGTGTCCGCGAGGACCTCGTCCAGGTCGGCCTTCCAGCCGTCCAGCGCGTCGAGCGAGTGGTCGACGACGACGGCCTCGGCGCCGGCCTTCTCGACCTGCGCCACCTCGGACTTGTCCGTCACGGCGACGGTGAACGCCTCGGCGCCGTCGACCCAGGATCCGGCGTAGGAGTCCGCCAGGTCCTTGGCCAGCCGGTCGGCGGCGATGTTGGCGTCGGCCTGGAACTCCATGAGCTCGACGGCCTCGGCGGCCTCGAGCCCCAGGTCGCGCTCCATTGCGCGCAGGAGCCCCGGCTCGTACTTGTCGATGGCGTCGGACTCGGGTGCGGGTACCGGTGAGGCGTTTGCGACGGTGGCGGTCCAGAGACCGCCGACGAGCGTCGTGGCAGCGGTGGCTGCGACGAGCGCCCTGGTGCGTGATCGTCTCATGTCCAGCTACTCCTTGTGTGGGGTTTGCTGGGTGATTTTCACCCATAATCACACTAGAGCCTGGACAAGTCCGTGCCCAGATAGCACTCAGGTCATACAGAGACTTTATGGAAGTACCACGACCGCCCGGGCGGGACCAGGGTCCGGCCACCGTGGTGGCCGGACCCCTCGCCGTCTCCCGGTGTCCCGCCGCCCGGGGGCGGCTCCGGAGGTCACCGGCGCTGCGTCAGTAGGTCAGCAGGGAGACCCCCGCTGCCGACAGCGCCTCGCCGACCGGCTGGAAGAACGTCTGGCCGCCCCAGGAGCAGTTGCCCGAGCCGCCGGACGTCATGCCCTGGGCCGAGCTGCCCGCGAGCAGCGAACCGCCCGAGTCGCCCGGCTCGGCGCACACGTTGGTCTGGATCAGGCCGTACACGGAGCCCTGCGCGTAGTTCACCGTGGCGTTCAGCGCCTGGATCGTGCCGCAGTGCCAGCCCGTCGTCGAACCGGAACGGCACACCGTGGAGCCGACCGGGGCCACCGAGTGGCCCGTCACGGCGTACGTGTTGCCGTCGTAGCCGTTGACGCCCGGGACCAGGTTGTTGCCCGAGCCCACGGCGACGTACCCGTAGTCGTTGCCCGGGAAGCTCGAGACCCGGAACTGACCCGAGGGCTGGGACGTGGTGGCACCCGTGCCGCCGCAGTGCCCCGCGGTGACGAACCCGCCGGTCACCGAGAAGCCCACGGAGCACCGTGAGCCGCTGCCGATGTAGTACGGGTTGCCACCCACGACGTCGATGAGCGGTCGCGGCTGCGCGTCCGTGGCGTCGAAGGTCACCGCGTCGGCCGGGATCCCGGCCTTCTCGACGAGCTCGGCCGCCTCGGCCCGCGCACCGTCGTGCACGCCGATCACGATGCTGTTGGACTCGACGTCCACGGAGTACGACGGCACGCCGTCGACACCCGCGAGCGCTTCGTCCAGGTCAGCGGTCCACGCGTCCAGCGCGTCGAGCGAGTGGTCGACGACGACGGCCTCGGCACCGGCCTTCTCGACCGCCGCCACGTCCGCGGGGTCGGTCACGGCGACCGTCAGGTCCGCGGAGTCCCCGACCCACGAGCCGGCGAAGGTCTCGTCGAGCGCCTCGGTGAGGTTCTCGGAGGCCTGGGTGGCCAGCGCCTCGGCCTCGAGGAGATCGACCGCGTCGTCGGTCCCCAGGCCCAGGTCGCGCTCGAGCGCGTCGAGCATGCCCGGCGCGTACTTCGACGCCGCGTCGGGGCTCGGCCCGGGAGCGGCCGTCGCGACGCCCGCGGTCCAGGCGCCCCCGACGACCGTCAGTGCGGCGGTAGCCGCGACGAGCGCGCGTGTGTGTGTTCGTCTCATCTCAAGTGACTCCTTGGATGGGGGATGGGTTAGATTTTTCACCCGCGCTCTCACCGTAGGGCGATTCAGGACAGAAGCACAGATAGCACCCAGGTCATACACAACCGGTATGTCCGCCGGGACGTCGGTCACCACCTCGCCCGGTTTCACCCGACGGTGACAGGATGCGCACCGTTCGGGCTTCCTGTACCGCCCCGCAATCCAGGTATCCTCGCGAGTCATGGCGACACGGCGTAAGCGCTCGCGCAGCGGTCGGCCCGGCGCACGCGCCGGCAGCCCGCCCACCAGTAATGCCCTGGAATGGGCCGAACGCCTCGCGAACGGCGAGGAGCCGCCCCAGCCGAGCGCCCTGGAATGGGCCGAGAGCCTCGCGAAGGACAGCGACCCCCAGGATCCCGCGGCATCGAACCCGTGGGGGACGTCGCCCGCGGAGTCCGAGTCGTCGCCCGCCCCCTTCTCCCCGTTCGGCCCCACGGGCACGGACTCCGGCTCGCGCGGCACCGACACCCCCGACACCCCCGCACCCTTCGGCGCCGCCGCACCCGCGGACCCGGGTACCGCGACGGACGACGACGGTGCGCCCGGCTGGGGGACCGTCCCGTCCGAACCTCCGGCCCGCCGCAGCCGCCGGACGCGCGGCAGCAAGGGAACGGACACCACGAGCCCAGGAACGGCCGCGGCCGACACGCCTCAGGAGCCCTCGGCCGTCGCCGACGGGCCGGCCGCCCCCACCCGGAGCCGCCGGTCGGCGCGCACCCAGGACGAGCCCGCCGGCGGCAGGACCAAGCGCCGGTCCGCGCCGGGCAGGGCCGGGCGCAGGCCCGACGCCGACGCGGCGGGCGGCGGTCCCGAGAAGCGCTCCGGTGGCTCCGGCTCGCGGCCCCGGGGCCGCGCTGCCACCGCCGGATCGGCGAAGCCGTCCGGCAGGACCGTGCGGCGCATCCTGACCAAGGGGCTGCCGAAGTCCGCCGACCGGCCCGCCGTGCTGATCGTGGCCGCGGTCGTGGCCGTCGCGCTGGGCCTCGGCGTCGGCTGGGCCACCAGCTTCTTCGACTCCGGGGAGAACCTCGCCGCCACACCCCAGCAGTGCGCGGCGGCGCAGACCGCCTGGACCAAGGCCGCCAACGCGCAGACCGGAATCTCCGAGGACGAGCCCGCCTCCGTCCGCTCCGGCTTCATCGAGGCGCGGGACGCGATGGCCGCGGTCGACGACGTACCGCCGGGGATCGCCGACGACTGGGAGTCCGCGCACGGGTTCTACACCACCGTCGCCGACGCGCTCGAGGCGAAGAAGGCCGGGGACGCCGAAGGGATCGCCGAGGCGGCGCAGATCGCCTCCACCAAGGTCGACACGGACGACATGATCGCGACCAGCAAGCGCATCACGCGGTACGTGAACGCGAACTGCGACGCCTGATCCGCGACGCGCCCTGACGTGCCGGAGCGTCACCCGATGTTCGGATGGCGCTCCAGCCACAGGCCGTACTGAGGGCTCCGCGCCACCGCGTCGCGATGGGCACGGAACGCGGCGTCCTCGATGAGTTCCGTGTCGAGCAGGCCGCGCGCGTCGCGGCGCCAGCCGAGGTAGTGGGTGCGGCGCAGCGGCGCCCCGGTGAGCGGTACCGCGCGGACCCCGGGCGGGTCCGGCTGCCCCGGCTCGACGAGCGCGACCGCACGGCCCGTCCGGACCTGGTCGACGGCGGTGGTCCAGTCGGCCTCTCCCACGGCGCTCGGAGCGAACCCCGCACGCACGCACGCCGACACGAAGCAGGAGGCCAGGCAGCTGTGGTCGGGCACGCTCAGCCACTGCTCCTCGGCGAGCTCGGCGAGGGTGACCTCCGGTTTGTCGGCGTACTCGTGCCCCTCGTGCAGCAGCACGAACAACGGGTCGGTACTCACCCGCGTCCAGGTCACCGATTCGGACGCCGGGGGCGGCGCGTCGGAGCACATGCCGGTCACGGCGACCTCGATCGTGCCGCACGCGAGGGCACCGCCGAGGTCGTCGCCCCGGGGCAGGACGGTAGTCACGTCGGCGCCGGGAAGTGCCGAGTGCAGCCGGTTGACGAACAGTCCGCCGAGCCCGCTGCCGGCGACGCCCACCCGGAGCGCGCCAGGATCACCATCCTGACTGTTGACCAGTCGTTGAACATCGTCGGTGAGGGTGGCCATGGCGGGCAGCAGGACGCGGGCATGGCGGAGTACCAGATCGCCGAGCTCGGTCGAGCGCGCGCCGTTGCGGTCACGTACGAAGACGCTCCCGCCCAAAGCACGGTCGATGCGGTTCAGCTGCGCCGTCAGAGCCGGCTGCGCGATGCCAAGGACAGCGGCGGCCTTGGTCACACTCCCGGACTCGGCAACGGCGACCACCATCCGCAGGTGGCGCAGGTCGAGTTCCACGTCAAGGAAAGTAATCGCCGGTCCGGGCCCCTGTCTTGTGGCTGGAGTCAATTGGCGGATGCCCGCCACCCACCGTTACACGCCGGAAACAGTCCCAACTCTGGGTGAAACCTGGTGCAACACATGACGATGTGTCCACCCAGGGGTCACCCAGCGTTGTTCGCAGCCGGGACAAGGAAGCCATCCAGGACAAGACCACGCACGGCGGGCAGCACCTCCGCACCGAGTTCACCTGCCGGGACCTCGAAGAGCGCCGCCAGCGCGCCGATAATCTGGCCGACCGTCAGTTCTCCGTCGCACGCCCCGACGAGCGCGGCCAGCGGCGACGACGCCTGCACGCCCCGGCCCAGGCCGTCGCCCTGCCGCAGGATCACGACGTTCGGATCGGCCGATCCAGGTGTCAGATACCTTTCCTCCGTGATGTCGGCGGCCACAACGAGGCGGGTTACCGCCATATCATCGTCGCTGTGGGTGGCGAGCCACGTATGTGCGGCGAGCACCGCGCCGAGATGAGCGCCGAGCGGCTGACGCACCGATCCGCTGTGTTCCTCCAGGCGACGCAGCCTTTTCCCGCCGCCACGGACGACGTCGCCCCCGGCCGGCGAACCGTCCGCACCGCCGTCGGGGCCAGGCCGCCGCAGCGTCACGATGCCGAATCCGACCGCCTCGACGTCACGGGACGCGAAGTCGTCCAGCCATGCCTCGTACGCGGCCGACCAGGACTCGGGCTCGCGGTCCGGGGTGGTGCCGCCGTCGCGGATCCACGTCTCCGCGTACTCGGCGGGGTCGAGTACCTCGCGCTGGATCACCCAGCCGTCCAGCCCGTACCGTTCGTGCGCCGCGTCGAGCCACGCGCCGACGCGTTCCTCCCACTCCTGGCCCCGGCGGTGCTCCCAGTTCACGAGCATCTGCGCGACCCCGCCCGGAGCCAGCACGCTGCCCACACCCGTGACCAGTTCGCGGACCAGATCGTCCCCCGCGCGGCCGCCGTCGCGGTACTCGTAGTCCCCGAGCGCTTCCCGTACGGCCACGCCGGCGGAACCGGAGTGCGGCGTGATGACGAACGGCGGGTTGGACACGACGAGGTCGAACTGCTCGTCTTCGACCGGGTCGAGCATGGACCCGCGCCTCAGGTCCAGCCGCCCGGCGTCACGCAGGTTGAGCGCCGCGTTGAACGCGGTGAAGGCGAGAGCACGGCGGGAGATGTCCGTGGCGACGACCTCTCCGGCGTGCCGGGCGGTGTGCAGGGCCTGGATGCCGCAGCCGGTGCCGAGATCCAGCGCGCGGGTGACGGGATCGCGGGTGGTGATCTGCGCGAGCGTGAGGGAGGCGCCGCCCGCGCCGAGCACGTGGTCGGCGGGGAGCCGGGACCCGGTGGCCACCTCGCCGAGGTCGGAGGCGAGCCACCAGCGCACGTCGCCCGACGCGTCGGTGGCGGCGTAGGGGCGCAGGTCGATGGCGGCGCGGACCTCGTCGTCGGGCCCCGAACCGGCGGACCGGACCAGGCCGAGGCGCTCCGCGCCGCCGGTACCGACGGCGGGCAGCGCGCGGTCGATCGCGGACCGCGGGACCACTCCGCCGAGCAGGAAGAGGGTCGCGAGCGTGGCGCGCGGGTCCTTGGTGACGAGCGGTTCCGCGACCCGGCGCGCGGGCACGGCCTGCTCGCGGTGCAAGGCCGCCGAAGCTACCGGGCCCAGCAGGTCCTCGACCCCGTCGACGTCGTATCCGCTGGTGTCGAGGTCACCATGGAGCGCGCGGACGAGCGCGGTGTCGACGTGCGGGGCGGGCGCGGTCATCGGGAGAGAGGCAGGCACGCTGCCATCCTCCCGCACCCGCCCCGATCTCGGGCGCCGGGCCCGGGACCGCGTCACTGCCCGCCGTAGCGTCCGGCGGGAACCGTGCGTGAACGACGATCGGTCCTTCGGTGGTGACCGGCAGCTCGAGCTGCCGGTCACCACCGAAGGACCGATCAAGGAACCCGGCCGGTCATCCCGCGACCGGCCACGCGCGCACCGGCGGTCAGACCACCGCGGACGCCTTCTCCTCGCTCTCCTCCGAGGCGACGTTCTCCCGGTTCGCACGGATCTTCGACCAGGCCACCGCGCCGAGCGCGATACCCGCCGCGACCAGCGCGATGGCGATGCGCAGCCCGTGGTTGGCGTCCGCCGGGACGGACAGCGCCACCACCGCGGGCGCGATCAGGAGGGCCACCAGGTTCATGACCTTGATGAGCGGGTTGATCGCCGGGCCCGCGGTGTCCTTGAACGGGTCGCCGACGGTGTCGCCGATGATGGTCGCCTCGTGCGCCTCGGAGCCCTTGCCGCCGTAGTGGCCGTCCTCGACGATCTTCTTCGCGTTGTCCCAGGCGCCACCCGAGTTCGCCAGGAAGATCGCCATGAGCACACCCGCGCCGATCGCGCCGCCCAGGAAGCCGGCCAGCGGCCCGACGCCGAGGCCGAAGCCGACGGCGATCGGTGCGAAGGCCGCGAGCAGGCCCGGCGTGGCGAGCTCGCGCAGCGAGTCCTTGGTGCAGATGTCGACCACGCGGCCGTACTCCGGGCGCTCGTCGAACGTCATGATGCCCGGGTGCTCCCGGAACTGGCGCCGCACCTCGAACACGATCGCCCCGGCCGCGCGGGTCACGGCGTCGATCGCCAGGCCCGAGAACAGGAACACGGTCGCACCACCCAGGATCACGCCCACGAGGGTGACAGGGCTGATGATCTCGTAGTCCAGCATGGACAGGACGAGGCCACTGCCCCGCTCCTCCACCTCGCTCAGCGCGTGGGTGACCGCCTCCGCGTACGAGCCGAACAGCGCGGTCGCCGCCAGCACCGCCGTCGCGATGGCGATGCCCTTCGTGATGGCCTTGGTGGTGTTCCCGACGGCGTCCAGGTCGGTGAGGATCTGCGCGCCCTCCTCGTCCACCTCGCCGGACATCTCCGCGATCCCCTGCGCGTTGTCGCTGACCGGACCGAACGTGTCCATCGCGACGATGACACCCACGGTGGTGAGCAGACCACAGCCCGCCAGCGCCACGAGGAACAGCGCGAGCCACACCGACCCGCCGGCCAGCAGGAACACCGCGCAGATCGCGGCGGCGATCGTGCCGGCCGTGAACACGGCCGACTCGAAGCCCACGCCGATGCCCGCGAGCACCACGGTCGCCGCGCCGGTGCGCGAGGTCGCCGCCACGTGCGCGGTCGGCTTCTTGTTCGTGTCGGTGAAGTACCCGGTGATCCAGAGGATGACGCCCGCCAGGACCACGCCCACCAGGACGGCGACGGCCGCCACGACGCGCGGGTCGAGCGCGCTGACGTCGCCGAGCTCGGCGGTTCCGTTGAGCTGGTCGAAGGAACCCGGCAGGTACACGAACGCCGCGACCCCGGCCAGCACCGCACCCGCGAGCGCGGAGACGTAGAAGCCCCGGTTGATCGCCGTGAGCCCGCTCTCCGAGCCGCGCACGCGGGTGATGAACACGCCCAGGAGCGCGACGAACGCGCCGATCGCGGTGACGATCAGCGGGAAGACGAGGCCCTGCTCGCCCATCGCGGCCTTGCCCAGGATGAGGGCGGCCACCAGCGTCACGGCGTAGGACTCGAACAGGTCGGCCGCCATGCCGGCGCAGTCACCGACGTTGTCCCCCACGTTGTCGGCGATCGTGGCGGCGTTCCGCGGGTCGTCCTCCGGAATGCCCTGCTCGACCTTGCCGACCAGGTCGGCGCCGACGTCGGCCGCCTTGGTGAAGATCCCGCCGCCGACGCGCATGAACATCGCGAGGAGCGCCGCGCCGAACCCGAAGCCCTCCAGGACGCCGGGCGCCTCCTCGCGGTAGATGATCACGACGAGCGCGGCGCCGAGGAGGCCGAGACCCACCACCGACATGCCGACGACGCCGCCGGTGCGGAACGCGATCCGGGCGCCCTCCGCGCGTCCGCCGGGGCGCGTCGCCGCGGCGGCGACGCGCACGTTCGCTCGCACCGCCAGCCACATGCCGAGGTAGCCGATCGCCGCGGAGAAGCCCGCGCCGAACAGGAACGCGACGGACCGGCCGACCCGGATCCCGGTGTCACCGGGAAGCAGGAACAGCAGCGCGACCACGACCACCGCGAACAGGGCGAGCGTGCGGAACTGCCGGCTGAGATAGGCCGAGGCACCCTCCTGCACCGCCTGAGCGATGTCCTGCATCTTCGGGGTGCCCTCAGGAGCGGCGAGCACTTGTCTGCGCAGCACGAACGCGCAGGCGAGTGCGCCTACGGCGATGAGGGCGATCACCGCGACCACGGTGATGCTGGTGGAGCCGAGTGTGAGCATCCGTCCTCCTCGACGGGGATTTCATGAACAGGTCATGACCCTTGATAGGTAGGGAACGTCCCGCCGGCAACGTTGGCGGCGGGAATGGGGCGAGTGTACCCGCATGTGACACCGGTCACTAGCGGGAGGGATCCACCGCCGTGAGCAGCCGGCCGACATCGGTCAGGTCCGGGAGGACGGCGTCGGCCCCGGCCTCGCGCAGCGCCGCCGACGACGTGCGGCCGGCCGCCACCCCCACGACGCGCGCCCCGCCCTCGACGCCGGTCCGCACGTCCTCGAGGGAGTCACCGACGATCACGGTGTTCTCCCGCGTGAAGCGCGCACCATAGCGCTCCGCCGCACGGTTCTGGGCGATCCTGACGAGCGCGGGGCGGTGCTCGTCGTCGGACGCGTACGCACCCGCGTCGGGGTCGACGTACCCGTCGAGCCCGAACACCCGCAGCTTGAGGCGGGCGTTCAGCTCGAGGTTCCCGGTGACGACGGTCGGCGCGAACCGGCCGTCCGCCGCGACGGCGGTGACGGCTGCCCTCGCTCCCGGCATGAGGACACCGTCACGCCGCATGTCGTCCTCGTGCGCGGCCAGCCGCTCCGGCACCACCTTCAGCATCCGGGGCAGCAGGTGCTCGACGTCGCCCTCGGACACGCCGTTGTCCAGCAGCAGCCCACGGACGGCGCGCGGCATGGTCATTCCCGTGCCGCGCGCCGGGAAGCGCCTCGCGGGGCGTCCGACGACCTCCTCGAACGCCTCGCGATACGCCGTGCGGTCCACCTCACCCACATAGATCAGGGTTCGGTCGATGTCCCACAGCAGCAGGATGGTGCCGTGTTCCCCGCGTGCCGTGGAACGGGAGCTCATCTCACCTCACTGCGCCAGCAGGGCGATCCGCTCGGTGAGGTTGCGCGCCCCCGCGTGCGAGCGACCGCGCGTGGTCCGGCGAGCGGCGGTCCGCACGTCACCGGCCACGTCGGTGAGGTGCTTGCGCAGCCGTGCCGACTGCACGCGCTCGGCCAGTGTCACCACCTCGCCGCCCGTGGCGCAGGCCGCGTCGAGGTCGCCCGCCCGGGCATACGCCTGAGCGGCCCGGGACAGGATCAGCCCCCGGGTACGCTGCTCGGTCGGGTTCAGGCCCTCGGCCGCCCGCCCGAACGACTGCACCGCCGCGGCGGTGTCGCCCATGGCCAGGCTCGCCGACGCCGTCTGCCCGTGGATCTCCCCCTCGTTCATCCAGTAGATCCAGTGCGGGTCGTCCTTGCCCGGGCCCTTCACGCAGAGCTCGGCCGCGGTACCGAGCGCGCGGCGAACGGCCTCGCGCTCGCCGAGCAGCGCGTGCCCTCGGGCCTGCCGCGTGAGCAGCACGGCCTCCAGGTGGGGCACGTCGAAGCCGCGGACCTGCTGCCGGCCGGCCTGGGCGGCGACGATCGCGTCCCGCGGCCGGTCGTTGGCGTAGGCGTGAATAGCCAGGTAGGACAGGGCACCCGCACCGAGGCGGGCATCCTGCGCCGTGTGTGCCGCCCGGAGCGAACCGAGCAGGTAGGCCTGCGCCGCCGAGTGCCGGTCGGCGTCGAACGCGTACCACCCGGCCTGCGCCGCCGTGTCCGCGGCGACACCCGCGAGACGGCGCCCGACCGACTCGTCGAAGTTCCCGTGCTCCAGTGCCCGCAGCACGAGAGCGAGGTGGGCGCGCGCCATGTCCGCGACACTACCGCTGCCGGCACCGGCGTCCATCATCCGCAGCTGGTCGGTGGTCCCCTGGAGGTGATCGCACATCTGCTGCGTCACCCGCGCCCCGCCGACGGTCCGCCGCAGCAGCTCCGTCTCCTCCGTTCCCCAGTGGTGCACGTAGGCCGCGAGCGTCAGGCCGCTGAGCACCGCCGCGTTGCCGGGGTTCGGCTCGGCGTACTGCAGGGCCGTGCCCGGCTCCGCGACCGAGACGTCGGTCCGGAGCGCCGCGCGCAGCGCGAGCGTCAGGCGGTCGTTGGTCCACGGCTCGACCGGGTCCAGCATCGGGTCGGTCAGGCTCGGCACGACGTCGTTGTCGGCCGTGCCTTCCTGCTTCGCGGCGACCTTGCGGGCCGCGTCGACCTTCCTCCTGCTCACGGCCGCCGCGGAGCCCGTGGCGGGCCTGGCTCCGGCAGCGGTCCGGCCGTTCGCGGACCGGTCGGCGTCGGCGGCGACGTCGCCGCGCGAAGCCCCCGGCAGCGGCAGGCGCACCAGGTCCACCGGGGTACCCAGCCCCGAGAGGAACTGCACCACGCGGGCGACGTCGGTCAGCTTCCGGTCACCGCACTCGAGCATGGACAGGTAGGACTGGCTCAGCCCCGTCAGGGCGGCGACGTCCTCCTGGCGCAGCGGGACGAGCTGGCGAACCATCCGGCTCACCTGGCCGAAGTCCCAGTCCTCGAGCGCGGAACGCACCCCTGCGTCGTCCCAGACGTGCCCCGGGACGGTCGGAAGCTCGACCACCGGGACGCGTTCGGTCCGCCGGCACGCGGCGCACTGCTCCTCCGAGTTGTATCGGCTCAACACGCAACCGCATCGAGCGCACGTTCGTGACTTTCTGCTACCGGGCATTTCGCCAGCCTCCCCCTGTTGGCAACCCATGACGTTGTCGTTGTATGACCGACTTTCCCAGATGATTCGTCAAATCGCTCATCGACTGGGCAGATTACTTCCGTGATATCACCGTGAAGGGGTGCGTGCATGACGAACAGGCCAAGAATTCACCCGCTCACGGGAAGACATTCCGACCCGTCGCCGCAGGCCAGCGGGCCGAGCCGCTCGCACGGTACCGGAAAGGGCGGAAACCGCGCAGGCGGCAGGGGGCAACGGCGGCGTCAGCCCGCCAGGACCGCCGTCATGGCCCGGGACAGGTACCACGGGTCGACCACGGCGGTCATCTCGCGAGCCGAGTGCATCGACAGGAGGGCCACGCCGACGTCGACGGTGCGGATGCCGAGCCGCGTCGCGCTGATCGGACCGATGGTCGACCCGCACGGGACGTCGTTGTGCGACACGAACTCCTGGCTCGGCACACCGGCCGCCACGCACGCGGCGTTCCAGGCTGCCGCACCGTGCGCGTCGGTCGCGTAACGCTGGTTGGCGTTGATCTTCAGGATCGGTCCGCCGCCCGCGACCGGACGGTTCGCCGGATCGTGCCGCTCCGGGTAGTTGGGGTGCACCGCGTGCCCGACGTCGGACGACACGTGGAGCGACGCCGCGAACGACCGCGCGCGGTCCTCCGCCGACGCGCCGAGAGCGGCGTGGATCCGGCCCAGCACGTCCTCCAGGAACGGGCCGGCCGCGCCCGACCGCGACGCGGAGCCGATCTCCTCGTGGTCGAAGGCGGCGAGCACGGCGATCCGGTCGTGCCCGGCGGCGGCGCCGGCGGACGACGCCGCACCCTGCCTCCCCTTCTTCCCGCCGTTGACACGGGCGAGCAGCGCGGTCAGCGCGGCATGGGTGGACAGCAGGTTGTCCAGGCGGCCCGAGGCGAACATCGACTGCCCCGCGCCGAAGGTGCGCGGCGGCTGGGTGTCCGCGACCACGATGTCGTAACCCGCGATCGTGGCCGGGTCCACCGCCTGCGGCGCGAGCTCCGCGACCACGTCCGCGCCCGACAGGTCGCCCAGCCCCCAGACCGGCTGGGTGTGGCGCTGCGCCTGGAGCTTGAGCCCGTCGTCGTTCACCCCGCGGTCGAGGTGGATCGCGAGCTGCGGGATCCTGAGCAGCGGCCCCGTGCGGACGAGATGCTCGGTGCCCTCGGTCGTCACCACCCTGCCCGCGAGCTCGAGCTCGCGGTCGAGCCACGAGTTGAGCAACGGCCCGCCGTACACCTCGACGCCGGCCTGCCACCAGCCGTGCGCGCCCGTGGTCGGCTTGGGCTTGAGCTTGAAGCCCGGGGAGTCGGTGTGGGCGCCGAGAATCGTGAAGGGTGCCTCGGGGCCGGCGTCGGCCGGGATCGCGAACGCGATCACGGAACCGTCGCGGACCACGACGTACCGGCCGCCCGGCACCACCTGCCAGGCGTCGCTCTCGTCCAGCGCCACGAAGCCCGCGACCCGGGCGCGGCGCATGACCTCGGCGGCCGCGTGGTACGACGACGGTGACGCGGCCACGAACGCGCCGAGGTCCTCGACGTGCTGCTTGGCTGCCTTCGGTGCGGGCTGGCGCGGCGGGATCGAGGGCGGCAGGGGCGGGTTCGAATTCTGAGGACTCACGCGCACATTATCCGCATCGGAAGGTGCGCCAGGTGCCGTCGGGCTCGATCGACAGGTGCCAGCCCCGGTACGTGCCGCCGGTCGCCGTTCACTCCGTGGCGACCCGTCCGTCCGGCAGGACCTCGACCGCCATCGGCTCGCCCGTCACGTAGTCCGCGGCGCCGGCCGTGATGTCGGTCCACAGGACCGGGACCACCTGGTACTCACCCGCCGCGAGCACCTGCTCGTACACGACGGGCTCGTCCGACGCCGCGTCCTCGGCGCCCTCCGGAGGATCGCAGGCGTTGACGGTGTCGAGCCGGATGTCGGTCCGGGCCAGTCCCGACGCGTCGTACGTCACCTGCGGCGGCTCCGGGTCGAAGTACCGGCTCAGGCTGACGATCCTGCCGTCCCGGATCCACACGGCGGCGGGCTCGAGGTCGAGGGCGTCCCCGCCGGACCTCGAGAGCGCCGGGAGTTCCAGCCCGACGTACGCGGTCGCGGCGTCGCCCTCTCCGGCGGCGTACGGAGGTCCCTCGAACACGACCCGCGCGGCGCCGGCCGCCCGGCCGATCGACTCCGCGCCGGCGCCGCAGTACAGGCCGGTGTTCTCGTAGATCTCGGCGGGCAGGTACCCGTTCAGGACCGTGTCCTCGGCGACCGGGCCCGGCTCCACCGTGCTGTCCGACGGCGAGGGGTTCGCGGGGAGCAGGGCCTCGTCGTCGAACATCGACAACTGCGCGGCACCCACCGCGAGCCCGCCGGTGACGGCGAGCGCCGTCACCCCGATCCCGCCGATCTTGGTGGCGCGGCGCCGGTGGACGCGATCGCGGACGACGCCGAACTGCAGGTGCATCTCCTTCGCCTCGCCTCCGGGCATCGCGTCCGCCGCGCCCCGCAGTGCGCCGGAAAGGAAGTCCGCGTCGTCGCGTTCGGGCAGGTTGCTGTTCATCGGGCGGCCCTCCCTTCGGCCGGGTGGAGATCGTCGGGGCGGAGCAGGTCCCGCAGGTGGTCGGTGGCGTCGGACAGGTACCGCTTCACCGTCCCCTGCGCGGTGCCGAGGGCGTCGGCGATCTGCGGGACGGTGAGGTCGTCGAAGTAGCGCAGCACCACGCAGGCTCGCTGCCGCGGCCCGAGCCTGGCGAGCGCCGACATGACGTCGACCCGGGCGGTGGCGGCGGCGTCGGCCCCGCGGCCGGCACCGTCGTCGGCGAGGAGGTGCTTGATGTCGTACCAGCGCTGCCGCTTGCGGTAGCCGTCCAGGTAGAGGGTGAGGATCGCGCGCCGCACGTAGCCCTCGGCGTTCTCGAGCGGCGAGCCGTCCAGCGTGTGCACGCGCGTTCCCTTCGTACTCCCGGCCGGGCGGCGGGCGCGGCCGGCCGGCCCGCGCAGCCGCGAGAAGACCTTGACGAGTGCGTCCTGCACCAGGTCCTCCGCGAGCGCGCGGTCGCCGGAGAGCATGTAGGCATAGCGGACCAGCGCGTTGCCGCGCGTGGCCATCAGCTCGCCGAGCTCGTCCTCCCACGCCACGATGCGTCACCTCCGTGGTTCCTCCGGCCCGTCCGGCCGGACACATTGATCATGACGCGCGGGGGCCGGGGATCGTTGTCCCGGCGTTCGGAGGTGGGTGGTGCGGGGTGGCGCGGAGACGAGGTGACCGACGCCGGATTCGCCCTTCACACCCATGCGCGGTCCGTGCGGGGTGGCACTGTGATGATCCCTGGAAAGCCAGTGAACAGGGGAGGATGCTCGTGCACGTGCGATTTCTCGGGAAGGATCCCGCTTCGGAACAGGACGGTTCCCCGACGCTCTTCGCGACGGACCGTACCGACCGGGCGACGTACATCGTCCAGGGCTGGAAGGTGAGAGATGCCCAGGTGCGCCAGGAGGTGGGCGACGTACCGGAGCATGAGGACATCATTGAGGTACCAGAAGAGGTGCTGGTGATGTGGGCGAGAAGATACCAGCGGGTCGCCAGCCTTTAGTGTGGTTCATCCCCTGCTCGGGCATCGGATACCTTGTCTTCGGTAATGTCATTTCTTGCCGGATAGAAGAGAGATGCCCGTGCCGCGCACCACCGCGCTGAGCCCTCGCATCCGCGAGGGACGCACCGCATTGGGTGCACGTCTGCGCGACCTCCGGCGAGCTGCTGGGATGACCGGGCAGCAGCTCGCCGAGTCCCTGGCGTGGGCGCGGTCGAAGGTCTCCAAGATCGAGAACGCGCACCAGCCGCCGACGGATGACGACGTCCGTGCGTGGTGCGTGGCCACGAACAGCGCCGACCAGGTCGAGTCACTCCTGGCGGAACTGCACACGCTCCAGACGCGCCATCAGGAATGGGAACGCGTGCTGCGCGGCGGCATGGCGTCGACGCAGAACGCGGTCGCGCGGCGCGAGGAGGAGACACGCCTCTTCCGCGGGTACGAGTCGGGCATCGTGCCCGGCCTGCTGCAGACGCCCGAGTACGCGGGCGCGATCCTGGAGCGGGTGAGCAGGGCCTGGGGGAGGACGGATCTGGCGGAGGCCGTCGCGGCACGGATGCGCCGGCAGGATGTGCTGCGCAACCCGTCGAAGCAGTTCCGGATCGTCGTCACCGAGGCGGTCCTGCTCTACAACCTCTGCCCTCCGGACGCGATGCTCGGCCAGATCGACCGGCTCCGCGAGGCCACGAAGCTGCCGAACGTCCGCTTCGGCATCATCCCGTTCGACCAGCCGCTGATCGTGACGCCGAAGCACCCCTTCGGGATCTACGACGACCGGCAGGTCGTCGTCGAGACGGTCTCCGCGCTCCTGCAGCTCACCCAGGCCGCCGAGATCGAGGCGTACGCCACCGCCTTCGAGGCGCTGGAGAGCGCCGCCGTGCACGGCGAGCGAGCGCGTGCGGTACTGCGCCGGGCCGCACAGCAGGTCGCCGCCCGGCGAACCGACGAGAAACATTGAGAAAGTTCCGTGCGCCACGCCGCCGGCGAAACTAGCATCCACAGGCATGCGCTCGGTCTGCACGCAGGTCAACACCGGTGACACGCACTCCGTGGTGCGCATCCCGGCCGTCCGCCTCGCCCCGCGGCACCACTTCGTGTGCCGATGGCCGCGCGGTGGTACCCCATGACTCCGCAGGGCCACCGGGACGACGACACGGCCCCTCCGCACGCCGACGGCGCGGCCGGCGACATCCCGCCGGGAGAGCGGTCGTTCCGGGGTGAGCACGCCGCGTGCATGATGTGCGGCAAGGCGACGGTGCTGACGTGGGTCGAGGAGACCCGCCGCTACCACTGGATCGCACAGGGCGAGCCCGCCGACCGGAAACCGCGATGCGACGGTGACACGGGCTGGTGGATCGGCCGGCCGAAGCTGACCGCCCACGTTCCGAGGTCACGGCGGTGGGACTACGCCGAGGAGGAGCTGACCGACGTCTCGCGGTTCGGCGACAGGTAGGCGCCGGACCCGCCGGGACACGGGGAGGTCACCCGGCCGGGAGCAGCACTCCGTCCTCGGTGAGCGTGATCGTCACGGCGGCGCTCCACGACGACGGGTCCTCGACGGCGCGGTCCACGGCACCCGCATCCGACACGCCCGTCGGGACGAGGTACTGGTACGCGCGCACCTCGTAGGTGCCGGCCGGCAGCTCGGGCGGCTCCGCCGTCGGCCCGCTCACCTCCTCGTCCGAACCGTCGTGGCCCAGGCAGGCGGACCGGGTGGACGGCGTGTCGTACTGGGTGAAGTCCTCGACGCCCACGGTCGCGTCCTGCACGGCGTCGACCGGGAGCGACACGACCCGGCCGTCCTGGGTCCAGACGTAGGAGAGAGGGCCCGCCAGCACGTCGTCCGGCAACGACCTCGCGACGCGGGTGACGGCCAGCGTGTTCCGCCGCACGTCGGTGATGCGCAGACCGTATGCGTCGGGGGAGGCGTCGGCGTCCACCGGCGCGGCGTCGGCGGGACCCTCGCCCGCGCCGGGGAGGAACCGCGCCGGCAGGCGGTCGCCGCAGGCGATCGGGCTGCCCTCCCAGCCGGGCGGCTGGAATCCGAGCATCAGATCGGCCTCGCCGTGCGCGCCCAGCCCGAGCACCTCGGGAGCGGTGGTGAACCCCGCGACACCTGGCGCGTAACCCAGGTCGTGGGGCGGGTCGTACAGCGCGCCGGTGGCCACGAGCGTCACCGCGGCCACGGACATCATCCCGGCCCCGGCGGCCTTGGCCACCCTGCGGGTGCGGACCCGGCCGCGCACCGCCGCATAGGCGTCCTCATGGGGCGGTGCCATCGCTGCGCCCCTCCGGGACATCTCCTCGAGTGCGGCGGCAAGACCGGCCCCCGCCCCCGGATGCTCTCCTTCGGGCGGGTGGTCTGCGTTGGTCACAGGCTTCCTCCCGGCTGCACGTCCATGACGTTCTGAAGCGCTGACATGGCGTCCGACAAGTGGCGCTTCACAGTACCCTGCGCGATGCCCAGGGTGGTCGAGATCTGCGGCACCGTCATGTCCTCGAAGTGCCGCAGCACCACCACCGCACGCTGCCTCGGCGAGAGCCGCCCCAGCGCCGCCTCGATGTCCGCCTTGGCGGCCGCCGCGTGCTCCGGGCTGCGCGCGCGGCCGTCGTCGGCGAGGAGGTGCTGGATGCCGAACCACCGGGAGCGCCGACGGAAGCCGTCGACGTAGATGTTGGTCATCGCGCGCTTCACGTAGCGCTCGATGCCCATCGCCGGGTCGAATCCGGTGCCGTGCGCGTCGTCGGCGAACGGGTGACCGTCCGCGTCGGCCACGCGCGGCACGGCGGGCCGCCGGAACCGGGAGAAGGTACGGACCAGCGCCTCCTGGACCAGGTCCTCGGCCTGGTGCCGGTCACCGCACAGCAGGTAGGCATAGCCGTTCAGAGCGGCCCCTCGATGCATCATGAGGTCGGCCAGCTCCTTGTCCCACTGTGGCACCGGGGCCTCCTGAGGGTTCTCATGTCAGGTCGTCACGAACGAGCACCCCCGATGGTTGGGGGTAACCGAGAGATTCTTCCGCATTGCGCGTGTCGCCCGCGAAATCAATCTCACCTGACTCAGAGCTTCCCCCCAGCGTCCTGATACAGCCCACAAGTGAAGAAAATGTGAAGACACTCGCCCTGCCCCAACGGTTCCGGGGCGTCGGCCCGTCGCCGCTCCGGCGACCGGGTACGTCAGGCCAGTTCGATGCGGTAGCCGCGCTTCACGACGGTCCGGATCAGGTTCCTGCCCGCCGTCTCGCGCAGGCGGGCGATGGCCACCTCGGCCGCGTGCGGGTCCGTGGACACGCCCGGCAGCGCGGTCAGCACCTGGTCCCGGGACACGACGTCGCCCCCGGCGGCGGCGAGCAGCCGCAGCACCTCGACCCCCGTCGGCGACAGCGGCAGGACGTGCCCGTCCAGCACCGCCACGCGCGCCCGGATCTGCAGCGGTCCCGCGACCGTCGCCAGGGCCACCGACTCGATCTGCTCGTAATGCCCCACCAGCGTCCGCACCAGGGCGCCCAGGCGCCCCCGCTCGGGCTGCAGCGTCCGCACGCCGCGGTCCTCGAGCGGCTTCGCGGTGATCGGCCCGACCGCGGCCATGACCAGCAGGTCCGCCTCGACGCGTTCCCGCACGGCGGACAGCACGCCCGCGTCCTCGACGGCCCGTATCCACGCCTCCGAGCCCGGCGCCGAGGTGAACACGACGGCGTCGATCTCCCCCACGGCGGCCGCGTCCGCCGAGGCGAGGACCGCGTCCGGATCCGGCGCCGGGCCCCAGCGATACACGATGAGGCTCGCGACCTGCGCCCCGGCCTTCTCGAACACGTCGTCCAGCCCGTCGGCGCCCGCGCCGTGGTGCTGGATCGCGATCCGCAGCCCGGACACGCCCTCGCTCAGCAGCACCTCCGCCACCTCGGCGGAGGTCTCCGACTCCGCGACCCAGTCGGCGTGCAGCCCGGAGGCCTGGATCGCGCCGCGCGCCTTCGGCCCGCGGGCCACGATCCGCACACCGCTGAGCATCTCCGTGAGCGGCTCGGCCAGCCCGTGCGCGTCGGCCGCCTCGAACCAGGCGCGGAACCCGATCCCGGTGGTGACCACCACGACGTCCGGCGGATCGGCGATGATCGCGCGCGTCGCGGCGAGCAGCGTCTGGTCGTCGATGTGCGGGATCATGCTCAGCGCGGGCGCGTGGCGGATCTCGGCGCCGCGGCGCTCCAGCGCCGCAGCGAGCTCGGAGGCCCGGCGCTCGGCCGTGACGAGCACCGTGCACCCCGCCATGACCTGCCCCAGGGCAGGGCGGGGTGTGGCCACACCCGCGGTGGCCTCAGACACCGGCACCTGCCAGTCGCTCGTCACGCGCGCCCCCGAGCAGTCCGTCCGCCGCCACGCCACCGATGACGATGACGGCGGGGGCCACCACACCCTCCGCAGCGCCGACGGCGGCCGCCTCGTCGAGGCGGGTCCGCGTGACACGCTGGGCGGGCGTGGAGCCGTTCTCCACGATCGCCACGGGAGTGGCCGGGTCGGTCCCGGCACGCAGCGCCTGCTGCACGATGATGCTCAGCGACGAGACTCCCATGAGTATCACCAGCGTAGCCGTGTTCTCGCGGACCACGGCGACGGCGGCCGCGTCGAGCCCGCCGTGCCCGGACGTGATGTGCACGCCGTGCGCCGTCCCGCGGTGGGTGACGGGGATGCCCGCGAGCTCCGGGACGCTCACCGCCGAGGTGATCCCGGGGACGACGTCGACCTCGATCCCCGCCTCCCGGCAGGCGATCATCTCCTCGCCGCCCCGCCCGAAGAGGAACGGGTCGCCGCCCTTGAGGCGCACGACGTACGCGCCGGCCAGGGCCCGCGCGACGATGATGCGGTTGATCTCCTCCTGCGGCACCGGATGGTGCCCGGACGTCTTGCCCACATGGACGACGTCGGTGGTGGCGGGCAGGTCGTCGAGCACCCCGACGGCGCCGAGCCGGTCGGCGACGACGACGTCCGCGCTCTGGAGGGCACGCCACGCCCGCAGCGTGAGCAGGTCGACGGCGCCGGGCCCGCCGCCCACGAGGGTGACCCGCCCCGGAGCCGGGCGCGCGGGGCCGGGCAGGCCCGCCGCTCCGCCCGGCTCCGGCGTCGTCGTGCCTGTCACGCCGGTACTCCCACCTGGACGACGCCGTCGACGACCCGGGCCGGGTAGGCGATCAGGCCGGCCGCGAGACCCGCCTTCGGTTCCTTGTCGGCCATCACCAGGCACTCCCCGGAGACCAGGGAGAACACCTGCTTGTAGATGGGCGACGCCACCGTCGGCAGGCCACCCCGGGTGCCGACGATCCCGCGGGACAGGACGTAGGCCCCGGAGAACGGGTCGAGGTTCTGCACCGCGCGCACCCGGACGCCCTCGTACGGCTCGGCGAGCAGGAAGACGGCGACCTGCACGCCGTCGAGCAGCGCGGCGACGCCGCGCTCGGGCATCAGGTCGTCCACCGGGCACACGGCGTGCCAGACGACGTCACCGGACACGTCCGCGCCCTCGCCTCCTCCGGCAACCTCGGCGAGCGCCACGGCACCGCCGGGTGCCGCCCCGGCCCGGGACTCGTCGCGTTCCGGCTCGCGTTCCGACACGGTCATGAGCGCACCTCCAGGTGGGGACCCGAGATCAGGACCGGCGCGTCCTCCGCGCCGGAGTCGGCCGCCGCGCGTTCGTCGTCGGTGGCGGGGCGATGCTGGCCACGCTCGGAGACGTACGCGAGGTTCGGGTCCGCCTCCTTCGGGGCGTTGACGAACGAGGTGAAGCGACGCAGCTTCTCGGGGTCGTCGAGCACGGCCTTCCACTCGTCCTCGTAGTTGGCGACGTGGTCGGCCATGGCGGCGTCGAGGTCGGCGCAGATGCCGAGGGAGTCCTCCATGACGACCTGGCGCACGCCGTCGAGGCCGCCTTCGACCTCGTCCATCCACGGGGCGGTGCGCTGCAGGCGGTCACCGGTGCGGATGTAGTACATGAGGAAGCGGTCGACGGTGGTCAGCAGTTCCTCCCGGGTGAGGTCCTCCGCCAGCAGCTTGGCGTGCGCGGGGCGCTGCCCGCCGTTGCCCGCCACGTAGAGGTTCCAGCCCTTGTCCGTGGCGATCACGCCGACGTCCTTGCTCTGGGCCTCGGCGCACTCGCGGGCGCACCCCGACACGCCCATCTTGAGCTTGTGCGGGGCGCGCAGGCCGCGGTACCGCAGCTCGAGCTCGACCGCCATGCCCACGGAGTCCTGCACGCCGTACCGGCACCAGGTGGAGCCCACGCAGGACTTCACGGTGCGCAGCGACTTGCCGTAGGCGTGGCCGGACTCGAAGCCGGCGTCCACGAGGCGGCGCCAGATGTCGGGCAGCTGCTCGACGCGCGCGCCGAACATGTCGACCCGCTGGCCGCCCGTGATCTTCGTGTACAGGCCGAAGTCCCGCGCGACCTCGCCGACGACGATGAGCCCCTCCGGCGTGACCTCGCCGCCGGGCATGCGCGGCACCACCGAGTAGGTGCCGTCCTTCTGCATGTTGGCCAGCATGTGGTCGTTGGTGTCCTGCAGTGCGGCCTGCTCGCCCGCGAGGATGTGGCCGTTGCCCTGGCTCGCGAGGATGGAGGCGACGACGGGCTTGCAGATGTCGCAGCCGCGGCCGGGGCTCGCGGCGTCCTCGGGCGCGCGCCCGAACCGGCCGATGATCTCGCTGAACGTGTGCAGGTCGGCCACGCGGACGGCGTCGAACAACTGGGCGCGCGTCAGCTCGAAGTGCTCGCACAGCGCGTTGCTGACCTCGATCCCGGCCTTCTCCAGCTCGGCGTTGGTCAGCTTCTTGACCACCGGGAGGCAGGCACCGCAGGTGGTGGCCGCCTTGGTGCAGGCCTTGACGCCCGGGATGTCGGTGCAGCCGTGCTCCGTCACGGCGGCGCGGATCTCGCCGGCCGACACGTTGTTGCAGGAGCAGACGGCGGCGTCGTCCGGGAGTTCGAGCCCACCGAGGGCGGCGCCGTTACCGCCCTCGGGGAGAATGAAGGCGCTCGGGTCCCCCTCGGGGAGCTGGGCGCCGAGCATGGGCCGCAGCATCGCGTAGGGGCCGGCGTCTCCGACGAACACGCCGCCCAGGAGGGTGCGGGCGTCGTCGGACAGCACGAGCTTCTTGTAGATGCCGGCCACCTGGTCGGCCCAGACGACCTCGACGCAGCCGTCCGACTTCCCGTGCGCGTCGCCGAACGAGGCGACGTCGACGCCGGACAGCTTGAGCTTGGTGGCGGTGTCGGCGCCGGGGAAGGTCGCGTCGCCGCCCAGCAGGCGGTCGACGACGATCTCCGCCATGGTGTAGCCCGGCGCGACGAGGCCGATGCAGCGGCCCTCGATGCAGGCCACCTCACCGATCGCGGACACGTCCGGATCGCTGGTGGCGCAGGAGAGGTCGACGGCGGCGCCGCCGCGCTCCCCCATCTCCAGGCCGGCCTCCCGCGCCAGCTCGTCGCGGGGGCGCACGCCCGTGGCGACGACGACGATGTCGGTGTCGAGCCGGCCGCCGTCGGCGAACTCCATGCGCCCGACGTGGCCGGTGCGCTTGTGGGGCTTGAGCTCCTTGGTGGCGGTGTCGGTGCGGACGGCGATGCCCTTGTCGTTGATGAGCCGCTTGAGGGCCTCGCCGCCGCCCAGGTCGATCTGCACGCCCATCAGGTGCGTGCCGAACTCGATGACCGTGGCGTGCGCGTCGAGTGCCTTGAGCGCGCCCGCCGCCTCCAGGCCGAGCAGGCCGCCGCCGACGACGGCACCACGGATCGGCTTGCTCGGGTTGTCCTCGCGCTTCCGCTCCACCCAGCCGCGCAGGGCCGCCAGGTCGTCGATGGTGCGGTACACGAACACGCCGGGCAGGTCCGCACCCGGGATGGGCGGCACGAACGGGTAGGAGCCGGTGGCCAGCACCAGGTGGTCGTAGGGGTGCACGCGGTCGAGGCGGTCGGTGACGGTCTTCCGCTCACGGTCGATCGCCGTGATCTTGCGGTCCCGGTACAGGGTGACGAGCGGGTCGTCCCACAGCTCGGGCTCGCCGAGCCCGAGGGCCTCGGGCCCCTCGGTGAACCAGCGGCTCAGGCCGACGCGGTCGTACGGGGGCCGGGGCTCCTCGGCGAAGACCTCCACGGAGTAGCGGCCGTCGGTGTCGCGGGAGCGCAACGCCTCGACGAAGCGCTGCGCGACCATGCCTCCGCCCACGACGACGACGCGTCGCGTGTCGTCGCCGCGGGCGGCTTCGCGCTGGGTGTCGCCCGCGGATTCGGGCACCGATGAATTGACCATGCCTTGACCGTAGGCGGGCACCTTTTCGGCACCGTGCAACGGCGGTTGCACGGCGGGAACATCTTCCTCACGCGGCCCGGAGCCGGCGTGTGAGTCGTTCGTCATGCGGGCACCTGCGCTTCCTCCTGGTCGGCGTCCAGGACCGGTGTCGCCGACCTCACCCAGGCCGCGATCCCGCAGACGGCCTCCTTGCAGGAGCCGCAGCCGGTGGTCGCGCGGGTCTCCGCGGCGATCTCCTCCAGGGAGTCCTTGCCGTCGGCGCAGCAGTCGGCGATCTCCCCCTTGGTGACGCCGTTGCACCGGCACACCACGGCGTCGTCCGGCATGTGTTCCGGCGAGTCGACCGGGGCCGCGGTCGGCATGATCGGGGTGAGCAGCAGGAACGCCGGGTCGGCGGGCACGGGGGTGCGCCGCGTGTAGGCGGCGGTGAGGTCCGCCGCGACCCGGGGGTCGCCCACGCACGTGGCGCCCACGAGGACGCCGTCGGCCACCACGGCCTCGACGAACCTGCCCGCGGCCGGGTCGGCGAGGCGCACCGCGCGCTCGCCGGGCCGGGGCGAGCGGCCGAGACCGGCCGCCCCCATGCTGACGACGCTCAGGTCGCCCGCCTTGACCTTGACCACGTCGGTCCCGCGGGTCTCGATCCCCGCGTCCGACGGGGTTCGCGTCACCGCCTGCGAGCCGAGCAGCGTGCCGAGGCGCACGGCCATCGACGGGCGCTCGCCCTGCTCGGGGAAGCGGAGGTGCTCACGGGGGCGGTCGGGGTCGAGGCCGGCGTCGGCGGGGCCGCCGTGCCCGGCGGCCTCCCGTGCGCTGGCCGCGGCACGTGCGGCCGCCTGGTCGGCGAACCGCTCGGCCAGGCGCCGGGCCTGGTCCCACCCCTCGGCGACGAGTCCGCGCGAGCCCTCGGGCGGCTGGGCGCAGTCACCGAGGGCGCAGACGGCCGGGTCGTCCGGGCTGGTCAGGTCGTGCCCGACGACGATCCCCCGGTCCGTCGTCAGCCCCGCCGCCTGCGCGATCCCCGAGGTCGGCACCGTTCCGGTGGACAGCACGACGAGGCCGGCGGCGACGACGTCGTCGTTCCCGAGCCGGACGCCGACCACGCGGCCGCCGGCCACGAGCACCTCGCTCGGCAGCACCCCGGCGCGAACCGTCACGCCACGGGCGGCGAGGCCGGCGGAGAGCACCTCGCCGGCGGGCCCGTCGAGCTGGCGTGCCATGAGGGACGGTGAGCCGTCGACGACGGTGACCTCCAGACCACGAGCCGCGAGACCGTACGCCGCCTCGACGCCGAGCACGCCCCCGCCCACCACCACGGCGCGCGGGGTGTTCACGGTGGCGGCGACGATCTCGCGGGCGTCGTCGAGCGTGCGCAGGGCGTGCACGCCGGCCGGCAGTCCGGACGCGCCGCCCGCGCCCAGGCCCGGGATCGGAGGGATGCGCGCCTCCGACCCGGTGGCCAGGACCACGTGGTCGTAGGGGTGCCGGCTGCCGTCGTCGGCCACGACCACGCGGGCCTCCCGGTCGATCGAGACCGCGCCGACCCCGCGCCGCAGGTCGACGCGGTCCAGGTCGGGCATCGGCATCCCGATCGCCGCGACGTCGGTGCGGCCGGCGACGACGTCGCTCAGCAGCACGCGGTTGTAGGGCTCGTAGGGCTCGGCACCGAGGACGGTGACGTCGAACGCGTCGTCGGTGTCACGGCGCAGCAGTTCGTCGACGAACCTGCCGCCGACCATGCCGAAACCGATCACGACGATCCGCAACGGGACTCGCAGACTCATGCGGGGGCCTCCTCGAGTGTGGGGGCGGACTCGGGGCGGGTGGGGGACTGTGCGGCGGCGCCGGGCGCCGCGCCCGGCACGGTGTCCGGCGGGACGCCGTCCGGCACGGGCGTGATCTCGACCGCGCACACCTTGAACTCCGGCATCCCCGAGATCGGGTCGGTGGCGTCGGTGGTCACGCGGTTCACCGAACCCACGCCGGACCAGTGGAACGGCATGAAGACCGTGTCGGGGCGCACGGCGTCGGTCCAGCGCGCGGTGGCCTCGACGAAGCCGCGGCCGGTGGTGAGACGCGCTCGGGCGCCGTCGGGCACGCCGATGCGGAAGCCGAGCACCGGGTGGATCTCGATGTACGGCTCGGGCACGAGGCGCTCCAGCTCGGCGACGCGGTGGGTCTGCGCGCCGGACTGGTAGTGCTGCAGGACGCGGCCGGTGACGAGGTAGAGCGGCGCTCCGGGACGCACGTCGTCGGAGGGCCCGTTGTGGTCGACGGCGATCATGCGCGCGCGGCCGTCGGGCGTGGGGAAACCGTCGAGGAACATCCGGGGCGTGCCGGGGTGGCCCTGTGGTTCGCCGGACGTCTCGTCCGAGCCGGGACGGCCGCTGCGCACAGGGAGTTCCGGCGTCTCGGCGGCGGGTGCCGCCGGGACGGGCCAGAAGAAGCCGGGACCGGACGCCGCCTCGTCGGCGTCCAGGCGGGCGTGGGACAGTCCCGAGTAGTCGGCGACGCCGCCCCGCGACGCGAGCGCGAGCTCGTCGAACACCTCGGCGGGGTCCGTGGGGAACCGCACCGCGCCCGGCTCGACCTCGCCCGGTGTGCCGAGGCGGCGCGCCAGTTCGGCGAGGATCCACAGCTCCGACCGGGTCTCACCGGGCGGGTCGGTGGCGCGCCGGCGGCGGATCACCCTGCCCTCCAGGGAGGTCATGGTGCCCTCCTCCTCGGCCCACTGGGTCACGGGGAGGACCACGTCGGCCAGCAAGGCCGTCTCCGACGGGACGAAGTCGGAGACCACCAGGAGATCGAGCGACTTCAGCCGTTCGGTGACCGAGTCGGAGTTCGGGGCGCTGACCAGCAGGTTCGAACCGTGCACCAGGAGCGCGCGGGGGCGCGTGCCCGTCTTCCCGGCAGCGGGCGCCGGGGCGCCGGGGCGCGCGGCGCCGTCGTCGGACGACGCGGCGGGCTGCGTGGCGGACGACGCTGCGGGCGGTGCGGCCGGCCGGGCGCCCAGGGACTGGAGCAGCTGCACCGCCGGCTTGCCCGGGCCGGGCAGCGACTCGGGAACCACGCCCCAGACCCCGGCGACGTACTCGCGCGCGGCCGGGTCGTCGATCTTGCGGTAGCCCGGGAGCTGGTCGGACTTCTGGCCGTGCTCACGGCCGCCCTGCCCGTTGCCCTGGCCGGTGACGGCGCCGTATCCCGAGCCCTCACGGCCCACGAGGCCGAGGGCGAGCGCCAGGTTGATCGCCGCGGTCACGGTCGCGGTGCCCTGCGCGGACTGCTCCACGCCGCGACCGGTCAGGATGTAGGCGCCGCGTCCGCCGTGGGCCGGCGCCGCGACGGCGAGCAGCCGCGCCACGCGGCGCAGTTCCCCGGCGGGGACGCCGCACACCGTCTCGGCCCGCTCGGGCCACCAGGCCGCGACCGAACGAGCCACGTCGTCGAACCCGGTGACACGCTCGGCCAGGTACTCGCGGTCCGCGAGGCCCTCGGCGAGGAGCACGTGCAGGAGGCCGAGGAGCACCACCATGTCGGTGCCGGGCACCGGCTGCAGGTGGACCCCGGCGCCGTCGTCGGTCAGCCTCGCCGTCGCGGAGACGCGCGGGTCGACGACGACGAGCCCGCCCGTGCCGCGCCGGCCCGCCTCCCGAGCGCCGCCGAGGTGCTGCACGGCCGGCGGCATCGTCTCGGCGACGTTCGAACCGAGCAGGAGGACGACGTCGGCGCCACCGACGTCCGCGAGCGGGAACGGCAGGCCGCGGTCCGCACCGAGCGCGCGGTTCGTCGCGGCTGCCGCGGAAGACATGCAGAACCGGCCGTTGTAGTCGATGTTCGGGGTCTGCAGCACGGTGCGCGCGAACTTGCCGAGCGCGTACGCCTTCTCGTTGGTGAGGCCACCGCCGCCGAACACGGCCACCGCCTCCGGGCCGTGCTCGGCCCGCAGCGCGGCGAGCTCACCGGCGACCAGGTCGAGCACGGTGTCCCAGCTCACGGGAACGAGCGGATCATCTGCCGACGCCCGCCGAGGGGTCCCCGCCTCCGGCCGCCCACCGCCGACCACGCCATTTCGCGCGACCACGCCATTTTCGCCGGTGTTGACGTCAACATCCGCCGAAATGGCGTGGTCGCGCGAAATGGCGTGGTCGCGCGGCGGCGGCTCCTGGGTCGGGGCCGGGAGCAGCGAGCGCCGCACGAGCGGCGTCGTGATGCGGTCGCTCGCGGTCAGGACGGACGCGGACGTCCAGCCCTTCTGGCAGAGTCCTCCGCGATTGGTGGGGAACTCACGGGGTGTCACGGTGAGGGGAAGGGGACGCACGGCCCCGTCGGGCGACGGGCCGTGCGCGCCAGGACCGCCGTCGTGCACGGACGGCGCGGTTCCGGGCGTGCCCCCGACGCCGGGCTCGGTGCCCGGCGCCAGGGACATGCCGCACTGCAGCGCGCAGTAGGGGCAGTGGGTGTCTGTCATGGTCAGACCTTCGCGGCGCGCATCTCGCCGCGCCCGTAGACGATCCAGCAGGTGGCGGCCATCAGCACGTACATCGCGATGAACAGCCAGAAGGCGGGGACCAGCGAGCCCGTCGCGGTGGTCGACACCGCGAACCCGCGAGGGATCAGGAAGCCGCCGAACGCGCCGGCGGCGCCCGCGATCCCGATGCAGCCGGCGGCCATCTTCGCGGTGCCTCCGGCGACCCGGAAGACCGCGGGGATCATGCGGTACACCGAGCCGTTGCCGACGCCCGTGAAGATGAACAGGAACATGAAGGACCCGAAGAACACCGGGAAGTTGTGCGTGCCGAGCGACCAGATCGCGCCCAGGGTCCCGGCCGCCATCGCGGCGAAGGAGACGAGCGTGATCGACACGCCGCCGAGCCGGTCGGCGAGGATCCCGCCCAGTGGGCGGGCCACCGAGCCGACCAGGGCACCCATGAACGCCATCGACAGGGAGACCTCGGGGAACTGGCTGTTCATCAGGGTCGGGAACGCGCCGGCGAACCCGATGAACGACCCGAACGTCCCGATGTAGATGAAGCTGATGAGCCACGTGTGCTTGCTGCGGGTCGCGATCGCGAACTGGCGCGGGTCGGCCTTGGCCGTGCTGAGGTTGTCCATGAACCGCCAGGCCAGGAAGACCGCCAGCAGGACGAACGGGATGAACACGTAGGCCGCGTTCTGCAGTGCGACGCCGGCGCTCGTCACGATCACGAGCGGAACCACGAACTGCACGGCCGCCGTGCCGACGTTGCCGCCCGCGGCGTTCCAGCCGAGCGCCGCGCCCTTCTCCCTCTCCGGGTAGAAGAACGAGATGTTCGCCATCGACGAGGCGAAGTTGCCGCCGCCGAAGCCCGCGAGCGCCGCGACGGCG
Source organism: Myceligenerans xiligouense (assembly GCF_003814695.1). Classification (GTDB taxonomy): domain Bacteria; phylum Actinomycetota; class Actinomycetes; order Actinomycetales; family Cellulomonadaceae; genus Myceligenerans; species Myceligenerans xiligouense. Next base: position 4,380,738 of record NZ_RKQZ01000001.1, read on the forward strand.
AGCAGCACGCCGAAGGACACGTCGGGATTCTGCACGACGACGGCGAGCCCCGTGCAGGGGATGAGCAGGAGGGCCGCGGAGACGATGGTCCAGTTGCGGCCGCCGAACACGGGGACGGCGAGCGTGTAGGGGATGCGCATGGTGGCGCCGACCAGGGCGGGAAGGCCGATGAGCCAGAACATCTGGTCGGTGGTCAGGGCGAAGCCCGCCGCGGGGAGCTGCGGTACCACGATGGACCAGACGGCCCAGACGCAGAAGCCGAGGAACTCGGCGAAGATCGAGATGAGGAGGTTGCGGCGGGCGATGCGGCGGCCGCCGTCGTTCCAGAAGGTGGGGTCCTCCGGATCCCAGTGCTGGATCCAGCGGCCGGTGCGGTGGTGCTGTCGCTCGGCCGCGGCGCTGATGCCGGCGGCGCGGGCCGCCTCGAGGGCATGGGCGGGGGCGGCGTCGGGGATCGTCGCCGCGCCGTCCCGGGCCACATCGGCCGTGGTCGCCGCCTGCACGACGTCGGCGGTGGGGTTGTCTTCTCGGGCGGTCGGTGCGGACACGTGGTGCCTCCCTGATGGCTGGGTGCCCGACGACGTCGGGCAACCGGGAACGAGGTTCCCGGCACCGGCCCGACGTCGGACCGGATACGAAGACCGTAGGAAGGCGGTGTTTCCATGCCGGTCATGAGCCGGTGAAGCAACCGTAAGAAAGAACGCACAGGCACTCGCGGGGCGGTGTGAGGCCGCGCCGGAGGCGGGTCGCCCGGCTCACAGGTGGTGCACGTCAACCGTGAGGACCGCGCAACCCGTGGCGAACAGCGGACGGCTAGCGTGGGCGTCGTGGAACCGACGCCCCGTACCGTCGCCGACCATGTCGAGCGCGTGCTCGCGATGGTCTCGCCGTTGTCCTCCTGGGAGGTGACGCCGGCCCAGGTCGTCGACGGCGGTGCCCCGGCCGGCGGCCTGGCCGCCGCGGACCGCACGGTGCCGTCCCGCGCCGTCCCGGTGCTCGCCGCGGACGTGTACGCCGCACGCCCCGTCCCGCCGTTCGACCACTCCGCCATGGACGGCTACGCGGTCCGGGGCGACGACCTGCCCGTGTCCGGCGATCCGGTGACGCTCCAGGTGGTCGCGGACATTCCCGCCGCGGCGGGTGCGGCCCGCGAGCTGGCGCCCGGCACCGCGGCCCGCATCATGACCGGTGCGCCGATCCCGCCGGGCGCGGACGCCGTCGTCCCCGTGGAGCGCACGTCGACGGGCCGGTTCGACCCGGCCTCCGAACCCCGTCCCGGTGCGGGGACGCCCCGCGGGAACACCGTGACTCTGGCACGGCAGGCCCGCGACCACATCCGCCGGCAGGGCTCGGACGTCGTGACGGGTTCCGTGCTCGCGCGGGCCGGGGAGGAGCTGACCGCTCCGGTGATCGCCGGGCTCGCCGCGGCCGGCGTCCCGGTGGTTCGTGTCCGACGACGGCCGCGGGTGGCGGTCGTCGCGACCGGCTCGGAACTGGTGCCGTCCCCGATGCCGACCCGGCCGGGCGAGATCACCGACTCGAACTCACTCATGCTCGCGGCGGCCGTACGGGCTGCCGGGGCGGACGTCGTCCGGCTGGGCCCCGTGCCCGACGACCCGGACGCGCTCCGGGCCGTGCTCGACGGGGTGGTCGGTCACCATCGCGAGCGCGACCCCGGCACGGCCCACGTCGCTCCGGCGGGCTCGTCGGACCACGGGAGCGGCGCGGGCGGCGCAGGCGGCTCGACCGGGCGCGGGGTCGACCTGATCGTCACCGCCGGGGGCGTGTCCGCCGGCGCCGCCGACGTCGTGCGGGCCGTCCTGTCGGCCGGTAACGCGGGACCGGCCGACGACGGGACCGGGTCCGACCGGGCGGGCGGCCGGGCAGGGGCGGTGTCCGGCGTGGACCTCGCCGCCGTGGGAATGAAGCCCGGGCGCCCGCAGGCGCTCGCACGCTGGCGGGGAGTCCCGTGGATCGCCGTGCCGGGCACCCCTGTGGCCACCTACGTCTCGTTCGTCATGTTCGTGCGGCCCGCGATCGCCCGGCTCCGCGGCCTGGCGCATCCGAGCGCCCCACCGGACCTGCGGCCGGCCGCGATCGGGTGGAAGAGCCCGCGCGGGCGGGAACAGGTCGTGCCGGTGCACGTGCTGCCCCACGGCGTGGAACCCACCGGCGACGGGCACCACCTCTCCGCGCTCATCGCGGCGGACGCGCTCGCCGTGGTCCCCGCCGACGTCGAGAAGGTCGACCCGGGCGACCCCGTGCCGGTGATCCCGCTGTGAACGCCACGGGCGGGTACGCCGGTCCGGGCGGCACCAGCCCTCTCGACGCGATCGTGCTCGCCGGGGGGCGCGCGTCGCGGCTCGACGGCACTGCCAAGCCGGCCCTGCTGTCCGGCGGGGTGCCGCTCCTCCACCTCGCGCTGGACGCGGCGGCCGGTGCGCACAGGATCGCCGTCGTGGGCCCCGACGACCTGGCGGCGGCGCTCACCGCCCACCCCGCCGCCGGGAAGACCGTCCTGACCCGGGAAGACCCACCTTTCGGAGGTCCGGTGGCCGGTATCGCCGCCGGCCTGGCGGCGCTCGGCGAGCCGGCTCCGCCGACCTGGGTGCTGGTACTCGCCGTCGACGTGCCGCGGATCGCGGGAGCGGTGCCGCACCTGATCCACGCGGTGAGCGAGGAGCCCGGGGCCGACGGGGCACTTCTGGTGGCCCGCGGCCGGGCGCAATGGCTCGTCGGCCTCTATCGCGCCGACGCGCTCAGGGGGCGGCTCGCGGCCCTCGAGCCCGGCCCCGGTCACGGCCCTGGCCCTGGCCCTGGCCCTGGCCCTGGCCCTGGTGAGCCTCGCGGGCGCGGTGAACCTCTCGGCCGCGGCGGGCCCTCCGGTCGGGGCGCCTCCGTGCGACGTCTCCTGTCCGGCCTCCGCCTGCTGGAAGTTCCCGACCCTGGCAGTCTGTCGGCAGACGTCGACACGTGGGACGATGCCGAACGCCTCGGCGTCCGCCCCGGTGCCCCACCGAAGGAGCGACCATGACCGACCTGAAGACCTGGATCCACGCCCTCGAGACGGAACTCGGGCTCGAGCCTGGCACCATCGACATGAAGGCCGTGCTCGACCTCGCCCGCGACGCCGCCCACGCCGTCGCGCGCCCGGCCGCCCCGGTGACGACGTACGCGGTCGGCTACGCCGCGGGCCTGGCCGCCGCCACCGGGGAAACCACGGACGCCGCCCGCAAGGCCATCGCCCTCGCCCACCGCTGGCCGGAGGAGGCGTGAGCCGGGGAGCGTGACCGCCGCCATCGAGGTGTGACGACCGGCGGCCACGAACCGTCGAGCCGGGGAGATCGCTTTCTTTGCGACACTTTCCTGGTGCCGTCCGCCGAACATCCGCTGCTGAGCGTGCTCACCGCGCACGGGGCCCGTGCCGAGCGGCTGACCCATGTCCGGACGCTTCCCGGACGTGCCGGCGAGCAGGCCGACTGGCCGGAGTGGGCGGACCGGGAGATCGTCGCCGGGTACCGGTCGCTGGGGGCCGACCGGCCGTGGGTCCACCAGGCCGAGGCGGCCGACGCCGCCTGGCGGGGCCGGCACGTGGCGCTCGCCACATCCACGGGTTCGGGCAAGTCGCTCGCCTTCTGGCTGCCGGTGCTGTCGGACATCCGCTCCGCCCGCGGCGAACGGGGCGCGACGGCGAGCGGCGACCAGCCACCGCCGTCGTCGGCGAACATCCGGCGGCCCACCGCGATCTACCTCAGCCCGACCAAGGCCCTCGCCGCCGACCAGTTCCACGCGCTGCGGCGCGTGCTCGACGCCGCCGGCGCCCGCGACGTCCGCGTCACCACCTGCGACGGTGACACACCACGCGAGGAACGAGCGTGGGCCCAGAGTCACGCGGACGTGGTGCTGACGAACCCGGACTTCCTGCACTTCGCCCTGCTGCCGAACCATCGGCGCTGGTCACGTCTGCTGCGCGGGCTGCGGTACGTGATCGTCGACGAGGGCCACGCGTACCGCGGCGTGTTCGGCGCGCACGTGTCGCACGTGCTCCGGCGGCTGAGCCGGCTCGCTGAGCACTACGCGGCCGTCCCGACGTTCCCTGGGGCGGTTCCCTCCGCGCGCCGCGCGACCGCCGCGGCCACGTCAAGCGAGGACGGCGACCACGTCGACGAGCGCGTTCCGGCGGACGGGCGGGATCCCCGCGGGACCGGCGGCCCGCCCGGCGCGGGCGCGGCCGGCCGAGTGCGATTCGTCGTCGCCTCCGCGACCAGCGCCGGGCCCGGGGCCGCCGCGGGGCGGCTGATCGGTGCACCGGCCGATGCGGTCACCGTCGTCGACCGGGACACCTCGCCCGCCGGGCGGCGCACGTTCGCGCTGTGGCAGCCGCCCGAGATCGCGGGGTACGGCTTCACGCGGTCGGGCGCCGCTTCCGAGCCGGACGACGCGGCCCGCACGACCGCCGCGGACGACCCCTGGGCGCTGGACGCCGATCCCGACCACGAGTCGCCGCCGCCGGCCGCGCGGGCACCGGAGAATCCCCGGCGCTCCGCCACCGCCGAGGCCGCCGACCTCCTCGCCGACCTCGCCGCCGCCGGTGCCCGCACGCTCGCGTTCACGCGCAGTCGCCGGGGCGCGGAGTCGGTGGCACAGCGCGCCCGGGATCACCTGCGGCACGCGATCGTGCCGACAGGCCCCGAGGCCGGCACACCGCCGGAGACGCCCGGTGCGGGAGAACCGCCAGGGGCGGACCAGCCCGGCGCGTCCACCCTCGCGCACCCCTCTGAGCGGATCGCCGCGTACCGCGGCGGGTATCTGCCCGAGGAGCGCCGCGAGCTGGAGCGTGCCGTGCGGACCGGCGAGATCCTGGGACTGGCCACGACCAATGCGCTCGAGCTCGGGGTGGACATCTCCGGGCTGGACGCCGTCCTCGTCGCGGGCTGGCCCGGTACGCGCACCTCGCTGTGGCAGCAGGCGGGGCGGGCCGGGCGTGCGGGAGCCGACGGGCTCGTCGCGTTCGTGGCGCGTGAGGACCCTCTCGACACCTACCTGGTCCACCACCCCGAGGCGATCTTCGACGCGCCCCTCGAGGCCACGGTCTTCGACCCCGAGAACCCGCACGTCCTGGCCCCGCACCTGTGCGTGGCCGCGCAGGAGCTGCCACTGCGGACCGCCGACCTGGCACGGTTCGGCGCGCCCGAGCATGTGCGCCACATCCTGGAGGTACTGGTCGCGCGCGGTGCGCTACGACGCCGGGCGTCGGGCTGGTACTGGACGCACGCGCAGTCGGCGGCCGGCCTCACGGACCTGCGGGGGTCGGGCGGGGTGCCGGTGCGCGTCGTCGAGGCGGGCTCGGGGCGCCTGCTCGGCACGGTCGACGCGCCGTCGGCGGACGGCCAGGTGCACGACGGCGCCGTCTACGTCCACCAGGGCGTGACCTACGTGGTGAGGCACCTGGACCTCACCGACCACACCGCCGTCGTCGTCCGGCACGACGTCGACTACGGGACGTGGTCGCGCGAGGTGATGGAGGTGGCGATCCAGGGGCACGGCGACGCCGGAGCGGACGACGGGTCACGGGCGGAACAGCAGTCCGGCGAGGACCGGCCGGTCGTCACCCGCGACTGGGGGCCGATCACCTGGGGGATCGGGCCGGTCGAGGTGACGAGCCAGGTGGTGAGCTTCCAGCGGCGTCGGCTGCCGGACCTGCAGGCCATGGGCACGGAGGCCCTCGACCTGCCCGAACGCACCCTCGGTACGACGGCGGTGTGGTGGTCGGTCCCGGACTTCGTGCTGCGGGCTGCCGGCGTGACGCCCGAGGAGACGCCCGGCGCCCTGCACGCGGCCGAGCACGCCTCGATCGGGATGCTGCCGCTGCTGGCGACCTGCGACCGCTGGGATCTCGGCGGGGTCTCGACGGACCTGCACGCCGACACCGGCCAGGCCACCGTCTTCGTCTACGACGCGTTCCCGGGCGGGGCAGGCTTCGCCGAGCGCGGCTACGAGCTCGGCGCGACCTGGCTGCGCGCCACCCGTGACGCGATCGCCGGGTGCCCGTGCTCGGACGGATGTCCGGCGTGCGTGCAGTCGCCCAAGTGTGGGTCGTACAACTCGCCGCTGGAGAAGGCCGCGGCCGTGCGGCTGCTGGGCGCGGTGATCTCGCACGCGCCCGCCCCCGTCGCGTCCGCGTGACCGCCGTCGTCGCGGACGGCCGAGGCCCACGACCTCGGCCGGTGACGGGACGCCCGGGTGACCGGGCGGGCCACTGGCCGAGGCAGCCGTCGCGCGGCTAGTTCGGGGCGCCGACCTGCGGGTCGGGGAGGTAGACCGTGCCCCCCGCGGCGAGGAACTCTTCGGACTTGGCGGCCATGCCGGCGCGGGCCTCCTCCTCGGTGACGGGCATCGACCCGGCGATGGCCTGCTGCTCCGCCGCGCCGCCGAACTCGTCGCGGATGTCCTGCGAGATCTTCATGGAGCAGAACTTCGGCCCGCACATGGAACAGAAGTGCGCCGTCTTGGCGGCCTCGGCCGGCAGCGTCTCGTCGTGGTACTCCTGGGCGAGCTCGGGGTCGAGCGAGAGCGCGAACTGGTCGCGCCAGCGGAACTCGAACCGAGCCTTGCTCAGGGCGTCGTCACGGTCGCGCGCGCCGGGGTGGCCCTTGGCGATGTCGGCGGCGTGCGCGGCGATCTTGTAGGTCACCACGCCGGTGCGCACGTCGTCCTTGTTGGGCAGGCCGAGGTGCTCCTTGGGTGTGACGTAGCAGAGCATCGCGGTGCCGTACCGGGCGATCTCGGTGGCGCCGATCGCCGAGGTGATGTGGTCGTAGCCGGGGGCGATGTCGGTGACCAGCGGGCCGAGCGTGTAGAACGGCGCGCCGTCGCACAGCTCCTGCTGCCGCTCCACGTTCTCCCGTACGAGGTGCAGCGGGACGTGCCCGGGGCCCTCGACCATGACCTGCACGTCGTGCTGCCAGGCCCGCTTGGTGAGCTCCGCGAGCGTGTCGAGCTCGGCGAACTGGGCGGCGTCGTTCGCGTCCGCGATGGAGCCGGGGCGCAGTCCGTCGCCGAGGGAGAACGCGACGTCGTAGGCGGCGAAGATCTCGCACAGCTCGTCGAAGTGCGTGTAGAGGAAGTTCTCCTGGTGGTGCGCGAGGCACCAGCCGGCCATGATCGAGCCGCCGCGCGACACGATCCCCGTGACGCGGTCCGCCGTGAGCGGCACGTACCGCAGCAGCACGCCGGCGTGCACGGTCATGTAGTCCACGCCCTGTTCGCACTGCTCGATCACCGTGTCGCGGTAGATCTCCCAGGTCAGCGCATTCGCGTCGCCGTTCACCTTCTCCAGGGCCTGGTAGATCGGCACGGTGCCGATCGGGATCGGCGAGTTCCGGATGATCCACTCACGGGTCGTGTGGATGGCGTCGCCGGTGGACAGGTCCATCAGGGTGTCCGCGCCCCAGCGGGTCGCCCACTGGAGCTTCTCCACCTCCTCCGCGACGGAGCTGTGGACGGCGGAGTTCCCGATGTTGGCGTTCACCTTCACGGTGAAGGCCCGGCCGATGATCATCGGTTCCGACTCGGGGTGGTTGACGTTGTTCGGGATGATGGCGCGCCCCGCGGCGACCTCGGACCGGACCAGCTCCACGTCGCAGCCCTCCCGGAGTGCGACGAACCGCATCTCGGGGGTGGTCTCGCCACGACGGGCGTAATGCATCTGGGTGACGGTGCGTCCGGGAAGTGCCCGGCGCGGCGCCCGCTGCGTTCCCCGCCATTCGTCCTCGGCTGCGCGGCGGCGGCGGCCGTCGTCGGCTGCCGTGAGCGGACGGCCCTCGTACTCCTCGGTGTCGCCTCGCTCCCCGATCCATTCGGTCCGGGCGGCCGGGAGGCCGTGGTTCGGATCGCACGCCGGCCCGTCGGTCCGGTAGAGCCGGACCGGGGCGTTCGGCGTGCCGTCGGGGGACGGCGCGAGCGTGATCTCGGTGACGGGGACCTGCAGGCCGCTCTCGGGGTCGACGTCGTACGTGAGCGTGCGCGAAGGGATGGTGGTCATCACTCTCCAACTTCCTACGCCGGAATTACCCGGTCAGGTTCGACGGTCCGGGCCGCGACAGCCCGATCTCAGCCCTTGCGAGGGCACCCGTGGGATCGAGGGTCACGTTACAACACGTCGGCAGCTTCGCGTCAACAGGGGGTGAAACAGCTTCAGGCGACGCCTCCGGGTTCGCAAAACAGCATCTGACCTGGGATGATATGGCGCCGTGGACGACATAACAGTGCAACGCGTACCCCCAGGGCCGGTTCTCGACGCCTTGCGCACCTACCACTGGCTGCCGGCCAGATGGGGCTCCGTCCACCCGGTTCTCCTCGAAGCCGCGCTCGATCTCGCCGATGGAGATCCGCGCCGCCTCCGGGTCGACGACGACGGCAGCGTCGCCGTCCTGAACCGGCCTGTGGAACCCGAGAACCAGGTGTGACGCCTCACCGGGGCCGATGCCCCACATCCGTTCGTGAACCACGACAAGGAGGCCCGGACGACGAACCGACCCCGGCATGACCGAGCGCTTCCCGGGGTCCTCACGACACCTGCCCCCGGGGCCCGCGACACCCGGAGTTCCCGGGCGTCGCGAGGACCGCCGGAAAGACCCGGTGCGGCGGAAGCGGTGGCCCGTGGGATCACCGATGACCTCTCACCTCGTTCCCGGCGTCGCGCACAGGGGGCGCGCCGCCGGGCCGCTCATTCCCCGAGCCGCTTGAACGGCCGTGTGGAGAACACCACCTCGACCGCGACGCCGAAGTACTCGGCGATCCGGAGCGCGAGGTACAGCGACGGGCTGTACTCCCCCCGTTCCAGGTACCCGACCGTCTGGTAGTGCACACCGAGCGCCTCCGCGAGCTCGCGCCGTGAGACTCCCCTCTCGGCCCGGAGCATCGCGATCCGGTTGTGTACGACGTCGGTGGTGGTCTCGCCCACTCCTCACCATCCCTGTGCCATGACACGATCCCGCGCCTCGGCCACCGCCGCTCCGGATGCCCGGCGGGCCATCCGGCGCAGCACGATCGGCGCGATGATGAAGCCTACGACGGTCCAGGCGCCGAGCACACCGAACATCTCGAGGGTTCGCCACGACTCGCCGATCTCCACCGCCGCCATCTCCTGCGGCAGCATCGCCGACCGCGCTCCCAGACCGAGCCAGTAGTACGGGAAGACCTGCCCGACCCACTGCAGCCAGGTGGGGAGGGCCGTGATCGGGTAGAAGATCCCGGACGGGATCATCAGCGCCATGGAGCCCAGGAGCAGCAGCCCTGTCTGCGAGGCACTCTTGAAAAGGGACCCGAGCGCCACACCGATCGGGACCGTCGAGACCAGTCCCAGCACGTAGATCAGCACCAGGAGCACCCAGGTCCGGGCGTCGAGACGCAGGTCGCCCGCCACCGTGACACCCGGGATGATCAGCAGGACGATGCTGATCAGTGTCGTCGCGCCGAACATGACGACCTTGCCGACCAGGTACCCGATCATCCCGTTCGGCGTGGCCTTGGCCCGCAGCAGCGTGCCGTCCTCACGGTCCGTCGCGATCGTGCCCGCCGGACCGGTCAGGCCGCCGAACGCGATCGACATACCGACGATGCTCGGCAGCACCATGGCGCCGAGTTCGAAGTCGGTGCCGGGCACCGTGCTGCCGCGCATGAAGAGGAGCACGATCGCGAAGATCACGGGCATCAGGAAGTACCAGAGGACGTCCCCCGGCTCCCGCAGGGACTGCTTGGTCTCCAGCCATCCCCGGAGCAGGCCGGCACGGGCCGCCACCCACCGGGCATCGTTCGTCGCCGTCGTCATGAGCGCACCTCCTGGGTCTCGCCGTCGGTGCTGTCCTGGACCACCGCATCGCCGGCCCTTCGCACCGGCGCCGCCGCGTCATCGTTCTCCTGGCCGTCACCACTCGCCACGTCCCGGTCGGCTTCATCCCGGCCCACCGCGTCGGCGTCGCCGGAACCCGCTGCGTCCGCGTCCCTGGCGGCGCCGCGCCTCGTCTCCGCGCGGTGCACCAGCGCCATGTAGGTGTCCTCGAGGCTGGCCCGGCGCACCTCGAGCTCGGCGACCTCGGGGTCCGTGGCGAGCAGGTCACGGACGAATCCGGTGGGGTCGCTCTGCTCGACGGCGTGCACGTGACGCCGCTCGCCCGAGGTCCAGCGAACCTCCGCGCCCGTCGCCATCTGGCGCGCGAGCTCGTCGGCGGACCCGTCGGCGACGATCGTGCCCTGGTCGAGGATCAGGATCCGGTCGGCGAGCTTCTCCGCCTCGTCGAGATCGTGGGTCGTGAGCAGGATCGTCGTGTTCTCGAAGTCCGACAGCCGGTGCACGAGGTCGTGGAACTCGCGACGGGCGTGGGGGTCGAACCCCGCGGTCGGCTCGTCCAGGAAGACCAGCTCGGGCCGGCCGACGATCCCGATCGCCACGTCCAGGCGGCGTCGCTGCCCGCCGGAAAGGGCCTTGGCCTTCTGATTCGCGTGCTCCGTCAGGCCCACGGCCTGGAGCAGCTCCTGCACGTCCCACGGCCGCGTGACCTCGGGGGTCGAGAACGGCACGTAGAACCTGGCGAGGTAGTCGAGCAGCTCGCGCACCGTCCACCGGCCGTGATCGCGCCACGACTGCAGCACGACGCCGAGCCGGGCCCGCCATGCCTCGTCGCCGTGCGCCGGATCCTGCCCCAGCACCGTGACCTGCCCGGCGGACCGCGTGCGGAACCCCTCCAGGATCTCGATGGTCGTGCTCTTGCCGGCCCCGTTGGGGCCGAGCAGCGCCAGCACCTCTCCGCGCCTCGCCGTGAACGAGACGCCCGTCAGTACATCCTTCGTTCCGTAGCGCATCCGCAGATCGCGGACGTCGATCGCCACGTCCGCCGGTTCCCGCGACGGCTGCTGATCCGTCATCACACCCTCCATACTTTTCGTAGTAGGAATACTACTTTTGGTAGTGGTGCCATGTCACTCTGTTTTTCCGGCCGGTTCACGATCCCGCGCGGTACTCCCAATGCCAGGCCTCGGGCTTGGAGCCGCCGGGCCCCGCCCAGGACGGGTGGATCCAGCCGTACGCGCCCGCGTTCGCGACCATCCACCGGTGCTCGGCCGTCCCGAAGTACTGGATGCCGCCGCCCAGGTCGATCGCCTCGCCCCAGCCGTGGTTCGACGTGCCGGGCGGGGCGGCCAGCGCGCCCTTGCTCGCCGCGACCGCCACCTGCGCCGCGTACGACCGGTACGAACCGCGCACCGCCAGGTCACGCCCGAACGCCGCGCGGAACGCCACGTTCAGGCTCTCGATCGCCACGGCGGCGTCGCACCGGAGTTCCTGACCGGGAGCGAACGACAGGTCGCACAGGAGACGCGACGGGAGCTCGCCGTTCCGATGGTTCCTGGCCGCGCCCGCCAGGCCCGCGGACCTGCCGGGCGTGGCCGGCCCGGGCGCGACCTGCCCCGCACCCAACTGCCCCGCACCGACCCGTGCCGACCGCGGGCCCGCGCGAGCATCCGCCCGGGCGGCGCCGAGCGAGGACCATCGCCCGGTCAGCGCCACGGCGCGCCGGACCTCGACCCGCACCACACCCACGGCCGGCACGGTGCACGAGGTCGCCTCGCTCCCGTTGCGCGCGACCGCCGCGGTCGCCGTCGCGCACGCGTCGTGTCCGCCCCGGAGGGCCGCCGCTCCCGCCAGCGCACCGAGGTCCGCGGCCGACTGCGCCGCACCGCGACCGTTCTGCGCGGCACCGAGCGCGGCGAGCCCGCCGGTGAGCACCAGCACAGCACCGATGATCCCGAGGGCCAGGACGGTTCCCGCGCCGCGCTCCGCCGGCCGCCGGTTCACGGTTCCACCCAGGCCGTCGCCGTCCCGCGTGCGCGCAGCGGTCCGTCGGAGGCCCATCCGTTCACGACGGGCTTCGTCACCGTCACACGCACCCATTCGCCGTCGCGGTCGATGGACAGTTCCACGTCGTCGCCGCCGACCCGCGCGACGGTCCGAGCGACGTCGGAGTCCGCCTCGCCGATCGCGACCGCCCGGGCCCCCGCCCGGGCCGCGTCCACGGCGCGCATCTGCGCCACGGACGCGGCCACGAGCGTGAGCACCGCGACCAGGACCAGCACGACGGCGGGAAGCGCGACGGCGAGCTCGGCCGTCACGACCCCTCGCTCCGCATCCCGGTTCGCGGCCATCCTCAGCCCACCGAGAGTGCCGTCGTGATCAGCGACGTGAGCATCGACTTCACGTCACCGCCCTTGAGGACGACCATGAGCAGCCCTGCGAACCCCACCGCGCCCAGCGTCGCGATCGCGTACTCGGCGGTGGCCATCCCCGCCTCGGGGTCACGCCCCGGGTCCCGCCCCGCACCGCGCACGGCCGGGACATCCGCCTCGGCCCGTTCGGCCGGCTCGGTCTCGGCCCGAGCAGTCCGCTCGGTCTGCTCGGCCGGAACAGCCCGCTCCGTGACCATCGTGTCCGTCATCGTGATCTCCTCCTTCGTTCACCCGCCACCCCGTGCGGCGGGAGGTCTTCCTTCCTGCCCGAGACGCCGACGATCCGTCAGGCACCGAGCAGGTCGATCCCCAGCGCGAACAGCACCGGGATCAGCCCGACCAGCACGAACGCGGGCAGGTAGCAGCACCCGAGGGGGAGCACCAGGCGTACCCCGAGGCGGGCGGCGGCAGTTCGCGCCGCCGCGCTCCGCTCCCGGCGGATCTCCTGTCCCGCGGCACGCAGCGCCGCGCCCGGTGCCGCCCCGTCGAACCAGGCACCACGCAGCGCTCGCCTCACGGGCACGAGGGCATCCGGCGCGCCCGCCCACGCCGGCTCCCATCGCGCACCGAGCACCAGCGCGTCGGCCGCTCCGCGAAGCGTGGCCCCGCTGAGCCCGCCGACCGCGTGCCCCACCGCACCGAGCGCCCGCGGAACCCCGGCCCCCGCACCGAGAGCCGCCGCCAACAGGTCGAGCACCACCTGCGCGTCCACCTCGCCGCCCGGTGGCCGGCCCCGTGCCAGCGCCACCAGGCGGGTGGTCCAGGCCCATCCGGCCAGCAGGAACGTCACGCCGAGGGCCATGGCGACGCTGCCGAGGCCGCCGTCCGTCGCCACACCGATCGTGTCGGCGCCGAGCAGCCACCCGAGACCCGCTCCGGCCGCGGGCAGGCAGAGAATGACGCGAGCGGTCGCGCGTGGTCCGGCGAGCGCCGCATCGCGTTCGGCCCGCGCCTCCGCGTCCCGCACGAGCGAGTCCGCCACCGATTCCAGCACCTGGCCCAGTGGGGCCCCGACGTCGAGTGCGAGCCGGGTCGCCGCCACGACCGCCCGAGCGCTCTCCGGCCCGAGCAGGAGCCGCAGAGCGTCGCCGTCGGGCACGCCCGACAGGTCCACCGGGACTCCGGCGGCCCGTGACCACGCCGCCCCCGGTGAGGCACCCGCCCGCAGCAGCGCGACCACCTGCAGCACGGTCACGCGCACCGGGACGCCCCGCCCCCGCACCCCACGCGCCGAGCGCCCGGTGCGCCGACCGCGCCCCCCGCCACGCCCTCTCTCGCGCACGTCCGCCCCGCCTTGCGCTCCGTCCGCCGTCGCGGGACGCCCCGCGTACCGAGAATCCGGATCGGGACCGTCTGGGACCATGCCAGGACCGGGCCGGGCCTTGATCCCCAGTTCGCTCACCCGGCGCCCGCCCGGCGCCAGGGCGAGGTGCACAGCCGCCGCGACGAGGACCCCGACGACAAGAACCGGGATGTCGCCCTCGCCCGGTTCGACGCTCACCACGGCCCGAACCGCCCGGTCAGCTCCCGCCACACGGGCGGATCCACCTCGAAGGCACCGTGGCCGCCCCACCAGGCCGCGGGTCGCACCACGAGCTCGCCACGCCCGTCCCGGCCCACCACCCCGACCTCCGCGAGGAATCGCACGCCACGCTCGCGCCGCAGGTGGAGGACGACGTCGAGCGCCCCGGCCGCCTGTGCCGCCACCGCTTCCCGCGGCATCCCGGCCAGCGCCGCGAGCGCCTCCAGCCGCGCCGGGACCACCGCGACGGCGTTGGCGTGCAGCGTCGCGAGGCCGCCGTCGTGCCCGGTGTTCATCGCCAGCAGCACCTCACGCACCTCGGCGCCGCGGCACTCGCCCAGCACGATCCGGTCGGGCCGCATCCGCAGGGCGTCCCGGACCAGGTCGGCGAGGGTGACGCCACCGGCGCCCTCGACGTTGGCGCGCCGCGCGGCGAGGGGCATCACGTGCGGGTGGTGGGGCGCGAGCTCGCGCGCCTCCTCCACGGTCACGATCCGCTCCCCGGCGCCCACCAGAGAGAGCAGAGCGGCGAGCAACGTCGTCTTCCCCGTTCCCGTACCCCCGCTGATCAGGATGTTCGCGCGGCGCTCCACCAGGGCACGGAGCAGCCCGGTCCAGTCCGCCGGCAAGGCCCCGCTCGCCACGAGTTCGTCGAGCGTGAATGCCCGGGTGCGCAGCACACGGAGCGAGATCGCGGCCCCGGCCGGCGCGAGGGGCGCCAGGACGGCGTGCAGCCGGGTCCCGTCCGGCAGGCGTGCGTCGACGCTGGGCTGGGCGTCGTCCAGGCGCTGCCCGCCGATCGCCGCCAGCCGCACGGCGAGGGCCCGCACGTCCGCGTCCCCGCCCAGGGCCACCGGGACGCGTTCGAGACCCCGCCCCTGATCCACCCAGACGTCGTCGGGCCCGTTGACCAGCACGTCGGTGACCTCCGGTCCGTCGAGCAACTCCTGCAGCGGGCCGGCGCCGAGCAGTTCGGCCCGCGCCGCCCGCTCCAGCACCTTCAGCGCGGTGGAGCCCAGCACCCGCCCGCTGTCCCGCACGGCCTCCCGGACCGCGCCGGAGGAGTCGACACCGCCTCGCACCACTCGTGCCCGCACGTCGTCCAGCAGCTCCGGGTCGAGCGCACCGGCCGTCACAGCGCCGCTCCCAGGTCCGCCGCGAGGCGTGCCACGGCGTTCCGGCGACCGGTCGGCAGCCCGTCACCCCGCTCGACCGCCCCGGGCAGGGACCGGTCGCGCTCCAGGACGCCGTCCACGGACAGCCCGAGGGCCGCCCCGAGCGCATCCGGGTCGACCTGTCCGGGCGCGGGCCCACGCACCACGACGCGCACATCGCGCGCACCGGCCGCGACGAGCTGGTCCCGCACCAGTTCGGCGCCCGCGGCGCCGGGGAAGGTCAGCGGCGTCACGAGCACCGCCACATCGCATCCCTGCAGCAGTGCGCGCACCGGGCCGGTCC
Organism: Myceligenerans xiligouense; assembly: GCF_003814695.1. Lineage (GTDB taxonomy): Bacteria > Actinomycetota > Actinomycetes > Actinomycetales > Cellulomonadaceae > Myceligenerans > Myceligenerans xiligouense. Next base: position 4,396,000 of record NZ_RKQZ01000001.1, read on the forward strand.
AGGAGCTCGGTCGCGGCAGATCGAGCACCACGGTGCGGCCCGATCGCACGATCCCGGCGCACACGTCGAGCACGACGTCCTCCGACGGCGGTCCGGACCGCCGCCGTCCGCTGACCACCGGGACGCCACGCCAGGAGGGCAGTGCGGCGGCCAGGGCGTCTCCGTCGACCTCGCCCCGTGCGGTGGACAGCTCGGGCCACCGCACGCCCCGGGCCTCCTCGATGCCGAGCAGGATCTCGACGCCGGGCGCCGCGGTGTCGAGGTCGACGAGCACCGTCGCCTCACCTCGCCCGGCCATCCCGAGCGCGGCCGCGGCGGCGACCACGGTGGCTCCCACACCTCCGCTCGCCCCGGTCACGGCGATCACCCGTCCGTTCGGCCCCATGTCGGTCCCCCTGTCCGCCGGGCACCCCGGCCGTTGCCTCACCGCCGTCGCCCGGCGCGTGACGACCAGCCTTCCTCGCCCTCGGCCGCCCCGGGCCGCCTTCCGGCGCTGCCTGTCGACAAACCGGGGATGCACCCTCCTGTGGTCGGCGTCGCGCCCTTGTGACACCGGCACGACGGCACTTCCGATCGCGCCGCGCCCGGCCACGGATCGTCGCGAGCGGGTGAAATATTCGTGCCTTCCGCTCGCGGACATCGGTCAGATCGGACAGGCCCGCTAGGCTCGAACGGTGACCGACGAGGAGTCCCTGAACGTCCTGCCAGGCTTCCCCACGGACAGCACCGCGGCGTTCTTCGACCTGGACAAGACGATCATCGCCACGAGTTCGTCCCAGGCGTTCTCGAAGCCGTTCATCGCCGGCGGGCTCATCAGCCGCGCCGACGTGCTGCGCAGCGCGTACGCGCACTTCCTGTTCCTCGTCGGCAACGCGGACGAGGACCAGACGGAGCGGATGCGCGCCCACCTCAGCGCGCTCGCGCGAGGCTGGGACGTGCGCAAGGTCCGCGAGATCGTGGCCGAGACGGTCCACGAGCACATCGACCCGTACGTGTACGCGGAGGCGGTCCAGCTCATCGAGGATCACCATGACCTCGGGCACGACGTCGTCGTCGTCTCCGCCTCGGGCTCCGAGCTGGTGGAGCCGATCGCCGCGGCGCTCGGCGCCGACCACGTCCTGGCCACCCACATGGAGGTGGTCGACGACCACTACACCGGCGAGATCGACTACTACAACTACGGTGAGAACAAGGCGTCGAGCATCCGCGAGCTCGCCGCCCGCGAGGGCTACGACCTCGCGCAGAGCTACGCCTATTCCGACTCCATCACCGACGCCCCGATGCTGGGCGCCGTCGGTCACGCCTTCGTGGTGAACCCGGACCGCACCCTGCGCCGGCTCGCCGCCGAGTCCGGCTGGGGCCAACTGCAGTTCAGCAAGCCGATCGCGCTCCGGCCACGAGTCGAGCCGATCCCCGTCGCCGCCGTCGTGGGAGGAGTCGCCCTCGCGGTGTCGGCATTCTTCGTCATCCGCCACCTCCGACGCCGCCGGCGCCGCTCTCAGTGACCGGTCGCCCGCACCCCACCTACCTCCCGCGGAACTCCGGCCTCCGCTTCTCCTGGAACGCCGCGAACCCCTCGACGTAGTCGGCGGTGTCCCGCAGGGCCGCCTGCCCCTGGTTCTCCCGCTCCATCGCCGCCCAGAGCCCGATCCGCCCGTCCCGGATCTCCGCGACGATCTCCTTGCTCGTGGTGAAGGCCGTCGTCGGGCCCGACGCCGCTCGTCGCGCCGCCTCGCGTGTCGCGGCGACCACCTCGTCCGCCGGGAAGCTCCGTGAGAACAGACCCGACCGCACGGCCTCCGCACCGCTGAGCAGGTCACCCGTGTAGATCAGGTCCAGCGCACGATGCGCGCCCAACCGCTCCACGAACAAGGCGTGACCGCCGGAGTCGAGCACCGCGCCGAGCCGGCCGAACGGCGAGCCCACCTTCGCGTCGTCGGCCAGGTAGACCACGTCGGCCGCGATGAGCAGCCCGAGCCCCACCCCCAGGCAGGCCCCGTGTCCGACGGCGAACGTGGGCGCGGGGAAGTGCGCGAGGCGGCGCAGCACGGGTTCCACCCGCCCCGCGAGGAACCCGAGCACGTCGTCGGTCGTTGGGTCCACGCCGGCGATGTCGCGGCCCGCGCAGAACGCCTTGCCCTCACCGCGCAGCAGCAGCGCCCGCGCGCCCTCCGCCGCGGCACCGGTGAGCGCGTCGTCGAGCTCGTCGAGCCCGGACTCGTCGAGGGCGTTGAGCCGGCCGGGGGCGTCGAGCACCACCTCGGCGACGCCGTCGTCCAGGGACATGCGGATCATCATCGACCTCCTCGCCGGGCGGACCTGCGTCGGCAACATTACCAACCGATCGTTCGGTCAATATAGTGACGGCATGACAGACCAGCACGTCCCGCCCGCACCGCCGCGCCGGGGACGCCCCGGCTACGACCGGCAGGGCCTGCTCCACGTCGCCGTCGAGACCTTCATCGAACGCGGTTACGACGCGACGTCGATCGCGACGCTCGCCGACCGGCTGGGCCTGTCCAAGTCGGCCATCTACCACCACTTCTCCTCCAAGGAGCAGATCCTCGCCGCCGCGCTGGACGAGGCCCTGGACGGCCTGGAGGCCGCCCTCGTCCGGGACGACGGCGCGGGCGGGTCCCCGGCCGGCAGCCGTCGGACCGAGGGCACCCCGACCGCCGTCGGACACCTGGAGCACGTCCTTCGCGAGGCCGTCCGCGTCCTCGTGGATCGGCTCCCCTACGTCACCCTCCTGCTGCGTGTCCGCGGCAACACCGCCACGGAGCGCGCGGCCCTGGCTCGGCGCCGCGCGTTCGACAAGCAGGTCACGGCCCTCATCGAGGCCGCGCAACGGTCGGGCGAGCTCCGCGCGGACCTCGACCCGCGCGTCGCGGAACGCCTGATCTTCGGGATGATCAACTCGATCGTCGAGTGGTACCGCCCCGGCGGTCGCGAATCGGCGGACAGCCTGGCCGACGACGTCGTCACCCTGGCGCTGAACGGCCTCCGGGCACCCTGACCCGGGCCTACCCCCGCGGCCACTCCTTCGCCACGAGCGTCAGCACGTCGTAGGTCGCCACCGTCTCGTCGTCCTGGTTGCGCAGCACCGCGTCCCAGCGGACCTCGCCGTGGTCGTCCGTCTCGCGCGGGATGATCTGCTTGGCCGTCAGGGTCACGGTGACCGCGTCCCCCGGCGACACCGGTGTGAGGAACCGCAGGTTCTCCAGGCCGTAGTTCGCCAGCACCGGCCCGGGGTCGGGGTCGACGAACAGCCCCGCCGCGAACGACACCAGCAGGTATCCGTGCGCCACCCGCCCGGGGAAGAACGGGTTGGCCGCGGCGGCGGTCTCGTCCATGTGGGCGTAGAACCTGTCGCCGGTGAACGCCGCGAAGTGCTCGATGTCCGCCAGCGTCACCTCGCGCGGCCCCGCCACGACCTGGTCACCGACCCGCAGCTCCGCCAGGGACTCCCGGAACGGGTGCACGACGGCGGTCGCGGCTGAGCCGGCTCCGGACGTGCCCTCCCCGGACGCCTCGCTCCCCCGCACCGGCGCCCCGGTGTGCCACACCCCGGTGAGCTCGGTGAGCATCCGCGGCGACCCCTGGATCGCGGTGCGCTGCATGTAGTGGTGCACGGCACGGACGCCGCCGAGCTCCTCGCCACCGCCCGCACGGCCCGGGCCGCCGTGCACCAGGTGCGGCACGGGCGAGCCGTGCCCGGTCGAGGTGCGGGCGTCGTCCCGGTCGAGGAACAGCACGCGGCCGTTGGCCGCGCACAGGTGCCCGAACAGGGCGGCGGCCACGGCGGGATCGCTCGTCGCCACGGACGTGACGAGCGAGCCACCACCACGCACGACGAGTTCTCCGGCATGGCCGACGTCCCGGTACCCCACCACACCGGCGACGGGCCCGAACGCCTCCACGTCGTGCAGCGCGGACGCCTCGGCGTCGTCGAACCGGAGCAGGAGCGGCGCGGCGAACGCACCGTCCGGCGCCGGCCCGACGGTCCCGTCGGCGCGCACCACCTCGGGCGGCGTCGTGTGGTCGGCGGGCCCGGCCGCGATCCGGCCGCCCGCCCCGATCAGCTTCTCCACCTGCCGGTACAACTCGTCACGTTGCCCGAGGGAGGCGAGCGGCCCCATCGTGACACCTTCGGCGCGCGGGTCGCCGACGACCACCTTCTGCTCGAGACGCGCGGCCACGGCGGCCACGACGTCGTCCACGAGCGCCTCCGGCACGATCGCACGACGGATCGCCGTGCACTTCTGCCCGGTCTTCGTGGTCATCTCGGTCACCAGTTGCCGGACGTACGCGTCGAACTCGACGGACCCCGGGACGCCGTCGGGTCCGAGCACGCTCGCGTTGATCGAGTCGGCCTCCGCGTTGAACCGGACCCCCTCGCCGACCGAGCCGCGCAGCCGACGCGCGGTGTCGGCGCTGCCGGTGAAGGCCACGGAGTCGCCGAGCCGCAGGTGCCCCAGCAGGTCCCGCGCGCCGCCCGAGACGAGCTGCAGCGAACCGTCGGGCAGCAGGCCGGCGTCGACGAGGACACGCACCCAGGCCTCGGTGAGGTAGGCGGTGGGCGTCGCGGGCTTGATCACGGTCGGCACACCGGCCAGGAACGCGGGCGCGAACTTCTCCAGCGGCCCCCACACGGGGAAGTTGAACGCGTTGACCTGCACCGCCACACCCGTCAGCCGCGTGTACACGTGCCGACCGAGGAACGAGCCGTCCTTCGACAGCACCTCCGGCGGGCCGTCCAGGATCAGGTTCGCGTTCGGCAGCTCGCGCCGTCCCTTGGACGAGTAGGTGAAGAGCACGCCGATGCCGCCGTCGACGTCGAACGCCGAGTCGCGCGCGGTCGCGCCCGTGCGCGCCGAGACCTCGTAGAGCGCGTCCTTGTGCGCGGTGAGCTCGAGCGCCATCCGCTTGAGCAGGACGGCGCGCTCGTGGATCGTGAGGTCACCGAGGGCCTTCTGCCCGACGTCGCGTGCGTGGTCCAGCACGGCGACCAGGTCGAGGCCGTCCGCGGAGACGCGGGCGACGGGCTCGCCGGTCGAGGCGTCACGGACGACGACGGCCCGGGTGGGCTCGGCCGCGTCGGCGGCGGTACCGCCGGGTGTGCTCGCGTCGGCCGGGGTCCACCAGCCGTCGCGGACGTACGACGGCAGCACGGGCACGGTGTTCGTCATCGCTTCTCCTTCGTCACTGCGGGCAGGGGTGTCGCCGCTTGCTCGGGCTCCGCTCGGGGTGCGTGCCGCGCTTCCCGGCCCGCGCCCTCCACGTCGCCCGCCGGCTGCGCCGGGTCGCGGCGCCTCCGGTCCAGGAAGGCCGACATGCGCCGGCGCTTCTCCTCGCTCTCGAACAGCTCTGCCTGGAGGTCCAGCTCGATCCGGGGGTGCTGGTCGGGCCGGGCCCGCAGAGCGGTCTTGGTGTGCCGGACGGCCTGGGGGGCCAGCCGGGCGATCCGGTCGGCGAGGTCGTGCGCCGCCGGGAGCAGGTTCTCGGGCTCGTGCAGAGCGGTGACGACGCCCCAGGCCAGGGCCTCGTCCCCGGTCAGGACGCGTGCGGTGAGCAGCATCTCGTGCGCACGGGTGGCGCCGACCATCGCCGGCAGCCGCCAGGTGGCGCCCGCGGCGGGCATGATCCCCAGGGTGGGCTCCAGGCTGCCGATCCGCATCCGCGGTGTGCCGATGCGGAGGTCCGCCGCGTAGGCCAGCTCGGCGCCGCCGCCGAGGGCGTAGCCGTCGATCGCGGCGATCACGGGCATGGGGAGCGCGGCGATCCGGTCGAAGACGTGGGTGTTGATCCCGGCGCGGGCGTCGGCGGCGCCGCGGTCGAGGAGTTCGGCGATGTCGGCGCCCGCGGCGAGGTCGCCGTCCGCGCCCGTGAGGATCAGCGTGCGGGGCTCGGCCTCGAGCTCGGCGCACAGCGCGTGCAGCGCCTCGACCGTGGCGAGGTCGACGGCGTTCCGGGCGCCGGGCCGGTCCAGCGTGGCGACGACACGGTCGGCCGACCGCTCCACCCGGAGCGGGCCTCTCTCCTCGCGCTGGGGCATGTGCACTCCTCGACGACGCCGTCCAGGTCACCTGATCGGAATTAGTGACCGATCGTTCAGGAATCATCCTGCCACACGGGGCGGGCGAGGGAAACCGTCGAGCCTGGCGCGCGCCGCTCCGCAGGGCCACCGCGTGTCAGACACCCGCCGTACCCTCGCTCCATGCCAAGCACGCACCGGCTCTCCGTCACCCAGGCACGGCGCATCGCGCTCCGCGCCCAGCTGCTCGATGCCCGGCGGCCGGTCGATCTCGTGCACACGGTGGAGGACCTGACGTACCTGGCGGTGGACCCGACGTCGGCCGTCGCGCCCGCGACCGACCTGATCGCGTGGTCCCGGCTCGGCAGCGGCTACTGGCCGGGCGCCGTCGACGACGCCGTCGCGGACGGCATCCTCTTCCAGTTGCGCGGCACCGTGCGCTCGATGGGAGACCTGCCGCTCTACCTGGAGCAGATGAAGCGGTGGCCGCGGCACGAGGGCCTGCGCGGCTGGCTGCGGGAGAACGAGACCTTCGAGCGGGACATCCTGCGTCTGCTGGACGCCGAGGGGCCGATGCTCGCCAAGGACATCCCGGACACCGCGGTGACGCCCTACCGCTGGGGTGCCGAGGGCTGGAGCAGCCGCCGCAGCGTGGCCGAGATGCTGGAGGCGCTCAGCATGCAGGGCAAGCTCGCCATGGTCGGTCGCAAGGGCCGGCAGCGGCTCTGGGACCTGGCCGAGCGCGCCTATCCCCGGGTCGATCCCGTACCGCTGGAGGACGCCCGGCGGGAGCGGATCGGCCGGCGGCTCGCCGCCGAGGGCATCGCGCGGCCGCGGGTGCAGAGCAGATCGGGCGACGGCGACGGCTGGTGGACCGAGCTACCGGGCGAGCCCGTCGAGGTCGATGGGGTGGACGGCCCGTGGCGGGTGGACCCGGAGCTCCTGGAGCGCGCCGACGACGACTTCGAGCCCCGCACCGCCCTGCTCTGCCCGTTCGACGCCCTCATCGCCGACCGCAAGCGCCTGCTCGACCTCTTCGACTACGAGTACGTCCTGGAGATGTACAAGCCGAAGGCGCAGCGACGCTGGGGGTACTTCGCCCTGCCGATCCTGCACGGGGACCGCTTCGTCGGGAAGCTCGACGCCAAGGCGGACCGCCGGGCGGGCGTGCTGAACGTGTTCGACGTGCACGAGGACCTGCCGTTCGACGGCCACCTCATGGACGCCGTGCACGCCGAGGTGGAACGCCTCGCCTCGTGGCTGAGCCTGGGTGAGGTGCGCTACGCCCGGGGCGACGAGTAGGGGGCGGACGCCGGCCGTTCGACGCCCGCGCCCGCCCCGGCGAATGCCTCAGCGCTTCGCCTGCTCCGCCATCTCGTGCATGTACGGCGCCACCACCTCGGGCGACACCTTCGCATCGACCAGGAGCGTCCCGCGCGCGCCGTGCCGGACCCACTGGACCACCCAGTCCAGGTCGGTCGGCCGCGTCACGGTGACGGCCTGCGCGCCGAACCCTCGGGCGATCGCGGCGAAGTCCATCTCGCTCACGCGCATCACGTCCTGGTCCAGCCCTTGCGATCCGTACTGGTGCACCTCCGCACCGTAGACGGCGTCGTTCACGACGATCACGAGAGTCGAGCTGCCGAGCCGCACCACCGTCTCCAGGTCGGCGATGCCCATCACGCCGCCGCCGTCGCCGGTCACGATGACCGTGAGCATGTCGGGCCGCGCCACGAGCGCCCCCGGTGCGGACGGGAAGCCGAGCCCGATCGACTGGAAGGCCGTCCCGACCAGTACCGTCGCGTCGGCCCGGGGGACCGACAGATAGCTGGGCGCCCAGCCGATGAAATGACCGCCGTCGGACACCACCTGGCGGTTCTTCGGCAGCATGCGGTCCAGGTAGGTGAACAGGGAACGCGGGTCCAGGCGCCCGTCCCGGGCGACGCCCTCGCCCGTGTCGCGCACGTGGTGCAGGTCGCGCTCCCCCGCTTCGTGGGCCACACCGCACCAGGGTTCGGGCGGCGTCTCCCCGGCCTCGAGCGCTCCCAGCAGCGCGATGACGGTCCGGCCGACGTCGGCCCGCAGGTGCAGGCCGACACTCGCGTGCGTCGGCCGGGCGGCGAGATCGACCTGCACCACCTTCGCTCCGGGGGCGAAGGCCGTCCCGAACGCGGTCTGGAAGGTGTTCAGGCCCGCACCGAGCACGAGCACGACGTCGGCCTGTCGGATCAGATCCGCCGCCGGCGGGGAGGCGAAGCCGCCGCACACGCCGATGTCGTACCGGCGCCCGCCGAACAGGCCGCGCGCGGGGGCGGACGTCGCCGTGAGCGCGCCGATCCGGTCGGCCAGCAGGCGCACCTCGGCAGCGGCGGCCACCGCACCCCGACCCGCCAGCACGAGTGGGCGCTTGGCGTCCCCGACCAGCGCGGCGACGGCCTCGATCTGTTCCTCGCGCGGCTCCGGCAGGTCGAGCTGCGGGTCCAGCGCGGGGACGGTCGCGTCCCGGGCCTCCGCGGTGGCCTGGTCGTACGGGATGCCGAGGACGACGGGCCGGCGACGAACCAGGGACTCCTGGACGGCGGCGACGGTCTGCTTCCCGGGCGCGGCGGGGTTCACGTGCCGCACCAGGGCGCCGGTCGCCCGCGCGATCGCCGCCTGGTCGACGTCGGACTCCCGCGGGCCGCTCGCGGGGGCGTCACCCGTCACCAGCAGCATCGGGGTCCGGGCGAGTGCGGCCTCGGCGAGCGGGGTCACCGCGTTGGTGAAGCCGGGGCCGTAGGTGGTGGTCGCGACCGCGAGGCGGCCCGTGACCCGGTGGTAGGCGTCGGCCGACGCGACGGTGGCGGCCTCGTGGCGCACCGCGGTGACCCGTGCGTCGGTGCGGCTCAGGGCATCCAGAAGATGGGCGTTCCCGTTGCCCATCAGGGCGAAGACTTCGTCGGCGCAGGCCGCGACGGCGTGGGCGACAGCTTCGGAGACTGTGGTCATGAACGTCGTCGTTCCTCTCGCTCCGCGGGCCGGGCGGGATCGCCGCCGGCACCGAGACATGGTGTGGGGCTCACGCCCGGGAGGTTCGCCCCCGGGTCGCGAGGTACTCGTTCATCGTGCGCAGCTTGTGGTCCCGGACCGCCCGCTCGACGTCGTCCGGCGGGGCGCCCGAGGTGACGAGCGCGAGGATCCGGTCGTGCTCCTCGACGGAGACCGCCGGCCGGCCGGGCATGGCGGCGAAGCTGGAGCGACGCACCAGCGACATGTGCAGCCACTCGCGCCGCAGCAGCCCGAGCAGGTGCTCGTTGGGGCAGGCCCCGCACAACACCCGGTGGAACTGCTCGTTCAGTGCGGTGAACCTCACCGGGTCGAAGTGGTCGCCCAGCAGGTCCCGCATGTCCTCGTTGAGCGACCGGGCGCGCGCCAGCCGCTCACCGTCCAGGTGGGTCACCGCCAGCCCGGTGGCCGCGCCTTCGAGCCACGCGAGGGTCTGCATGGCATCCGTGTACTGCCCGACGTCGACCCCGCGCACCTCCGCGCCCACGTTCCGGGTGAACGTGACCAGCCCTTCCGCCTCCAGCCGGCGCACCGCCTCGCGCACCGGCACCGGGCTGACGTCGAGCTCGCGCGCGATCTGGTCCAGTACCAGCCGGTAGCCGCTGGTGTACTGGCCCTCCTGGATGCGCTCGCGCAGGGTGCGGTAGACGCGCTCGGACTTGGAGACGCTCGCCGGAGCCTCTGTCACGATCGGTTCCTCCTTCGCAACCATCGTGTTTGATCTCATATATGATCTTACGCCGAGGATCGCGGCTCCGCGGGTGCACTGTCAAGGGGAGCAAAGCATTTTCGGCAACCGCTACCGGTTGGCGAGAAAATTCACTGGGGAGACTCGGCGAGTCCCACTTGCACTCACTCCCCTAACGGTGTGTCATAGGCCACACAGCACCACCAACAGGGGCAAGGGGAACCGCGCGCCGGGTATCCACGTCAGGACTCCCGGCCGCGCCAAGGGTCCGGCGGAGCACGCAGCGCTTGATCACCCTCACCCCGTGGCGAGCGCGACATCCGGCTTGAGGAACCTCCCAGGTGTCGTACTCGTGGGGGACGAGAACTCGCCACCGCGCTGGTCGGGCCCGTCGCAGGGCCGGGATCGCGAACCGCTTCGCGACGGGCCCGACCATCCGGCCGAATCGATACGGCCCATCGCACTCTCGGCCGCCGGCGACGGATCCACCCGGCAGCGCCCTTGACCGGCCCACCGCTCGCCGCCCGATTCTGACCGCTCGCGGCCCTCCGGCTCCCGAATGCGAAGCACGCCTGACGCCGGGAGGTCGGTACGTGATACCTATCACCTGTGGGACTAGACTCCTGTCAGGAGTCCGAACAAACTCGCCCTCACGACTTGAGCACGCCCGCAACGACGCGCACCGGAGGTCCCGACCGTGACAGACACCCAGCCCGCCAGCCCGGCGCCCCAGTCGGGAGGTGGCTCCAGCCCGAGCCTCGAGAACCTGCTGCACGAGACGCGCGCCTTCCCGCCGAGCGAGGAGTTCGCGGCGCAGGCGAACGCCACGGCTGACCTGTACGCGGCGGCCGGGGCCGATCGCCTCGCCTTCTGGGCCGAGCAGGCGAACACCCTGCTCACCTGGAAGACCCCGTTCACCGAGACCCTCGACTGGTCCGGCGCCCCCGTCGCCCGCTGGTTCGCGGACGGCACCCTGAACGCCGCATACAACGCCGTCGACCGGCATGTCGAGGCCGGTCACGGCGACCGGGTCGCCTTCCACTTCGAGGGCGAGCCGGGCGACACACGCACCGTCACCTATGCCGACCTGCAGCGCGAGGTCAGCAAGGCCGCCAACGCCCTCACGGAGCTCGGTGTGCGGACCGGGGATCGCGTCGTCATCTACATGCCGATGCTCATCGAGTCGGTCGTCGCGATGCTGGCGTGCGCGCGTGTCGGCGCGCCGCACTCCGTCGTCTTCGGCGGCTTCTCCGCCGACGCCCTGCGCAGCCGGATCGCCGACGCCGGAGCGAAGCTCGTCATCACGGCCGACGGCGGGTACCGCAAGGGCGCTCCGTCAGCCCTCAAGCCGGCGGTCGACGAGGCGCTGTCACCCAAGGCCGGCGAGCCGGCCACCACGGTCGAGAAGGTGCTCGTCGTCAAGCGGACCGAGCAGGACGTCGACTGGACCGAGGGTCGCGACGTGTGGTGGCACGAGGCCGTCAACGGCGCCTCCGACCAGCACGAGCCCGTGTGGGTCGAGGCCGAGCACCCGCTGTTCATCCTGTACACCTCCGGCACCACGGGAAAGCCCAAGGGCATCCTGCACACCACCGGCGGCTACCTCACCCAGACCTCGTACACCCACCGCAACGTCTTCGACCTCAAGCCCGAGACGGACGTGTTCTGGTGCACCGCGGACATCGGCTGGGTCACCGGACACTCCTACATCGTCTACGGCCCCCTCGTGAACGGCGCCACCCAGGTGCTGTACGAGGGCACGCCGGACACCCCGCACCGCGGGCGTTGGTGGGAGCTCGTCCAGAAGTACCAGGTGTCGATCTTCTACACGGCGCCGACGGCGATCCGCGCCTGCATGAAGTGGGGCGACGACATCCCCGCGGGTTTCGACCTGTCGTCGCTGCGCCTGCTCGGCTCGGTGGGTGAGCCCATCAACCCCGAGGCGTGGATGTGGTACCGCGAGCACATCGGCGGCGGTGCCGCGCCGATCGTCGACACGTGGTGGCAGACCGAGACCGGCGCCATCATGATCAGCCCGCTGCCGGGCGTCACCGCGACCAAGCCCGGCTCGGCGCAGGTGCCGCTGCCCGGCGTCGCGGCCGACGTCGTCGACGACGAGGCCCACGTCGTGCCCGACGGCTCCGGCGGCTACCTCGTGCTGTCCGAACCCTGGCCGTCGATGCTCCGCGGGATCTGGGGCGACCTCGAGCGGTACAAGGAGACGTACTGGTCCCGGTACGAGGGCCTGTACTTCGCGGGTGACGGCGCGAAGAAGGACGACGACGGCGACATCTGGCTGCTCGGCCGCGTGGACGACGTCATGAACGTGTCGGGCCACCGCCTGTCCACCACGGAGATCGAGTCGGCGCTGGTCTCGAACGACATCGTGGCCGAGGCCGCCGTCGTCGGCGCCGCCGACGAGACCACGGGTCAGGCGGTCGTCGCGTTCGTCATCCTCCGCGGGGAGCACGCCGGCCGGGCGGAGACGGACGACGGCGCGGCCCAGGTGCAGACCGAGCTGCGCAACCACGTGGCCAAGGAGATCGGCCCCATCGCGAAGCCGAAGCGCATCCTCGTGGTCCCGGAGCTCCCCAAGACGCGGTCCGGCAAGATCATGCGCCGCCTCCTCCGCGACATCGCGGAGGACCGTCAGGTCGGCGACGCCACGACCCTCGCGGACTCGACGGTCATGGACAAGATCGCGGCGGGTCTCAAGGCCCCGTCCGCCCCGGAGGACTGACGTGTAGGTGTCGTTCGCCAGGAGGCGGGCGGGACGCCCCGGCTGGTGCCGGGGCGTCCCGCCCGCCTCCTGGCGTCCGAGCGCCGGCCAGCCGGAGCGGCAGAAGGTTAATCGTTAAACTTCGCGCCGGACCGTTGCACCCTGGGAAAGCGCCTGCCAGCATCGACATCGATGTTAGCGCTCACACGGTCTCCTCGATCAGACCGGACGCGGTCTCGCGCCTGGCACTGACCTCTTCCGGACCCGTGTCTCGCGCCCTGCGCAAGTGCCTGCCCATCGACAAGAGGGAGTCAACGATGCCTTCCCGAAGCGCAGCCCGGTTCGGCCGCCGCACCGTCGCGCTGGTCGCGGCCACCGCCACCGCGCTGGTCGGCGTGATCCTGCCGCTGACGACTGCCCCCGCACCCGCCGCCTCGGCCGCGGAGTCGGCCGCCACCGTGGATCCCACAGCGTGGTACGTCCTGCTCAACCGCAACAGCGGCAAGGCCCTGGACGTGTACAACCTCGACACCGACGACGGCGCGCGCATCACCCAGTGGTCCCGCAACGACGGCGACCAGCAGCAGTGGCAGTTCGTCGACTCCGGCGACGGCTACTACCGGCTCAAGTCAAAACTGTCCGGCAAGGTCCTGGACGTCTCCGAGCGGTCCACCGCCGACGGCGCCCCGATCATCCAGTGGACCGACAACGACTCCACCAACCAGCAGTTCCGGCTGGAGGATGTGGACGGCCACGTCCAGCTGATCGCCCGCCACAGCGGCAAGGCCGTCGAGGTCCAGGACGCCTCGACCGCCGACGGCGGCAACATCGTTCAGTACTCCGACTGGAACGGCGCCAACCAGCAGTGGCAGCTCGTCGAGGTCGGCAGCGACGGTGGCGGCGGCGAGACCTACACCAACCCCGTCGTCTGGCAGGACTTCGCCGACGGCGACATCATCCGGGTGGACGACGCCTACTACTATTCGGCCTCCACGATGCACTACTCCCCCGGCGCGCCGATCTTGCGCTCGTACGACCTCGTCGACTGGGAGTACGCCGGCCACTCCGTGCCGAGGCTGGACTTCGGCTCGAACGCGTACGACCTCACGGGCGGACGGGCCTACGTCAAGGGCATCTGGGCGTCCGCGTTCGGCTACCGGCCCAGCAACGAGACCTTCTACTGGATCGGCTGCGTCGAGTTCAACCGCACGTACGTCTACACGGCGACCGCGGTGGACGGCGAGTGGACCCAGCGCGCCGAGATCCCCGGGTGCTACTTCGACGCCGGCCTGCTCGTCGACGACGACGACACCATGTACGTCGCCTACGGCAACACCACGATCCACGTGGCCGAGCTGTCCGACGACGGGTTCAGCCAGGTGCGCAGCCAGGAGGTGTTCCGTACGCCGTCAAGTGTCGGCACGCTCGAGGGAGCCCGGTTCTACAAGAAGGACGGCTACTACTACATCTGGCTGACACGGCCGGCCAACGGGCAGTACGTGCTGCGGTCCACCTCCCCGTTCGGGCCGTACGAGATGCGGGAGGTGCTGCTCGACCTGCCCGGCCCGATCCCGGGCGGCGGCGTGCCGCACCAGGGCGGTCTCGTGGAGACCCAGAACGGCGACTGGCACTACATGGCGTTCGTCGACGCGTACCCCGGCGGCCGGATGCCCGCTCTCGCCCCGATCACCTGGACCGCCGACGGCTGGCCCACCGTGCAGACCGTGAACGGCCGCTGGGGCACGACCTATCCCGAGCCGGACATCCCGACGTCGCGCACCGTGGACTCGATGATCGGCCCCGACACGTTCGCCGGGCCCGAGCTCGGCCCGCGCTGGGAGTGGAACCACAACCCGGACCCGAACAGATTCTCGGTGGGCGACGGGCTGCGACTGCAGACGGCCACCGTCACGAACGACCTCTACGACGCCCGCAACACGCTCACCCACCGCATCCAGGGCCCGTCGTCCACCGCGACGATCGAGCTCGACCACAGCGCCATGCGCGACGGCGACCGGGCCGGGCTCGCGATGCTGCGGGACTCCTCGGCGTGGATCGGCCTCAGGCGCGACAACGGCGTCACCCGGGTCTCGATGACCAACGGCCTGTCGATGGACGGCAACTGGAACACCACCGGCACCGGCACCGAGGCCGCGAGCGCGGCCGTCACCGGCGACCGGATCTGGCTGCGGGCCACCGCCGACATCCGGCCCGGCGCCGGCCGCCAGGCCACGTTCTCCTACAGCACCGACGGCGTGACGTTCACCCCGCTCGGCCCCGGCTTCACGCTCGGCAACTCGTGGCAGTTCTTCATGGGCTACCGCTTCGGGATCTTCAACTACGCGACGAACTCCCTGGGCGGCGCGGTCACGGTGCGGAACTTCGACCTGACCACCCCGTGACACACCAGTCTCGGCGCCGCGGAACCGCCCTCCTCCGCGGCGCCGGCCGGCTCCGTGCGCACCGAAGCGTCCGGACACGGCGAATCACGGCCGGACCACCGGCCACTCACCCACACCCTCGAAAGGAACGAGAAGTGAACTCGACACTAGCCACCCGGCTGCGGCCGGGACTGCTGGCCACTCTGGTGGCCACACTGGCGACCTGCTTGGTAGCCGTCGCAGGACTCGTGGCGACAGCACCGCGGGCGGCCGCGGCAACCATCGATACGACGGCGTGGTACGTCCTGGTCAACCGCGACAGCGGCAAGGCGCTGGACGTGTACAACCTCGACACCAGCAACGGCGCCACGATCGTCCAGTGGTCGCGCAACGACGGCGACCAGCAGCAGTGGCAGTTCGTCGACTCCGGCGACGGCCACTACCGCCTCAAGTCCCGCCTGTCCGGCAAGGTTCTGGACATCGAAGGACGTTCCACCGCCGACGGCGCCGACGTCATGCAGTGGACCGACAACAACTCCGCCAACCAGCAGTTCAGCATCCAGGACATCGACGGCTACATCCAGCTCATCGCCCGCCACAGCGGCAAGGCCGTCGAGGTCCAGGGCGCCTCCGGCGCCGACGGCGCCAACGTCGTCCAGTACTCCGACTGGAACGGCGCCAACCAGCAGTGGCAGCTCATCAAGGTCGACGGCGGGACGACACCCACGGACCCGCCGGGCGGGACGTGCGACCTGCCGTCGTCGTACCGGTGGAGCTCGACCGGGCCGCTGGCGCAGCCGACCAACGGCTGGAGCAACCTCAAGGACTTCACGACGGCGCCGTACAACGGGCAGCACCTCGTGTACGCGACGATCTTCGACGGGCAGAACTACGGTTCGATGAACTTCGGTCTGTTCTCGGACTGGTCGCAGATGGGTTCGGTGTCGCAGAACCGGATGAACTCCGGAACGGTGGCGCCGTCGCTGTTCTACTTCGCGCCGCGCGACACGTGGGTGCTGGCGTACCAGTGGGGACAGTGGCCGTTCATCTACCGGACGTCGAACGACCCGACCAACCCGAACGGCTGGTCGAGCCCGCAGCCGCTGTTCGAGGGCAGCATCTCCGATTCGGACACCGGCCCGATCGACCAGGCCGTCATCGGTGACGACCAGAACATGTACTTGTTCTTCGCCGGGGACAACGGCCGGATCTACCGGTCCAGCATGCCGATCGGGAACTTCCCGGGCAGCTTCGGCACGCAGTACGAGATCATCATGCAGGACACCCAGGCCAACCTGTTCGAGGCCGTCCAGGTGTACAAGCTCGAGGGCCGGCAGAAGTACCTGATGATCGTCGAGGCGATGGGCGCGAACGGCCGGTTCTTCCGGTCCTTCACGGCTGACCGGCTGGACGGGCAGTGGACCCCGCAGGCCGCCTCCGAGTCCAACCCGTTCGCGGGCCGGGCGAACAGCGGCGCCACCTGGACGAACGACATCTCCCACGGTGAACTGCTGCGTACGAGCGCCGACCAGACGATGACGGTCGACGCCTGCAACCTGCAGTTGCTGTACCAGGGCCGTGACCCGAACTCCGGCGGCGACTACAACTCCCTCCCGTACCGCCCGGGCCTGCTCACCTTGCAGAACTGACGCACGGCGGCGGCCGGCGGGCCCGGCACAACCGGGCCCGCCGGCCGCGCGCCGTCCCGCCTCAGGCATCGACACCAGGAGTGTTCATGAAGAACCTGCAAGGTCGCCGTCAGCTCTCGCTGCTGGTCGCGACCGTACTGACCACATCTGCTCTCGCCGTCGGACCGACGGCTGCTGCCGTCCCGTCCGGCACCGCGCCGACCGACGTCCTGCCCGCGGCCTCCGTCGCGGCCGCGGCCCCCACTGCGGCCGCTGCCGACCCCACCGTCGAGGAGCCGGCACCGCTGCCGCCTCTCGGCTGGAACAGCTGGAACACGTTCTACTGCAACATCAACGAACAGATGGTGCGCGAGACGGCGGACGCCATGGTGAGCTCGGGCATGGCCGACGCCGGGTACGAGTACGTCGTCGTCGACGACTGCTGGATGCAGGACCACCGCGACAGCAACGGCAACCTGCAGGCCCGGACGGACCGGTTCCCCTCGGGGATGAAGGCGCTGGGCGACTACATCCACTCCCGTGGGCTCAAGTTCGGGATCTATCACGCGCCGCGGGAGAAGACCTGCAACCAGTACTTCGAGGGCCGCCCCGGGACGTCGTCGTACGGGTACGAGACCCAGGACGCGAACCTGTTCGCCTCGTGGGGCGTCGACTACGTCAAGCACGACTGGTGCGACCCGCGCGGCACCGCGGAGGAGCAGGCCGCGCTGTTCAAGAAGTTCGGCGACGCGCTGAAGGCCACCGGCCGCCCCATCGTCTACTCGATCAACCCGAACAGCGCGCACTGGAACAGCGCCCCGACCTACCCCGGCTGGGGCGAGTTCGCGGACATGTGGCGCACCTCCGAGGACCTGGACGACGCCTGGTCGACGGGCTGCTCGCCGTCGGCCGACTGCTTCGTCGGGATCACGGAGGCCCTCGACATCATCGAGCCGATGCGCGAGTGGACCCAGCCCGGGCGGTACAACGACCCCGACATGCTCATGGTCGGCGTGCGGAACTCGCTGACGCCCACGGAGAACCGGGCGCACATGAGCATGTGGGCGATGCTCAGTGCTCCGCTCATCGCCGGCAACGACCTGAGGAACATGAGCGCCGACGTGCGTGCGGTCCTCACCAACCGCGACGTCCTCGCGATCGACCAGGACCCGCTGGTACGCCAGGCGGACCGGGTGCGTGACGACGGTGACGCCGAGGTCTGGGCCAAGCCGCTCGCCGACGGCTCCGTGGCGGTCGCCCTGCTCAACCGCGGCTCCGGCAGCCGGCAGATCTCGACCACGCTCGGCGAGGTCGGGCTCGGCTCCGGCACGCACACGTACCGGGAGCTGTGGACCGGCGCCACGGGCACGACCACCGGACAGCTCAGTGCCCACGTCGCCGAGCACGGCGTCACGCTGTACAAGGTGAGCCCCGGCGACACGTCCGAGCCGCCGACCGACTCGGCGCTCGTCAGCTCCGCGTCGGGCCGCTGCCTCGACGTGCCCGACAGCGCGACGGCGAACGGCACCGGCCTGGTGATCTGGGACTGCCACTCGGCACCGAACCAGACGTGGACCGCCGCGACCGACGGCACGCTGCGGTCGCTGGGCAAGTGCCTCGACGCCCCGCTCGACGCCACGGCGGGCACCCCGGTACAGCTCTGGGACTGCAACGGCGGCGACAACCAGCAGTGGACGTTCCAGGGCGACGGCACGATCCGCGGCGTGCGGTCCGGCCTGTGCCTGGACGTCGACCGCAACCTCACCGAGAACGACACCGCGGTGCTGCTCTGGACGTGCACGGGAGCGGCGAACCAGCTCTGGTCGCGCGGATAGCCCGGTAGCGCTCCCTCACCCGGGAGAACCGCGACAGCCTGCCGAGGTCGTCGCTCCACGACGCGGAGTGACGACCTCGGCGGATTTGTCGGTGGGCATCAGGGATGATGGGGGCGTGTCTGTCACCATCGAGATCGGGCCGCTCAGTTCCGCGACGCGGCATGACGTACGGAACATCGCGGCGGCGGCCGCCGGAGCGGACGGCGTCGTGCCGCTCTCCGAGCAGCCCCTGCTGAACCTCTCGCGGGACGAGGCGTGGCTCACGCATGTCGTCGCCCGGGTCGGCGACGACGGGGACGACGCCGTGGCCGGCTACCTCCAGATCGACCGCTCCGGACCCGTCGCGTCCGCCGAGGTCGTGGTGCACCCGAAGCACCGCCGGCACGGAATCGCGCGCCGCCTGCTCCACGCCGCCCAGCTCGACGTCACGTTCCCCCTGCGCTCCGGCGAGCCCGGCGGCCAGCAGCTGCGCGTCTGGGCGCACGGCGACCTGCCGGTCGCGAAGGAGCTGGCGGGCGCGCTCGGCTACAGCCCTGTCCGCGAGCTGCGGTTCCTCGCCCGTCCGCTCGGCCGGCCCGGTTCCGCGCCCGCCCCGGACGACGTCGTCGTCCCTGACGGGTACACCCTCCGCACGTTCCGACCGGGCGCCGACGACGACGCCTGGCTGCGCCTCAACGCGCGGGCCTTCGCGAGCCACCCCGAACAGGGCCGCCTCACCCACGACGACCTCCGCGCGCGGCAGGCCGAGCCGTGGTTCGACCCGGAGGGCTTCTTCCTGCTCTACCCCGCGCCGGGCGGCGACGTGCCCGGCGGCGACCTGTCCGACGGCGCCAGTGACCCTGTCGCGTTCATCTGGACCAAGGTCGAGACCGGCCAGCCCGCCGGGTCCCGCGACGGCGAGATCTACGCCGTCGGCGTCGCGCCCGAGGCTCAGGGCGCGGGCCTCGGCAGGTTGATGACCGACGTCGGCCTGGCACACCTGGCCCGTACGGGCGTCGACCGGGCCGTGCTGTACGTCGAGGGCGACAACACCCCGGCCCTTGCCACCTACGGACGCGCAGGGTTCCGGCAAGACGCGCTTCATGTCCAGTACTTCCGGGCGTGACAACATGTCGTCATGAGTTCCACGCGTTCCCGTGACGAGCAAGGCAGGTTCGTGAAACGGGCCGGAGGGTCGACCGTCCCGGCCGCGCCCGCGAAGTCCTCGGTGACAGCCCACACCGCACGCCCCGACGGCGGCGTCCACCACGATGCCGCAGCCTCTGGGGCCCCGGCCGAGGCCACACCGGCCTCCACCTCCTCACGGCCGCTCACGCCGGAACTCGCCGCCCACATCGCCGAGCACATCGCGGAGGATCCCGGCGAGCAGGCCGCCGTGGCCCAGGCCGCGGCCGCCAACGACGTGGCAGCGCTCCCGGACGACCGCTTCCTCGAACGCGAGACGTCGTGGCTGGCGTTCAACGAGCGAGTGCTGGAGCTCGCCGAGGACCAACGCCTCCCCCTGCTGGAGCGCGTCCGCTTCCTGGCGATCTTCGCGTCCAACCTGGACGAGTTCTTCATGGTCCGGGTGGCCGGGCTGAAGCGCCGCATCGCCGCCGGCCTCGCCGTGACCAGCGCGTCCGGGCTCAGCCCGCGCGAGGTCCTCACCGCGACCTCGGAGCGCGCGCACGAACTCGCCGTGCGGCACGCGCGGGTGTTCTCCGAGAAGGTCCAGCCGGCACTCGCGGCCGAGGGGATCACGCTGTCGCACTGGGAGGACCTCGACGAGAAGGAGCAGGAGCGGCTGCACAAGTTCTTCCGCAAGCAGATCTTCCCGGTCCTGACGCCGCTCGCCGTCGACCCGGCGCACCCCTTCCCGTACATCAGCGGTCTGTCGCTGAACCTCGCCGTCGTGGTCACCAATCCGACGACCGGCAAGGAGCACTTCGCCCGGGTCAAGGTGCCGCCGTTGCTGCCGCGGTTCATCACCGTGGACAAGCAGGGCAAGCCGCGCCGGCCCGGCACGAAGAAGGCCGACCCACACCGCGGCCCGATCTCCTTCGTGCCGCTCGAGGAGATCATCGCCCAGCATCTCGACCAGCTCTTCCCGGGCATGGAGGTCCGCGAGAGCCACTCGTTCCGCGTCACGCGCAACGAGGACGTCGACGTCGAGGAGGACGACGCCGAGAACCTCCTGCAGGCGATGGAGAAGGAACTGCTGCGCCGGCGGTTCGGCCCGCCGGTGCGCCTCGAGATCGCCGAGGGCATCAGCGCCAAGATCCGCGAGCTCATCGTCCGGGAGCTGGGCGTGCGGGAGTCCGAGGTCTACGAGCTTCCGGCGCCCCTCGACCTGACCGGCCTCAACCTGGTGGCGGACCTCGATCTGCCCACGCTGCACTACCCGCCGTTCGTGGGCGGCACCCACCGGCACCTGGCCGAGGTGGAGAGCGCCAAGCCCACCGACGTCTTCGCGGCGATCCGCCGGCGGGACATCCTGCTGCACCACCCGTACGACTCCTTCTCCACCTCCGTCCAGACCTTCCTGGAGCAGGCCGCCGCGGACCCGCACGTGCTGGCGATCAAGCAGACGCTGTACCGCACGTCGGGCGACTCACCGATCGTGGACGCCCTGATCGACGCGGCCGAGGCCGGCAAGCAGGTACTCGCCCTCGTGGAGATCAAGGCCCGGTTCGACGAGGAGGCCAACATCTCCTGGGCCCGCAAGCTCGAGGAGTCGGGCGTGCACGTCGTGTACGGGATCGTGGGGCTCAAGACGCACTGCAAGCTGTCCCTCGTGGTGCGCCAGGAGCCGGACGGCTCGCTGTTGCGCTACTGCCATGTCGGCACGGGGAACTACCACCCGAAGACGGCCCGCCTGTACACGGACCACGGGCTGCTCACGTGCGCCCAGGACGTCGCCCAGGACCTGTCGCGCCTGTTCAACCAGCTCTCCGGGTACGCCCCGCTGTCGCGGTTCCACCGGCTGCTGGTCGCACCGCGTGCGGTGCGCGCCGGACTGGTGGAGCGGATCGAGCGGGAGACGGCCGCCGCGCGCGCGGGACACGAGGCGTGGGTGAAGATCAAGGTCAACTCGTGCGTCGACGAGACCGTCATCGACGCCCTGTACCGCGCCTCGCAGGCCGGGGTGAAGGTGGATCTGCTGGTGCGCGGCATCTGCGCGCTCCGGCCCGGCGTCCCCGGGCTGAGCGAGAACATCCGCGTGCGCTCCATCCTGGGCCGGTTCCTGGAGCACTCCCGCATCTTCGCGTTCGCGAACTCCGCCGGGCCGCCGATCGGGGAGGGGCCCGCCGCCGGCCCCGAGGTGTTCATCGGGTCCGCGGACCTCATGCACCGCAATCTGGACCGCCGCGTGGAGACCATGATCCGCGTCACGGACCCGCTGCACGTCATCGAGCTCACCGAACTGCTGGACACGTCGATGTCGGACTCGACGTCGTCCTGGCACCTGCAGTCCGACGCCACCTGGGAACGCCACTCGACCGGCCCTGACGGCCAGCCGCTGAACGACATGCAGGCGGTGCTGATCCAGCGCCAGCGACGCCGCCTCGAGCCCGTCCGGTGACCGCTCCACTCCGGCCGGGCGACGCACACGCTCCCGTGATCGACAGCGCGGGCGGGCTGGTGTGGCGGCTGCGTGGCGGCGCCCTCCAGGTGCAGCTCGTGCACCGGCCCAAGTACGACGACTGGTCCTGGCCCAAGGGCCGGCTGGACGACGGCGAGTCCTCCCAGGCCGCGGCGATCCGCGAGGTGGCCGAGGAGACCGGCAAGCCGATCGTGCTCGGACGTCCCCTCCCCGGGCTGCAGTACCTCACGCCGGAGGGCCGGGTGAAGCGCGTGCGCTACTGGGCGGCCCGCCGGGCGCGCAAGGGGAAGGACTCCTACACCCTGGCGGCGCGGGCACCGGTGGCGCCCGTGAACCGCCGCGAGATCGACCGCACCGAGTGGCTCGCACCCGACGACGCCGCGGACCGGCTGACCCGGAGCGCCGACCAACGCCCCCTGGAGGCCCTGGTCGCGGCCCACGAGGAGGGACTGCTCGACACCCGCGTCGTGGTCGTCGCCCGGCACGGTCTGGCCTACCCGCGCGCGGTGTGGCACGGCTCGGAGCGGAACCGGCCGCTGACGCCCATCGGACACGCACATGCCGCCGCGCTCGTGCCCGTCCTCGCCGCCTATGGCGTCGAGCAGGCGGTCAGCTCGCGCTGGGAACGGTGCGCGACGACGATCGACCCGTACGTGCGTGCGGCGGGGCTGCGCCCGTCGTTCAGCGAGAACCTCACCGAGGCACAGCACGAGCGGTCGCCCTCGCGGGTGGCGGCCACGATGCACGACCTGCTCGCCGACACCAGCGATTCCTCCGTGCTGTGCACGCACCGCCCGGTCATGCCGACCGTGCTGGACGCCCTGGCCCAGCGCGCGTCACAGGAGGTCGCGGACGTACTCCCGGCACGCGACCCGTTCCTGGAGCCGGGTGAGCTCCTGGTCGCGCACGTCGCCTCGACGGGCAAGGGCAGCGAGCCGCGGGTCGTCGCGGTGGAGCACGTCACGCCGCCGCTGCACTGAGGCCGGGCGCGCGGGCACCGGCACCGGGCATCGATGGGGCGAGATACGTCACGTCCGGGGCCCCTTGGAATTCGGCGCCAGGCCGTTAGGATGGGCTGCGGCGACGCCGGGCCGCGGTAGCCCCGGGCTCCATCTTCAGCCGCTACGAGCGGCCACGCGCCGAGAGGCGCTCCCGGTCCGGTGTCGCCGATCTCTTCTCCCGCGCATCTCTCCTGCTCCGTGCATTGCCTGGCGCCGCGCGCCACGTGTCACGAACACGTCAAGAAGCGCTATCGGGTTAGCGATCGCCGCCCCAGCGGATCTACGCTGCTCCCGTACCACTGCCTCTTGTCGGGAGCCCCCTGTGCGTCTGCGCCTCACTCCGCGGGACACCACGTTCTTCGATCTGCTGGGTGCGCTGGCACGGCGCCTCGTCACCGGAGCGTCGCTCCTGGCGGAGCTGCTGGGAGCGGACCGGGAAGCCCGTGAGGAGCTGGCCGGCCGGCTCCGCGAGGAGGAGCACCTCGCCGACGAGCTCGCGCACGAGATCATGCGCCGCCTGAACCAGACGTTCGTCACGCCCTTCGACCGGGACGACATCTACGCCCTGACCTCGGCCCTCGACGACTGCATGGACTCCATGGAGGAGGCCGCCGACCTCATCGTCCTCTACAAGGTGGACGAGCTTCCGCGCCGGGTCTCCGACCAGGTCCAGGTGCTGCAACGGTGCGCCGAGCTGACGGCGGACGCGATGCCGCGCCTGCGCACCATGGGCAAGCTCGCGGACTACTGGGTCGAGGTGAACCGCTTGGAGAACGAGGCCGACAAGCTGCACCGCAAGCTCATCGCGCTCCTGTTCGACGACGTCACCGACCCGATCCTGCTCATCAAGCTCAAGGAGATCGTGGACGTCCTCGAGGACGCCGCCGACCACTTCGAGAAGGTGGCGAACCTGGTCGAGACGATCGCGCTCAAGGAGTCCTGAGTGGAGGCCGCACTCGTCGTCGTGGTGGTGGCGCTCGCCCTCGGCTTCGACTACACCAACGGTTTCCACGACGCCGCCAACGCGATCGCCACGTCGGTCTCGACCCGCGCACTGACGCCGGGGATCGCGCTCATCCTGGCCGCCGTCATGAACTTCGCGGGGGCTCTGCTCGGCACGGAGGTCGCCGAGACCATCGCGACGGCGATCGTGAACCTGGACGGCGCGTCGACGCGTTCCGAGCTCACCGTGGTGCTGGCCGCCCTCGTGGGGGCCATCGCGTGGAATCTCATCACCTGGTGGTTCGGTCTGCCGTCGTCGTCCACGCATGCGCTCATCGGCGGGCTCGTGGGCGCCGGCCTGGCCGGCGGGATGGCGGTGTACTGGTCCGCCATCGTGGACAAGGTGGTGCTGCCGATGGTGCTGTCGCCGCTGGTGGGCTTCGGAGCCGCGTTCGCGGTGATGATCGGCGTGCTGTGGATCTTCCGCAACGCCTCTCCCGGGCGGACGGGACGACGGTTCCGGCTGGCACAGACGGTGTCGGCTGCCGCGATGGCACTGGGGCACGGCCTGCAGGACGCGCAGAAGACGATGGGCGTGATCTTCCTGGCCCTGCTCGCGGCGGGCTGGGCGGACCCGGACGCCGGTATCCCCCTCTGGGTCAAGCTGTCGGCCGCGGCCGCGATCTCCGCCGGGACGTACGCCGGAGGCTGGCGCATCATGCGCACGCTCGGGCGCAGGATCATCGACCTCGATCCGGCCCGCGGCTTCGTCGCCGAGTCGGTCTCCGCGATCGTCCTGTACGCGAACGCGTTCCTGCTGCACGCCCCGGTGTCCACGACGCACACGATCACCAGCGCGATCATGGGTGTCGGTGCCACGCACCGGCTGTCCGCGGTGCGCTGGGGCGTCGCGGGGAACATCGCGGTCGCGTGGGTTCTGACGATCCCGGCAGCGGCACTGATCGCGGCGCTCTTCACCTGGGTGCTGAACCCGATCCTCGGCTGAGCCGCCAGGGCGTTCGTGGACGACGCCGGCCGGTCGCCCGGGCGGCCGGCGCCGGCCCGCCGTCGCTCCCCTGGCCCTACTCCAGCAGGCCCTGGCGCCAGAGGTCTGCCGCGTGCTCGAGCTCCTCGGCGGTGCGCAGCAGGGAGCTCGCTCCGTGCGTCATGGAGGAGGCCGCGCGGGGGTCGGCGTGCTCCCGGGCGTCGGCGTCGAACGCCGCGCCGGTGGACAGGATGCGGCAGAAGGCTCCCGCCCGTTCGAGGGCGACGGCGAGGTCACCGGTGAAGACCCCGGACAGCACGGCGTCGGCCAACTGCCGCAGGTTGTCCGGTTCGGGCGGGCTCGGCACGCCGGCCACGGCCTCGCTCACCGGGGCGGCGTCGACACCGAGCCGGTAGCGCAGCACGATCGTCTGCAGGTCCCGGCGCACCCACTCGCGCAGCACGTAGATCCGCCAGAGCGCGCCCGGAAGGGACGACGGGGCCGCATCGGCCCAGAGCTCCGCGACCGTGTCGAGCCCTTCATGCTCCACCAGGCGTACGAGGCGGTCCACCACCGCGGGATCCTCGGTGGTCCGGGCGCGATCGACGAGGATGCGCGCGGTGACATGGGCGACCTCGTCGCGCATCGCCGGGTCCAGCTCGCCGGTGAGGGCCTCGGCGTCGCGAGGATCCAGCATGGCGGGGCGGCGCGGAACGCGATGGTCGTCCATGCCGTCAAGTGTCT
This sequence comes from Myceligenerans xiligouense, assembly GCF_003814695.1. Lineage (GTDB taxonomy): Bacteria > Actinomycetota > Actinomycetes > Actinomycetales > Cellulomonadaceae > Myceligenerans > Myceligenerans xiligouense. Next base: position 4,421,585 of record NZ_RKQZ01000001.1, read on the forward strand.
CTTTTGACCGGGCCGACGGCGAGACCCCTGGCGTTCGCGTGGAGCGCAACCGGCGGACGTCACATGACCGCCGACCGCGCCGGGTGAGTCCGTCGTGCCGATATCCGGTCGCCACTGTGCCCGGCGAGCCGGAGACGGAATGATGGGCACATGTCCGAGACATCGACCACCACCGGCGACGACGCCGCACCGGACGACCGCGCCCCGTTCAACGCGCTGGAACACGAGCTCCGGCTGATCATCCGCCGCGCGCAGTCGGCCGGCGCGAGGATCGCCCGGCGGGTACATCCGGAGCTGGAGGCCAGCGCCTATCCGCTCCTGGCGCACATCGCACAGAACCCGGGAACGCGTGGTTCCGACCTGGCCGCGCACTTCGGCGTCGGGCGGGCGACGGTGTCGCGCCAGCTCAGCCGCCTCGCCGACCTGGGGCTCGTGGAGCGCGACACCGACCCGGAGGACAGCCGCGGGCAACGGATCACCCTCACCGCGGACGGCGCCGCACGCTTCGAGCAGGCGCGCGCCAACCGGATCGAGATGTTCGCGGGCGCGCTCTCCCACTGGGACCGCCAGGATGTCCGGCTCCTGGCGGATCTCCTGCACCGCTATTCGGAGGACCTCGTCTCCTGGCAGGCGCAGCACCGCTGAACCGGACCTCGGGGCCTCGGGCGGGACGGACGATCCGCCCGCCGGCGGCCGCGATCTCAGTCGCCCGCGCCCTCCTCGAAGGTCAGGCTGACCGAGTTCATGCAGAAGCGGTCGCCCGTCGGGGTCTGCGGGGCGTCGTCGAACACGTGGCCCAGGTGCGAGCCGCACCGTGCGCACCGCACCTCGGTGCGGACCATCCCGAGCGACCGGTCCTCCAGCAGCTCGACCCGGTCTCCGGCGAGCGGGCTGTAGAACGACGGCCAGCCGCAGTGCGAGTCGAACTTCGTCCCGGACCGGAACAGCTCGTTCCCGCACGCCCGGCAGCGGTACACGCCCACGCGCTTCTCGTCGAGCAGCTCGCCCGTCCAGGCCCGCTCGGTCCCGGCCCGCCGGAGCACCGCGTACTCCTCGGGCGACAGCTCCTCGCGCCACTGCTCCTCGGACTTGGACACCTCGTACGTCATCGCTCGTCTCCGCTCGGTTCCATGCGGGTCCGCCCGGTGCGGCCTCTCAGGCCAACCTAATCGGCGACGTGCGTGTTCCGCCCGTGGCCCCCACGGCCTCCCCGCCGCCGACGACGCCGGCCACTGCCCGGCGCCCCCTCCGAGCCCTGGCCGTGCGCGCCGCCGCCCGGACCGCTGCTCGACGGCGCACCTGTCGCGGACGAGCTGTGGACCCGCCGGCCGTTCCCGGCCGCGCCGTCCGCCGCACCGCTCGCCGAGGTGCCGTGAGCCTGCCGCTCGCTCCCGGACCGGCCGCCCCCGCCACGCGCCCGGCGACGTCCCCCGGACCGCCCTCCGCCGTGGCCGCCTCGGGAGCCGCCGCCCTGGGCTCCGCCGTTCCCGCCCGGACGCGATCCCGCCGTCGAGCCCTGAATGGTCTCCGGCCGCTCGACCAGCGGCGCCAGCTCGCCGACCAGCGCCGTCACCGTCGCGTCGCCCGGAGCCACGTCCCGCGGCTGCGCCGTGATCTTCGCCTTCCGCGTGAGCAGACGCATGTCGCCGCGCTGCTCCGGCAGCATCACCGTCACGACGTCTCCGACCGACCCCGCGCGCGCCGTCCGGCCCGAGCGGTGCAGGTACGCCTTGTGCTCGGCCGGCGGGTCGACGTGCACCACGAGCTCGATGTCGTCCACGTGGATACCGCGGGCCGCGATGTCGGTCGCGACCAGCACCTTCACGTCGCCCGACGTGAACGCCGCCAGGTTGCGCTCCCGCGCCCCCTGCCCGAGGTTCCCGTGCAGGTCCACGGCGGGCACGCCCGCCGTCGTGAGCTGTCGCGCGAGCTTCTTCGCCTGGTGCTTGGTGCGGGTGAACAGGACCCGGCGGCCGGTGCCGCGCGCGAGCTGGTTCACCACGAGCTTCTTCGCGTCGCGGTCCGCGACGGCGAGGATGTGGTGCGTCATCTGCGGCGGCGGCGCGGCGGCATCGTCCACCGAGTGCGTGACCGGCTGCTTCAGGTAGCGCTTGACCAGGACATCGACGCCGTTGTCCAGCGTCGCCGAGAACAGCAGCCGCTGGCCGCCCTGCGGGGTCCTGTCGAGGATGCGCTTCACTCCGGGCAGGAAGCCGAGATCGGCCATGTGGTCGGCCTCGTCCAGCACGGTGACCTCGATGCCGTCGAGCGTCAGGACGCCCTGCCCCAGCAGGTCCTCGAGCCGTCCAGGGCACGCGACGACGACGTCGACCCCGGCGGCCAGCGCCTGAACCTGCTTGTTCTGCGAGACGCCACCGAAGATCGTCGTCGTCCGCAGCCCCATGGTCTGCGCCACGGGTGCGAGAGTCGCGTCGATCTGGTTCGCGAGCTCGCGCGTCGGGCAGAGGATCAGTCCGCGCGGCCGTCTCGTCGCGGTCCTCGTGTTCGACGCCGGGCGCCGGTGGCCCGCATCGCCGGCGCCGCCGTCACGACGGGCGGCCAGCCGCGTCACGACCGGCAGCGCGAACGCGAGCGTCTTGCCGGAACCGGTACGCCCGCGGCCGAGGACGTCGCGTCCGGCCAGGGCGTCCGGCACCGAGGCCGCCTGGATGGGGAAAGGGTCGGTGATGCCACGGTCGGCGAGCGAACGCACCACGGGGTCGGGCAGGCCGAGTTCGGCAAAAGTAGTCAAGGGGGCGTGGCCTCTCAGGGCTCGTTGCTGGGCTTCCGCCGCGCAGCAGCCCCGGAGGGAACTTCACGACGCCGGGCGCGCGGGTTCGCGCTGCCCTCGATGGGAAAGTGTCTCACGTTCTTATGGTTCTATGGCCCGCATGACGGACTTTCTCGCGCAGGCGGGCGACGTGCTCGGCACGATCTGGACCGCCGCGATCACGCCGGTGGACGCGCCGTCGTCCGTCCTGGTCCTGACGATGTGCGGCGTCGCGCTGGCCGTTGTGCTGTTCCGCCCGACGTGGCGCCTGACCCGGCATGTCATCACCATCGCCCACGAGGCGGCGCACGGGTTCGCCGCGCTCCTGACAGGGCGAAAGCTCGAGGGCATCCGGCTGCACTCGGACACCTCCGGCGTGACGGTGTCGCGCGGAAGGCCGCGCGGGTTCGGCATGGTCCTCACGGCGTTCGCCGGGTACGTGGGGCCCGGGGTGATCGGGCTCGGAGCCGCCTGGCTGCTGCGGGAGGGCTACGCCGTCGGGCTGCTGTGGCTGCTCGTCCTGCTCCTGGCGCTGCTCCTGGTACAGATCAGGAACTTGTTCGGGCTCTGGTCCGTGCTGGTCAGCGGCGCGCTGCTCGTCTTCGTCTCCTGGTGGCTGCCGCCGGAGGCGCAGATGGGGACCGCCTACGCGGTGACCTGGTTCCTGCTGTTCGGAGCGGTGCGGCCGGTGCTGGAGCTGCAGGTGCAGCGTGCCCGCGGACGGGCGCCGTCGTCGGACGCCGACCAGCTCGCCGGGCTCACGGGGGTACCGGGCCTGGTGTGGGTGGGAACCTTCCTGCTGGTGACGGGAGGATCCGTGGTGCTGGGCGGCGGATGGATCCTCGCCGCGGCGGCGTGACGCACCCGGACAGCGGACCGCGGCCGCACCCGAGGTGAGGCCGCGGTCCGTCACATTCTCCCGATAGGAGGCCGCGCGGCGGGTGACAGAACTCACCGTGCGGCCTGAGGGACATTACGCCTGGACAAGCACGAAACCCGGGCCTTCGGCGTCGGGCTGGATGTCCAGCGTGAGTTCGTCGAGGGCGACCGAGGCCGCCGGATCGACGAAGACGTGCGTGGTGTCGGACTGGGCAACCACCTGATCCTCGGCCTCAGGAGCCTGGACGAGCGCGAGCTCGAAGTTGCCCGGCTGGCCCGCTGCCTCCGCGATGCGGAGGCCGCCCTCGGCCGGAACCTGGTTCTCCTGAACCAGGCCCTCGACCGCAGTGCGGGCGTTGTCGGTCACGGTGAGCACGGAGAGCTCCTCTCGTCGGTTCTCGTGACCCGTCCACCGAATCAAGGTCTGCCCGACACCGCAAGCGCGAAACGCCCGTGGCGCGACATCTCCGGCAGCCGGTGCCACCTGAGAGGTCGTTTCCCCGCCCTCACCCGGCCGCCGGTGCCACGTCGGGTGAATTTGCGCGACCGGATCCGCCGACCTGGGTAGGCTGGGGCGTCGCGGACCGGTCGGCACGCGACGCGCCGTCGGCGCACGGGCCTCTAGCTCAACTGGTAGAGCTGCGGACTTTTAATCCGTAGGTTCTGGGTTCGAATCCCAGGGGGCCCACCACTCGACCCGCCGGCACCATCCGGCGCCGGTGTCCCGGCACCCGTCGTCGGTCCACCATCTCGCCCGCCGTCCCGGAGGAGCTCATGACACCCGTCGACATCGTGCTCCTCCTGATCCTGCTCTTCGCCCTCAGCGCGGGGCTGAGCCGCGGGCTGCTGGCCACGCTCGGCGGACTCGTCGGTCTCGTCGTCGGTGGCCTCGCCGCCTTCTGGGCCGTTCCCGCCGTCAACGACCTGCTGCCCACGTCCGAGTGGCGCGGGCCGGTGTCCGTCGCGGTGGCGATACTGCTCCCGGTGCTCGGCGCCTCCCTCGGGTCCGGGCTGGGGCACGGCCTGCGACGAGGTGTGGACCGCACGCCCTTGCGCCCCCTCGAACGCCTGCTCGGGGGTGTGGCGAACGTGCTGGTCGCGGCCCTCGCGCTGGCGTTCGTCGGCAATGCCATCAGCGCCACCGGTACGCCGGGCGTCGCGTCGGCGATCTCGTCGTCCACGGTCCTGCGCACCATCGAGAACGCGACCCCGCCGGCGGTCGGCCGCCCGCTCGCCGAGATGCGCGCCATGGTGCTCGACGACGGCCTGCCTCGCCTGAACCTCCTGATCGTCCCGCGACAGGCCCCGGTCGCGCCCGCCGTCGACCTGGACGACGCCGATCTGGAGGCCTCGGCACGGTCGGTGGCCCGGATCTCGGGGATCGCCTACGCGTGCGGCAAGAGCTCGACGGGATCGGGGTTCGTCGTCGCCCCCGACCGCGTGGTCACCAACGCGCACGTCGTGGCGGGCGTGGACCGGCCCGTCGTCGAGCTTCCCGACAGCCCGGCCCGCGAGGGACGAGTGGTCTACTTCGACCCGGTCGACGACCTCGCGGTCATCGCCGTCGACGCCCTGGCCGCCGACGTCCTCGACATCGCGCCGACCCTGGCGACCGGCGACAGAGCCGTCGTCCAGGGCTACCCCTACGGTGGTCCCTTCACCTCGACGAGCGCCGGGGTGCTCGGCGTGGACACCACCCGCGTCCCCGACGTGTACGGTTCCGGCGCGGCGGGCCGCGAGGTCTACTCCCTGGCCGCCGCGGTACGCCCGGGCAACTCCGGAGGGCCGCTCCTGACCACCGACGGGCAGGTGGCCGGCGTCATCTTCGCCCGTGCCGACTCCGCGTCCGACATCGGGTACGCCATGACGAGCGCCGAACTGCTCCCGGTGGCGGCCCGGGCCACCGAGCTGGACGCCCCGGTCTCACCCGGCCGGTGTGCCGCCTGATCGCCTCGCTCCCCGGCGCCCCCGGTGACCACCGCGTAGCCCGTCGGAGAACGATCCGCCGGGGCAGTTGAACGCCCGCGGAAGTTTCCCGGAACTCCGCGGGCGAACGTGCGGGGCGCGGCCGGTGCGGTCCTATCGTGGGCAGAAGTCTGCAGATCGGAGCATGCCATGGCTCTCCTGGAACGCTCGGCCGGCCTGGTGCGGCCCGTGGCCGTCGGCAGCACGGCCGTGTCGCGTCCCGCCTCGCCGTCCGGCACGGCGGTGGGCCCTACCGCGGCCCACCGTGCGGCCGATCACCGCGGCCGCCCCGCCGAGCGCGTGACGACAGGCCGAATCCCGCTACGCCGTCCCGCGGCGCGCAAGCGCGTGCCGCGCTGGACGCCCCTGGTCTGGCTCGCGCTGCTGGCCGACCATCGCCGGCATGCCCGGCTCGCGGCCCGGTCGGCGGCCGTATCGGGTGCCGGCGCCGCACTCGCTCCGCGCACGGGCCCGCGACCGCCCGGGACCGTTCCGGTCACGACCGGCACCACCGGGGATCCCGCAGGGCCGCCCGGTACGCTCGGCCGGGTGACCCGCCCCGCCGTCGTCGCGCATCGAGGGAACTCGTCCGTCGCGCCGCAGAACACGCTGGCCTCGATCGAGGCGGCATGCCGAGCCGGAGCCGACGCCGTCGAGATCGATCTGCGACGGACCGCCGACGGTGCCGCCGTCGTCATCCACGACGACGTCGTCGACGAGACCACCGACGGCCACGGTGCCGTGGCCGACCTCAGCCTCGACCAGCTCCGCGCCCTCGACGCCGGGCGCTGGTTCGGCCCGGCCTACGCGGGGCAGCGGATCCCGCTCCTCGCCGAGGTGCTCGAGATCCTCGGACGCTACCCGAACACCCGGTTGCTGCTCGAGCTGAAGGACGTCTGGGAGCCGGCCGAGGTCCACGGGGTGACCACGACGATCGACGACGCCGGCCTCGGCGAACGCGTGCTCGTCCAGTGCTTCTGGCCCGACACGGTGGCCGCCGTCCGCGAGGTCGCCCCGCACCTGGAGCGGGGACTCCTGCTGGCGTACGAGCCGCCCGACGTGCTCGACGTGTGCGCGGGGCTCGGCGTGGTCGCGTGCAACCCGTCGGCGGAGATGGTCCGCCGCGACCCCGGAATCGTCACGCGGCTGCATCGCGCCGGGCTGCGGGTCATGGTCTGGACGGAGAACGACCCGTCCGGCTGGTCACACCTGTGCGAGGTCGACGACGGCGCCGGGGTGGACGCCATCATCACGGACCGTCCCGACCGCCTCCTGGGCTGGTTCTCCCGCTGACTACCGGTCGCGTGCCGAGAGGATGAGGTCCGCCAGGCGGAGGAGGTCGGGCGTGGCGTGGTCCTCCGGGACCGCGACCTCGTGACCGTCCCAGACGATCACGTAGGTGAACGCGTCCGGCCTGCCCGGCCGTTCCGCCCAGGCGGCTGCCTCGTGTTCGAGCAGCGTGATGTCGACGCGGTGCACCAGCGTCCGGACCTCACCGACACGCGGGTCGTCACCGTCCAGGTCCACGGAACTGGTCACGGTGATCCCCGCGAAGCCTCCGCTCCGGCGGACCTCGACCACGCCGGCCGGTTCCCGGGTGCCGGACGGCTGCTCCGCGGGCGTGTGCTCGTCAGGACGGTCCGCCGGCTCGCCCGCACCGTCGTCGGTCACGACGCCGACACCGGCCCATGCCTCCCGGACGACGTCCGCGTGCTCTCCGGCGACGGCCACCGTCGCGGCGGCGAACCCGGCGAAGTCGGTGGTCGGTCCGACGGTCAGCAGCGCGTCGTACCAGATCTTCCCGGCGCCCTCGGTGGACGAGCCGCCGATCCCGGTCGCGGCGAGATGGAACGCCCGGTTCGGGATACCGGAGTTGATGTGCACGCCGCCGTTGTCGTCCCTGGTGTCGACGTAGTCGTCCATGTGACCCGGCTGCGGGTCGCTGCCCAGCACCGGGTCGTCGTAGGCGGTGCCGGGCTCCGACATCGACCGCAGCGCCTTGCCCCGCACGGTGTCGGTGAACAGGCCCTCGCCGATCAGCCAGTCCGCCTCCGTCGCGTCCTGGCCGAGGACACGCTGCTTGAGGCAGGACCCGAACACGTCCGACATCGACTCGTTCAGAGCGCCCGGCTGGTCCCGGTAGACGAGTCCCGCGGTGTGCTCCGTGACGGCATGCCCCAGTTCGTGAGCCAGGATGTCGACGGCGATCGTGAAGCGGTTGAAGACCCGCCCGTCGCCGTCGCCGAACACGAGCTGGGTGCCGTCCCAGAACGCGTTCTGGTAGTCCTGCCCGTAGTGCACGGTCGCGCTGACGCGCGCGCCGGCGTCGTCGTACGACGTGCGGCCGAAGGCCTCCCGGAACATGTCCAGGGACGCCCGGATGCCGTCCCAGGCCTCGTCGACGGTCACATCGCCCGACGGCGACTCGTCCGTCTCGTCCCGCACCGGATCTCCGGGCAGGGTCTGGGTGTTGCCGGCGGTGTGGACGGTCCACGCGAGTGCCGTGGGCTCCTCCGGGCCGGCCTGCTCGGGATCGGCCGCCTGGGTCCGCGCCCGGTGCGCGCTGCGGCCGGCGCGGAATCCCGCGTCAAGGTCCATCGTGTGGCGACAGGCCACCCTCAGGTCGGGTTCGGCCAGCAGGCCGGACGAAACGGCCTCCGCGACCTGCTGGAGCAGGTACGGCGGGATAAATCCGGAACGGCTCATAAGTCTTAATCAACCATGCTGGGCTGCGACACGCCAGAGGGCAGGCCGGCCATCCGCGCCGACTTCGCTCCGTCCGCGTCCGCCTCGATGCGGGTGCGGGGGAGTGCCGCGCCGGCCTCGCTCTGCACCCAGACGATGATCTGCTCACGCACGTGGCACCGGAGGTTCCACAGGTCGTCCCCGTCCCGCGCGCTGACACAGGCCCGGACGCGGATGGTGCCGCCCGTCGCGTCCGTGACCTGGAGGCTCTGTACCCGCCCGTCCCACAACGTGGTGCCCGACACGATCCTGCCCAGCTCCGCGCGCAAGGACTCGACCGGGGTGCGGAAGTCGAGGTCGATCTCGACCGTCCCGAGCAGTTCCGCCGACTCGCGCGTCCAGTTCTCGTACGGCTGCTCGGTGAAATAGGTGCACGGCAGGATCAGCCGGCGGTCGTCCCAGACGTGCACCACCACGTAGGCGAGGGTGATGTCCTCGATCCGGCCCCACTCCCCCTCGACCACCACGACATCGCCCACGTGGATGCGGTTGGTGAACGCGACCTGGATACCGGCGAACACGTTCCCGAGCGCGCTCTGGGCGGCGAGGGCCGCCACGATCGACACCAGCCCGGCGGACGCGAGCAGGCTCGCACCCACGGTGCGCGCGCCGTCGAAGGTCATGAGGATGCCGGCGACGGCGAGAACGCTGATGACACCCACCGTGACGCGCCGCAGCATCATCACCTGCGTGCGGAGCTTGCGAACCTCCCGCCAGTCGTGGACGCCCTTGCGGATGCGCGCGTAGGCGCGCTCCTCCAGGACGAACGCGCAGTTCCCGACCAGCCACGCGCCGGTGACGATGACCGCCGGGAGCACGAGGTGCTGGACGACGGGGAACCATTCCTCCCCGGCGTACCCCGACATGTTCAGCGCGATCCACGCGGCCACCACGAGCAGGGTGGCGCGCACGGGGTTGCGAAGCCGCTGGGCGATCTCCCGTGCGATCTCGCTGCGCCTGCCGGCGCGACGCACCAGCCAGGCGACGACACCCGTCAGCAGATAGGCGGCGACGGCCGCCCCCGCCATCCACGCGACGGTCTCGAGCAGCCCCGCCGCGTCCTCAACGACCTCTTCCACTGCCATGGCACTACTGTGACGCGCAATGCGCATTCCGCGCAAAGCTCCACCGGAGCCCTACCGGGCATGCAGCCAGCCGTGCAGACGTCGCGTCACCCAGGGAAGCACCCAGTACGCCATGACCGGCGTGAGGACCAGCGTGGAGACGAGCACCCGGAGCACCAGCGGGAGGTCGGCCCACCCGGGCACGAACTGCGTCGACAGCCAGGTGAAGAGGAGGTTCACCGGAAAGAACCCGAGCCAGATGCTCGTGGCCTGCTTCCAGCGGGGTGGCGCGGGGACGGCGTCGTCGGACCGGACCGGCTCGTCGAACCAGCCTTCGATACCGGTCCTGCGCTCGATGCGGCGCTCCTCCACGAGGCCCGCGCCGCGTGCCAGCCACGTGCCACGCTCCTCGGACCGCTCCCACGCGTCGAGGCGCGCCTCGTCGGCGAACCGGTAGAGCATGAACCAGTCGCTCGAGCCCTCGGCGGCGCGCACCCACCCGGAACCGAGGAACCCGTCCCAGCGGTTGGCGAGGTTGACACCGTCCTGCACCCAGCGCGTCACCTCCGGAACGTGCTCAGGGCTGACGACACGGTGGATCGAGACGGTCACGGGGATGGTCGGGGCGTGGTCCATGTCCAGCAGTGAACGACGACGACGCGACGCGGGCCCGGCGAAAGCGGGACCCCGGGCAACCTTGTCTCGCGATGCGGACGCCTGTGGCCGCCGTCACCAGGCGGTGCGGGCAGGCGCCGCGGGCAAGGCGTCACGAGTGCCCCGATCTTCACGCCGGTTCCACGGGATGCCTACTGACTTTGTGACCAACATCGCGCCGAAACGTCGTTGCCAACCTGTGACCATCCCCCACCATGGATGGGTCGCCGACGCCGGCGCGGGCCCGAGGCCCGCCGTGCGAGCCACCCGGGCCGCACGAGGAACCGGCGTGGATGCGCGGCTCCGCTCGACCCCGAGGGTCGCGTGAGTCCGCGGTGCGACGTGCCGTGGGTCCTTGTCCGACGACGAGCGCACGCCATGGCACCCAGACAAGAGCATCGGCGTGCACACGGGTCTGCCCCTGCGGGGAAAATCCCCTCACGGACCCGCGAACTCCCCAGCACCGCGCCGACGCATGAACGGAATGCCGCGTGAAGCACCCCCACTCTGCCACCGAACACCCCGTCGCGCACCCTGTGGCCCGCTGTACCGCGTTCGCCGCGGTCGTCGCGATCGGCGCGCTGAGCATGAGCGCGCCCGCCGCCGCGTCCCCCGTGGCCACAACGACGGAGGGCGTCGCCGCACCGACCACGACGACCGAGACCGAGACCGCCGACGCGCTGTCGGTGGTGCTCGCCGACGTGCCCACGGCCCTCGACGCCAAGACGGAGAAGGCACTCGCCGACGCCACCAGCGCCCTCGTACAGGCCCAGCAGTTCACGGCCTCCAGCGACATGGGGGCGAAGCGTGCCTCGCGGATCGAGGAGGCTGCCACGGAGGTGCGCGAGCTGGTCATCGCCGCCACCGCCGTGTCCGCCGACGGAACCCTCGCCGCCTCGGCGGCGGCTGCCCTCGCGGACCGCACCGAGCGTGCCTCCCGGTCCAACGAGCGCTCGGCGCTGCCCACCGGCGCGGAGACCGGGAACGCCGGTGCGGCGGCGGATGCGGAGGTGTCCGCGACACACCTGACGGAGGCGACCGAGAGCCTGTCAGGGCTCCTGGCGGCACCGGCCGGCGCCGCCGTCTCGGAGGTCGTCCCGGGTCCGACCAAGGCGGAGATCGCCGCGCAGAAGGCGAAGGCCCGCGCGAAGGCCGAAGCGAAGGCCGAGGCGAAGGCCGCCGCGGCGGCTGCGAAGGCCGCGAAGACCCGCGCCGCGGCAGAGGCGAAGGCGTCCGCCCAGGCCGCGGCGCGGGCCAAGGCCGACCGGCAGCGGGTCGCCGGCCTCTCCGCCCAGGCCAAGCAGTACGGGAACGGCCAGATTCCGTCGAATCTGCTGTGCGACCTGTCGTTCGCACCCGGTGAGGAGTTGCGGTGCGACGCGGCGCTGGCGGTCGAGGACCTGAACGCCGCGTTCCGGGCCGCCTTCGGACGCAACCTGACGATCAACGACTCCTACCGGTCGTACGCCGACCAGGTCGCGGTCGCGGCGACCATGGGCGCCCTGGCGGCCCCCCCGGGGACGTCGAACCACGGACTGGGGCAGGCGCTCGACCTGGGCGGCGGGATCTCGACGTTCGGCTCGGCCGAGTACCAGTGGATGTCCGCGAACGCCGGGAAGTTCGGCTGGATCCACCCTGCCTGGGCGGAGCCGGGCGGCTCCAAGCCCGAGGCCTGGCACTGGGAGTACGGCACCGGAGCCTGACCGCGGTCTCCGGTCACCGCGCGGCGCCCGGCCCGGGCGCCGCGCGGCCCCTCACGCCCAGCCGAGCTCGTGGAGCCGCTCGTCGTCGATCCCGAAGTGGTGCGCGATCTCGTGCACCACGGTGACCGCCACCTCCTCGGCCACCTCTTCCCGGGTCTCGCAGATGGCCAGCGTGGGGTTCCGGAAGATCGTGATGCGGTCCGGCAGCGACCCGGCCGCCCAGTGGTGACCCCGTTCCGTGAGCGGCACGCCCTCGTAGAGCCCGAGCAGTCCGGGATCCTCGGCGGGGGCGTCGTCCTCGACGAGCACGACGACGTTGTCCATCTGGGCCGCGAGGTCTTGCGGAACCAGATCGAGGCCCTCGCTGACCGCCGCCTCGAACTCATCGCGTGTCATCTCCACCACTGGCCCATCATGGCCGACACCGGGCATCCCGCGTGTCAGGTGCGGCCGCCAGGGGCGCCGGCGGCGACCGTGACGGATACGACGTGGACGCACGCCGTCGCGCCTGTAGACTTTCCGCGTCCAGCCCCCATCGTCTAGCGGCCTAGGACCCCGCCCTTTCACGGCGGTAGCACGGGTTCGAATCCCGTTGGGGGTACGAAGAGGCGCCAACGCCCCTGCTCGGAGCGGGTTTCACCCGGTGTGAGCCACGCCATCGTCACAGGGCCGGGATTCAATTTCCGGTTCGGACGCCGGGTGGGTTAGGCTTCTCTCGGTTCGCACGGCGGACCACCTCGGTCGCAGTTTGCGGCCATGGCCCTGTAGCGCAGTTGGTTAGCGCGCCGCCCTGTCACGGCGGAGGTCGCGGGTTCAAGTCCCGTCAGGGTCGCGCTTGATCGCCCGGTATCGTCGGTCACGACGCACCGGGCTTTCGCGCACGGCGCCAGCGCCGCGGCTCTGTAGCTCAGTTGGTAGAGCGTTCGACTGAAAATCGAAAGGTCACCGGATCGACGCCGGTCGGAGCCACCTTCACACCGCAGGCCAGAGACCCAGTCTCTGGCCTGCGGCGCGTTTCCGGCCCCGTCGCGCGGCATCAACCCGGCAGATCCGGTGGCAACGCCCACCGAGACACCACCGCGGCTCGCACGAACGCCGTCCTGTTGACGAAGGCAGCAATGCACGGGATGCGGCGCGAGATGCTCTTCGACGCCACTTCGGCCATCACTCCCGCCCGCAATCTTGTCGATGGGGACAAGACCGCGTGGAGACGTCAGCACAAGCACCTCCGGACCGCACGCGGGCCATCTGAGGCAACTCAACTGTTGGTCGGTCGTCCAACAAGTTCCTGACCATACCGCCACATTGCCTACACATTGCGCCCGTCAGGCGCGGCAGTCTCGACGGAATCCGCGCCGCGCCGCCGTCTGGAATTGCCCTGCGCCTCCCCTGCGGGTTGAGTTGACCTCAGCAGATGCGCGGCGGGCGACCGCAGGATCCGCGGGAGACGCCGCGCACGGGGAGGGCACATGAGCCAGGACACAATGAACGGCACGCCATCGCAGGACCGTCCGACATCGCTCGGGGGTCTCGTCGAGCACATCAGCGAGCAGGCATCACGCCTCGTGCGGGCGGAGATCGCGCTCGCGAAGGCCGAACTCACCGACAGGGCGATGAAGTCCGGGATCGGCTTCGGCCTGTTCATCGGGGCGCTCGTGGTGCTGCTCTACGCGATCGGGGTACTGCTGCTCGCGGCGGTGTACGGCCTGGGCACCGTCTGGCCCCTGTGGCTCGCCGCGCTGGCCGTGGGCGGGTTCCTGGTGCTCGTGACCCTGATCCTGGCCCTCGTCGGCCAGGCCCTGCTCAAGAAGGGCACGCGGAAGCCGGAGAGCGTGCAGCGCATCAGGGACGACGTCTCGACCATCCGCACAGGCATCCAGGAAGGGCTGCACCGATGAGCACCGAGGACAAGGTTCAGCGCACGCCCTCCAAGGAGGAACTCGAGGCAGAGGTGCTGCGCACGCGCGCCGAACTCGCCGCGACGATCGACGAGCTGACGCTCAAGCTCAACCCGGCGCACCAGGCTCAGCGTCTGGCGCGAAGTGCCAAGCAGGCCGCCACGGGCGCCGGCAACCGGGCGGCCGGAGCCCTCCACCGGGACAAGAAGAGCCCGGTGCCTGAGGGACACCGGGCTCGAAACACCAAGCTTCTCGTGGGCACCGCGGTGGGCCTCGCGGCCTTGGGTGCGGTCACGATCGCTGTGGTGGTCCTGCGGCGCGCGCGGGGCTGAGCTAGGGCAGCACCCGGCGCGCCATCACCACCGCCTGCCGATCTCGCCGGCTACGCGTCCGAGTCGTCGGGACTCTCGGCCGCTGCACCCAGCAGCGCCCGAACCTCAGACTCCTTGTACCGACGGTGCCCGCCGAGCGTGCGGATCGAAGAAAGCTTTCCCGCCTTTGCCCAACGCGTAACCGTCTTGGGGTCTACACGGAACAAGCTCGCTACCTCGGCAGGTGTGAGCAGGACCTCGGATTCTCCGTGGATGGACATCCCTGCACCTCCTCCGGAACGGCGCCGGCCCTGGCGGCACCAGGTTCTTGACGGCTCCCGCTCTCTCACCATTGTTAGCAGCAAACAGGATTTAGGCGACTTGAGAGAGGACTCATTTCGCTCACATTCTCCGACGCGACTCTCCGCAACGGAGCGCCCTACGACGCAACCATAGCGCGAACGCGCGACTGGTCAGCGATTCGTCATCATTTATCGCCATCTACCATCACCATCGCGCATCACTTGACTACCAGCCACTCGTGCAGGGCAGTTCGCGACGCGCGAACACCGTCGCGTCATGTCGGTCACGACACACGACGGCGTTCCGTCAGGTCGCGCCGACCGCCGTCTTCCGCGGCATCCCGATGCGAATGGTGCCGAAGATCACCGGCGCATCGGACGAATCACACGTGCAGACTGGAGGAAACCGCGTACAACCATGTACCGTTAGAGCCTGGACAGATCAAGCACACTCCGGGGCCGCGCGTCTGTTGCACGTAGCCGCCCCGCTCCTACGTTGAGGGGGTCGGAGCCATGGGCCGCGGCCGTCAGAAGGCTAAGCAGACCAAGGTTGCTCGAGCGCTGAAGTACTACAGCCCTGAGACCAACTACCACGCCCTCGAGCAGGAGCTCCGAGGCGGGAGGTCCCACACGGATGTGGCGACGGACGATTCTCGCTGGAACGCCGTCGGGGACGAGGACTACGACAATCGCTACGCCGACTGGGCAGACTTCGACGATTCGAACGAGCGCAGAGAACTTTGATCCAGAGTTCGCCGCACCCGATCGTCGGCCACCCAGCAGTCGATAGTCCACTCCCAGCACCCTCGCCCTCCTGAGCGAGGGCTGGTGAGTCTCGTGGCCTGACCGGCCGGTTCGTCGTGAGCGGACCCTTCTCCCCGACGTGGAAAGCCGTCCGGGGCCAGAGAAGGCGTTCCGCACACGGAAGCCGGCGGGTCAGGCCCTCGTCGTGCGCCCGCCGCGCCGCCGACCGGCAGGCGTTCACTCACCGGTACTCGTTCACCAGGCGCACGGCACCGCCCCGAACCCCCTTCGTTCCGCCCACCAGGTCCTCCGGCGAAGGCGTCGTGAGATCGAGGGTCTCGATCCGCCCGAGCTCCCACGCGGGAACGCCGAGCACCTCCAGCCGGCGCAGGGCCGCATCGGTCCCCTCCGCGTCGACCACCGCCACCATGCCGACGCCGAGGTTGAGGGTGTTCTCCAGATCGCCGCGCGGCACTCCGCCCAGCTCCCGCACCATCCGGAAGACGGGCGGCACCTCCCACGAGGCACGGTCCACCGTGGCCACGGTGCCGGCAGGCAGCACGCGCGCCAGGTTCGCGGCGAGCCCACCCCCGGTGACGTGGGTGAAGGCGTGCACGTGCGCCGCGTCGTCGGCAGCGAGTGCCAGGACGTCGCTCGCGTACACCCGGGTCGGCTCCAGCAGTTCCTCGCCGAGAGTGCGCCCGAGTTCCTCGACGTGGCGGTCCAGTTCCCATCCGGCGTGCTTCACCACGGCGCGCACCAGCGAGTACCCGTTCGAGTGGAGCCCGGAAGAACCCATCGCGATCAGGACGTCGCCCTCGCGCACCCGCTCCGGCCCCAGGACGCCGTCGGCCTCCACGATCCCCGTGGCGGCGCCGGCGACGTCGTACTCGTCGGGTGCGAGCAGCCCGGGATGCTCGGCGGTCTCACCGCCGACGAGCGCGGTACCCGCGACCTCGCACGCCTGCGCGATCCCGCGCACGATGTCCGCGACGCGCTCCGGGACCACCTTGCCCGTAGCGATGTAGTCGGTCATGAACAGTGGCTTCGCGCCGACCACGACGATGTCGTCCACGACCATCCCGACCAGGTCGAAACCGATCGTGTCGTGCTTGTCGAGCGCCTGCGCGATCGCCACCTTCGTGCCGACGCCGTCCGTGGACGTGGCAAGCAAGGGCTTCCGGTAGTCCCGGAACGCCGACATGTCGTACAGCCCGGCGAATCCGCCCACGCCGCCGAGCACCTCCGGCCCCTGCGTGCGGCGCACCGCGTCCTTCATCAGCTCGACGGCCTTGTCGCCGGCTTCCGTGTCGACCCCTGCGGCCGCGTAGGTGAGCCCTTCGGATGTCACTGGTACTCCATCACTGGTCGGGTCGGTGGTCCGGGGACGACGACGGTGGCCGGCGCGGGCCGCGCCACGTCGCGTTCGTCTCAGGGGTGGTCGAGCGCGCCGGCGCCGCCGGCGGAGACCGTGAGGCTCGACAAGCCGTCCTCGGGGGCTCCGAGCGGGAGCTCGGCCTGTTCGAGCAGATGCTTGCCGAGCCGGTCGTCCTCCGGCAGCTCGATCGGGTACTTGCCGGTGAAGCAGGCTGCGCACAGTTGGGAGGCGGGCTGCTCGGTCGCCGTGATCATGCCCTCGGTCGAGATGTAGCCCAGGCTGTCGGCACCGAGCGACTGCCCGATCTCCTCCACACCGAGCCCGTTGGCGATCAGCTCGGCGCGAGACGCGAAGTCGATGCCGTAGAAGCACGGCCACTTCACCGGCGGCGAGGAGATGCGCACATGCACCTCGGCGGCACCGGCCTCGCGCAGCATGCGGATCAGCGCGCGCTGTGTGTTGCCGCGCACGATCGAGTCGTCGACGACCACGAGGCGCTTGCCGCGCACGTTCTCGCGCAGCGGGTTGAGCTTCAGCCGGATTCCGAGCTGCCGCAGGGTGTCCGACGGCTGGATGAACGTCCGCCCCACGTACGCGTTCTTGGTGAGGCCCTGCCCGAACGGGATGCCGGACTCGGTGGCGTAGCCGATGGCGGCGGGCGTCCCCGATTCCGGCGTCGCGATGACGAGGTCCGCCTCGACCGGGTGCTCGCGGGCGAGGACCCGTCCCATCTCGACGCGCGCCGCGTGGACGGACCGCCCGTTCAGGGTGTGGTCCGGCCGGGCCAGGTAGACGTACTCGAAGACGCAGCTCGCCCGCTCGGCCGTGGCGAAACGGGTCGAGCGGAGCCCTTCGGCGTCGATGCAGATCAGCTCGCCGGGCTCGACGTCGCGCACGTAGGAGGCACCGACGATGTCCAGCGCGGGCGTCTCGGAGGCCACCACCCAGCCGCGCTCCAGGCGACCCAGCACGAGCGGGCGCACGCCTTGCGGGTCCCGGGCCGCGTAGAGCGTCGACTCGTCCATGAACACGAGCGAGAAGGCGCCGCGCAGGCGCGGCAGCACCTCGAGTGCCGTCGTCTCCAGCGTGTGGTCGGCGTCGCCGGCGAGCAGGGCGGTGATGAGGGCGGTGTCGGTCGTGTTGCCCCGGGCGAGTTCGCCGCGGCGCTGGGCGCCGTACCGCTCGGCCACCAGGTCGACGAGCTCGGCGGAGTTGATCAGGTTGCCGTTGTGGCCGAGGGCGACCGTGCCGGAAGCCGTCGGGCCGAGAGTGGGCTGTGCGTTCTCCCAGGTCACCCCGCCCGTCGTCGAGTAGCGACAGTGACCGAGGGCGATGTGACCGGTCAGCGCGTTGAGCGCGGTCTCGTCGAAGACCTGGGACACGAGGCCCATGTCCTTGTAGACGAGAATCTGGTCACCGTTGCTGGTGGCGATACCGGCGGACTCCTGCCCGCGGTGCTGGAGCGCGTACAGGCCGAAGTACGAGAGCTTGGCGACTTCCTCGCCGGGGGCCCATACTCCGAAGACGCCACAGGCGTCCTGGGGACCCTTCTCCCCGGGCATCAGATCGTGGTTCAGGCGGCCGTCCGGGCGCAGAGGCATGACACGAGTATCCCACGACGAGGCTCGGCCACGGTCGCCCGCTCCTCGCGACAGGTGTGACGTGCGTGACCCGCCATCACCGCCCGGCACCGGACCAGCTCAGCGGCGCGAACGGGAACGTTCGTATCTGCGCACGCTCCGGCGGTCCGCCACGACGGCCAGCAGGCCGGCCGCGAGCGTCGTGAGGGTCGCGGTGAACATGATGGTCACCGCGACGTATACGCCCGGCTTGAGCATCCCCTGCGCCCCCGGGGTGCCGACGAGGTAGAAGCCGAGCACCAGACCGATCACGACGCCGAGGAACGCGCCGACGGTCAGGAACCGGCCGTAGCGCGGCGCACGACGCACGGCGGACGGGTCGACCACGTCGTGCAGGCTGACGTCGCCGGCCGACGGCTCGGCGGCCGGCTCGTCGGGCTCCGGGCCGTTCTGTGATGCGGTCGAGGGTGTGTCACTCACGGTCCCAGCCTAAGAGGTCGCGGGAACGGACGGGCACCGGCCGCCGTGGCGGCGGCGCCCCGGGACGACCGGTGGCCGACCGCGCGGGTGCGCGGCCGGCCGCCGATCGGCGTTCAGGTCACTCGGTGACGAGCTCCCACGGGCTGCCCCACCACCGGAAGCCCGGCGACCAGTGGATGTTGGGACGCTGGGCCTCGTAGCGCTGACCGCGGTACATCACCTGGTCACCCCACCAGTAGAACTTCCACGGCTGCCACTCGGGAGCGGACGGCGCGCCGGCCTCGACCGTGACGGGCATCGCGATGCTCGTGCCGGACGGCTCCACGACGACGTGCAGCAGGTACTCGCCCGCGGCGGTGTGGGCCGGAACGGTCGCGCCGACCGCGGTCCCGCCGTCGGACACCGGGAACGTCCCGAGCGAGGTGCCCTCGGCGACGTCCTCCCCGACGGCGGCCAGCACGGCCTCCGCCTCGGCGTTGCGCGGCGCGCCGAGCGACGTGAGGTCGAGACCCGAGAGCCCCACCTCCACGTCGTCGCCGGCCGTGACGGTGCCCGGCAGGGCGTCGACGACGGCGTGCGTCCGCGCGAACGACGGGGACAGCGGCGACTTCGTCCCGATGTACTCGATCCAGGCTTCCCGGTCCACCAGACCCGAGTCGCGCACGTCGGTGCCCTCCGTGAACACGCGGAAGTTGTCACCGCCGGACATCAGGAACGAGAACGTGGCGACGCGGTACTCCGCCGCCGGGTCGACCGGCACGCCGTCGATGGTGATCGACGAGACGTTGTCGCCCGGGGTGGCGTTGGGGTCGTCGGTGGACGCGGTGTACGAGACGTTGTCCGAGAGCCCGAGTGCCAGGTACGGACGCGACGGGCGGTTGCCGTTCTCGTCCGTCTGCCACTGCTGCTCCAGGAGCGTCTCGACCTGCGCGCCGGTCAGCGTGACCGTGAGCAGGTTGTTGACGAACGGGAGCACGGCGTTGGCCTCGGCGTACGTGACCACGCCGTCCCCCTCGGCACCCGAGGCGGCGTAGAACAGGTCGCTGCGCAGCCCTCCGGGGTTCACGACCCCGAGGTCGGCGCCTCCGCGCTCCTCGCTCCCGAGCGAGTCGCGCAGGGCGTTCGCCACGAGGTTGCCGAGCGCGGACTCCGATGCCCGGTCGTCCCGGTCGCCGCCGGTCCAGACGCCGTCCGTGTACTGCCCGCCGGCGAACGCCGTCGTGATGTCCGCGGTGACCTCGCCGACCGGCTGCGCGCCGATCTCCTCGGCCTCGGCCAGGGCGGCCTGGACGATCGTGTTCACCTCGGCGACGCGCGGGTAGGTGGCGATCAGTTCGTCGTCGGGCGTCTCGGTCCGGGTGACGTTCTCCGCCGTGTAGCCCGTGACCTCGAAGGTCTCGGTGTCCACGCTGAGCGTCACGTGGCCCAGGTTGGCGCCGTAGTCACCGGTCTGGATGATCGGCCGGGTGCCACCGTCGGTACCGGGGACCGGGGCGTCCCACGCGTACTCCTTGTGCGTGTGGCCGGTGAAGATGGCGGCGACGCGCGGGTCCGTGTTCTCCACGAGATCCGCGAACGGGCCGCCCGCGGCGACCTCCTCCTCGAGCGTGGCGCCCTCCGGCGTGCCCATGCTCGCGCCGTCGTGGGTCATCGCCACGACCAGGTCGGCCTCGCCGTTCTCGACGTCGCCGTCGAGCAGCTCGTCCGTCACCCGGTTGATCGCCTCCGTGGGGTTGCCGAACTCGAGCCCTTCGATTCCGGCCGGCGTGACGAGCGTGGGCGTCTCCTCGGTGACGACGCCGACGAACCCGACGTCGATCCCGCCGATCTCCCGCACGGAGTACTCCGGCAGCGCCGGCTCGCCCGTGGTCTCGTCGTAGACGTTCGCGCCCAGGTAGTCCCAGTCCGCCGCGTCGGTGACGCGACCGGTCAGGTCGTCCATCCCCTGGTCGAACTCGTGGTTGCCCACCGCCGAGGCGGTCAGGCCGAGCGCGTTCAGCACGTCGATCGTCGGCTGGTCCTGCTGCAGCGCCGAGGCGAACACCGACGCGCCGATGTTGTCGCCCGCCGAGACGAAGGCGGTGGCGTCCGGGTTCTCCGCGCGGATCTCCTCGACCGTCCCGGCGAACGCGACGGTGTCGCCGTTGATCCGGCCGTGGAAGTCGTTGATGTCCACGAGGTCGATCGTCGTCGTGCCCGGGTCCGTCGTGCCGCCGGTCAGGTCGAGGCCGACCAGGAGCGGGTCGTGGTCGGAGGACCGGAACGGCGTCTCGTCGTAGAGGATCGTCGCGTTGTAGTTGTACCGGCTGTACTCGTTCGCGACCGGCTCGTACGAGTTGATGTTCCAGATGTCGGTACCCGTCACGACCTCCGCCGCACCCGGCGAGGCGAGCACGTGGTCGAGCGATCCGACCTGACCGCCGTAGCTGTACGAGTACTCGCCGGTGGCGGCCCCGAGGTCGACGTAGCCGGCATCGGCCATGACCTGGATCGGGTCCTCCTGCTCGTAGGCGTTGAAGTCGCCCACGAGCAGCACCTTGTCCGTGCCGGCCGCGGCGGCCTGCTCCTCGGCGAACGCCACGAGGGACGTCGCCTGGCGCACGCGGGACTCGTTCGAGTTGCCCTGGCCGTCGCCCTGGTCCTCGTCGCCGGGCCACGGCCCGACCGATCCCTTGGACTTGAAGTGGTTGGAGATCACGAGGACGTCGTCGCTCGCGTCCGCGCTGCCACCGGCCGGCTGGAAGACCTGCGCCAGCGGCTCACGCGCGTTGCCGTAGGCCTCGTCCCCCGTGAGGATCACGGACTCGCCGACCGGCTCGGCCGTGGCGAGGCGGTAGAGGAACCCGTTGCGGATCACGTCCTCGTCGGCGGGCAGCCCGGCCGGCGACTCGACGTAGGCCCAGGTCCCCGCGCCGTCCGCGGCGTTGAGCGCGTCGGTGAGATCCGACAGCGCCTGGTCCCGCGCCTTGCCGAGGAAGTGCAGCGAGTTCTCGATCTCCTCGAGGGAGACGACGTCGGCACCGAGCGCGGAGATCGCGCCCACGATCTTGACCTGCTGGCGCGCGAGGTTCTCGTCGTCCGCCGCGCCGCGCGCGAGGCAGCCGGTGCGCACGGAGATCGGGTTGCCGTCGCGGTCCGTGTAGTACTGGCACCCGTCCAGCTCGTCACCCGTGGTGGTGAAGTAGTTCAGCACGTTGAAGGTGGCGACCTTCAGCGAGCCGCCGACCTCGGCGGGCGCGACCTCGCGGGTGTCCTCGAACGACGCCGGCTGCACGGTGTCCGCCGTGTCCGGGGTGAGCTGTCCCTGGGGCTGGAGGCTCCAGGCGCCGTAGCGGTAGTCGAGCACCACCGGCCTGGTGAACTCGACCGATGCGCCGACCCGCACGGGGTCGCCCCCGGTGAGCCAGGGCAGCGGCTTCGAGGTGTTCGACGCGGAGTTGTAGTTCCACGAGGAGCCGTCGTCCAGCAGCAGCTCACGGGCGGCGTTGTCCGCGATCTGCGCCTCGTACGCGGCCGAGAGCGGGCGGCCCACGGACGTGGGCTGCACCAGCGGGGAGTCCCCGGCAGCCAGGCCGATCGTGCCGTAGTAGTTGGTCTGGTAGTTGTCCGTGACCGTGAAGTCACCCTGCGGCGCGAGCAGCATGCCCTCCAGGGCCTCGCGTTCGGCGCCGGCGCCGGGCCAGCCCGTCTCCAGGGGCTCGACGGCAGCGCCGTCGCCGAGCGTCGTCCAGGAGTCCGGCGTGATCTCGGTCAGGCCGTTGTACTCGGAGACCGCACCCGTGACCTCGACCGAGTCGCCGACGGACAGTTCCGCCGCCGCCGCCGCGGAATACACGAAGATGCCGTCCGACGCGCCCGGTGTCGGGTCGGCCGCCGGATCGCCCCCGGTGCCGGACGTCTGGATGTAGAGGCCGTTGAACCCGCCCGTCGGGTAGGCCGCCGTCACGACGCCGCGTGTCGTGACGGTCTGCCCGGCCAGGGGGGACGTGTCGCCGGTGCCCTGGATCTCCGCGATCGGTGTGACGTCCTCCTCGCCCGCGAGCGCGGGCGCCGAGAACACGGTGGTGGCGGGGAGGGCGAGCGCGGCCGTGAGGCCTGCCGCCAGGGCTCTGCGTCGCTTGAGCGGCCGGTACGGCCGGAGCGTGCTGGGTCTCACACTGACTCCTTCTGCAATAGCGGGCCGGTACCGGCCCGGGGGAATTTCGCCTGGTGGTGCGCGACGTCGATCGGTGTCGCATGGCCCGCCGCGCCGCAGGAACCCGCACTGTCGGCGTCGGCACGGGTCCAAACCAACCACCACGCCGTGAACCGCCGGTTACGACGGGGAGAAGAGCACCTCGCCGACCGGACGAACACCGCCTCGGTCACGCACCGTGAGAGTAGTGGGGGACACCGGCATCCACACGTGAGAGGCGGTTTCGCGTCAGCTCACCCGGAGGCGCAGCGGTACGAGCCCGGAGAGGTCCGAGCGCTCCCCGGACGCGGTGACCCACCCCTGGGCGACGGCATCACCCCAGGTCACGCGCCCTGTTACGAGCCCGAGCCAGGTCTCGGGGTCGGTCTCGACCACGTTCGGTGGCGTGCCGCGCGTATGGCGGGGACCCGCCACCGCCTGGACCACCCCAGCCGGCGGGACGCGCACCTCAACCGCGTGACCGGGAGCGACGTCGGCCAGTTCCTCGAGCGTGAACCGGACCGCCGTCGTGACGTCGCGGCGCTCGGCCGTGCCCTCGGCCCACGCCACGAGTGCGGCACGGCCGATGGCAGGGTCGGTACGGCGGCGGGACGGCATGCGGTCAGCATAGGGAAAGTTGTGGCACCCTTCGCGAATGACCCACCACAGCGACGCGTACGCGCCGCCGCCGGCCTTCCCGGAAGCCGGCCCGCACGGCTACGGCGACCTCGACGAGAGGGACTACGGCGAGGAGCACCCGGACGACGAGACGAACCGCCCGGGTACCTGGCAACGGTTCGTCGCGTGGTTCCTGTGGATCTGCGCGGCACCCGTGCTCGCCGTCCTCGGTTCGCGGGCGATGCCCGACGACGGCATCACGCCCGTCGCGCAACTGGTCCCGTTCTTCCCGTACGCCGTGCTCGCGGCGATCCCGCTGCTCGTGCTCTCCGTGATGGGCAGGCGGTACCTGCTCTCGCTGATCCTGGTCGTCGGCGTGTCAGTGGGCGGCTACGTGGCGGCATCGGCGTTCATCCCCCGCGAGCAGCAGCCCTTCGTCGCGGACCCTTCCGACGCCGGGACGCTGCGGGTGATGACGGTGAACGTGCTGTACGGCTCCGCCGACGCCACATCGATCGTCGAGACCGTGCGTGTCGAGGGCGTCGAGGTCCTCGCGGTCCAGGAACTCACGCCCGAGTTCGAGGAGGCCCTGACCGAAGCCGGACTCGACGAGTTCCTGCCCCATCAGGTGACGGGAAAGGTCGAGGCCGGCAGCGCCGCGGGCAGCGGACTCTACTCGGCCCTGCAGCTCACGGAGCGCGAGGCGGGCGAGTCCTCGACCTTCGCGATGCCGTCCGCCGTGGTGGACGCCGGCGGGCTCGACGTGCGGATCCGCAGCATCCATCCGGTGCCTCCGATGCCGGGGAACACGGACACCTGGAAGCGGGAGCTGCGCGAGCTCCGCCAGGTCGCACGCTCGGACACGACGGCCCAGATCATGCTCGGGGACTTCAACGCGACCCACGACCACGCCTCCTTCCGCGCGGTGCTCGGCAACCGCTTCCGCGACGCCTGGCGCGAGAAGGGTGCCGGCCTCGAACGCACCTGGCCCCAGGGCAAGACCCTTCCCCTGGTGGACAGGCAGATCCCGGCACTCATCGCCGTGGACCACGTGGTCGTGGACAGCTCGATGCGGGTCACCGACGTCCGCTCGCAGATCGTCCCGGGCACCGATCACCGCGCGGTGCTGTCGACGATCGTCGTGCGCTGACCGAACGGCCGGCGCGACGGGGCGGGCTCGCCCGACGTGGCAGAGGCGTTCGACCTGGCTGAGGCATCCGGGGTGGCAGTAGCGTCCGGGGTGGACGAGGCATCCGGGGTGGCCGAGGCATCCGAGCCGACCGCGCCTTCCGACGCCCCCGGCCCACGCGCCGTGCGCGGCACAGGACCGTCCGGTGCCCGCCGAATCGGACCGGCTCCCTCGGGTCCCGCGGCCCCCTCGGGTCCCGCGGCCCCCTCGGGTCCCGCGGCCCCCTCGGGCTCCGCGCCGTCCTCGGCGCCCGTGCCCGCGAGGACGAACTCGACGCGGTGAGCGTCGATGTCGGCCAGCGCGAGCCGCACCCGGACCCGTTCCCCGAGCGGCAGACGGGAACCGACGACGGTGGCACGGACGGCAGGTTCGGACAGGACCACCGTGCCTCGTTCACCGTGCTCGTCGGTGTCCACGACGACGCCGTCGAACTCCTCGCCGACCCGTCCTTCGAGGAGCGTCGCCTCGAGGATCTCCACGACGGCACGCTCGAACTCGGCCGCGCGCCGACCGGCCGCGGCCATTTCCGCCGGAAGCGATCCGAGCGCTGTCAGGACCCAGCCGGGAACCGGCTCACCGGCGGCCAGGGCGAGGCACACCTCGGTGGTGTAGCGGTCCACGAGCCTCCGCAGGGGCGCGGTCACGTGCGCGTAGTCGGCGGCGAGCGCGTGGTGACGGGTGTCGGCGGGAACGGGAACGTCGCCCGAGCCATCCTTCTCCGGATGGCCGAACGCCGTGTAGCCGGCGCCGCGGAAGAGTGTCGTCGCCTCGTTGAGGAACGCCGCGTGCCGCGGCACCCGCGACTCGAGCGCCGGGATCAGGTCCGCGTACGGCATGGCGTCAGGCCAGTCGATGTCCAGCGCCCGCGCCGTCCGGCGCAGCCGCGCGACGTCACGTTCGTCCGCCTCGGGAAGGGTGCGCAGCACGCCGACCCCCGCGTCGCGCATCATCGTCGCCGCGGCCATTCCCGTCAGCAGCGAGATCTGTGCGTTCCAGCCCTCGACGGGCAGGTTGCGCCGGAATCGCAGGACGAACGAACCGTCGTCGGCGCGCTCCACCTCCTGCTCGGGCACACCCAGGGAGACACCGCCACGCTCGCGCTCGAGCTCCTGGCGCAGACGCCCGACGTCGGCCAGGAGCTGCAGCGACTCGCTCGCCGTGCCGTCGTCCAGGGCCGCCTGCGCCTCCGCATAGGTGAGCCGCTCACGATTGCGGACCACCGCGCGGACGACCGTCGCCGACATGATCTCTCCGCGGGAGTCCAGGCCGATGGTCCACAGCGCGGCGGGCCGGTCCTCCTCGGGCAGCAGGCTGGCGGCACCCTGCGAGAGCAGCTTCGGATGCAGCGGCGTGTCCGTGTCCGGGCCGTAGACCGTCAGCCCTCGACGGTGCACCTCCGCGTCGAGCTGGCCGTCCGGTTCGACGAAGACACCCAGGTCCGCGATGGCGTAGCGGACGAGGTAGCCGTCCCCCGACTGCGCCACGTGCACGGCCTGGTCGAGGTCGAGCGAACCGGGAGGGTCGATGGTGACGAGTTCGATGTCACGACGGTCCTGGCGGACGGCACCGTGGCGGCTGCCGTCCGGGTCCGGCGCGATCGTGCGCTCCGCGACGAACCGCGATTCCTCGAGGACATCGGCGGGGAACATCGGCGGGAGCCCGATCTCGGCACGCAGGGTGGCGAGGGCGCCAACGACGCTGTCCGGCGCGGCCGGAGAGAGGCGCATCTGACGGTTCGGCATGCTGCCGAAACTACAGCGTGTGGCGAAACTCGCGACTTGTCGGCGGGCCCCGACCCGGGACACGGGACCTCGGCGTCGCGAAGCCGCCCCGCGACGGCCCTGCCGGACCGGTCCCGGCCACCGCGGGTGGCCGAGACCGCCGGTCCGGTCAGCCGAAGATCTTCGGCAGCGTGCCCTCGTGGGTGTCGCGGGCCTCGTCCAGCGGGATCTCGAACTGCCCCTCGATCTCCACCGAGCCCCCGCCCGTGACACCCAGCCGCAGGGCCGGGACACCGTACTCGTCGGCGAGGTGGATGAGATCGCCCTCGTGGTCCTGGGTGACGGCCACCAGCACACGCGCGGTCGACTCGCTGAACAGCGCGACGAACGGGTCGACCTTGTCGCGCCCGGTCACGCCCTCGAGCGCGATCCTGGCGCCGACGCCGAACCGCAGCGAGGCCTCGAGCACCGCCTGCGCCAGCCCGCCCTCCGACAGGTCATGGGCCGCGACCTCGAGCTCGTCCTTGCGCGCCGCGACGAGCAGCGCGGCGAGCGCCCGCTCGGCCTCGAGGTCCACCTGCGGCGGCAGGCCGCCCAGGTGCCCGTGGACGACGTCGGCCCACGCCGAGCCGTCCAGCTCGTCCCGTGTGGTGCCGAGCAGCATCACCGAGAGCCCTTCGGTGCGCCAGCCCGACGGCAGCGCGGTGCGCACGTCGTCGAGCACGCCGAGCACCCCGACCACCGGGGTGGGGTGGATCGCCGAGTCGATCTGGCCGGGCTCCCCGGTGCCGTTGTACAGCGAGACGTTGCCGCCCGTGACCGGCACACCGAGCGTCTGGCAGGCGTCCGCGAGGCCCTCGATCGCCTCCACGAGCTGCCACATCGAGTCCGGGTGCTCCGGCGAACCGAAGTTCAGGCAGTCGGTGACCGCGAGCGGCTCGGCACCGACGGTGGCGACGTTCCGGTACGCCTCCGCGAGTGCCAGTGCGGCGCCCGTGCGCGGGTCGAGCTTGCCGTAGCGGCCGTTCGCGTCGGTGGCGAGCGCGACGCCGAGACCGGTGGTCTCGTCGACGCGGACCACGCCGCCGTCGTCGGGCTGGGCCAGGGCGGTGTTGCCCTGGACGAACCGGTCGTACTGGTTGGTCACCCAGGCCTTGGAGGCGAGGTTGGGGGATCCGAGGAGGCGCAGCGCGGTCTCGCGCAGTTCCTCGCCGGACTCCGGGCGAGCGAGGCCGGCCGCGACGTTCCCGTGGGCGTTGAGCTGGTCCTGCCACGCCGGACGCGCGTACGGCCGGTCGTAGACGGGACCCTCGTGGGCCACGGTCTTCGGGTCGACGTCGACGATCCGCTGCCCGTGGTGGTCGATGGTGAGCCGGCCGCTGGCGTTGACCTCACCGATGACGGCGGTCTCGACGTCCCACTTGCTCGTGATCGCCAGGAACTCGTCGAGCTTGTCGGGGCGCACGACGGCCATCATGCGCTCCTGCGACTCCGACATGAGGATCTCGCCGGCGTTCAGCGTGGGGTCGCGCAGCAGGACGTCGTCGAGGTCGACATGCATGCCGCCGTCGCCGTTGGAGGCGAGTTCGCTGGTGGCGCAGGAGATGCCCGCGGCGCCGAGGTCCTGGATGCCCTCCACCACCTTCGCGCCGAACAGCTCGAGACAGCACTCGATGAGCACCTTCTCCATGAAGGGGTCACCCACCTGCACGGACGGCCGCTTCGCGGGAACGCCGTCCTCGAAGGTCTCGCTCGCGAGGATCGAGGCGCCGCCGATGCCGTCGCCGCCGGTGCGCGCACCGAAGAGGACCACCTTGTTGCCCTGGCCGGTCGCGTTGGCGAGGTGGATGTCCTCGTGCCGGAGCACGCCGAGGCAGAGCGCGTTGACCAGCGGGTTGCCCTGGTAGGAACTGTCGAAGACGAGCTCGCCGCCGACGTTGGGCAGGCCGAGCGAGTTGCCGTAGCCACCGACACCGCTGACGACGCCGTGCACCACCCGTGCGGTGTCGGGGTGGTTGACGTCGCCGAACCGGAGCTGGTCCATGACGGCGGCGGGCCGGGCGCCCATCGAGATGATGTCGCGCACGATGCCGCCGACGCCGGTCGCGGCGCCCTGGTACGGCTCCACGAACGACGGGTGGTTGTGCGACTCGACCTTGAAGGTCACGGCCCAGCCGTCGCCGATGTCGACGACGCCGGCGTTCTCGCCGATGCCGACGAGCAGGTTCTGCTTCATCTCCTCGGTGACGCGTTCGCCGAACTTGCGCAGGTGAACCTTCGACGACTTGTAGGAGCAGTGCTCGCTCCACATCACCGAGTACATCGCGAGCTCGGCGGCCGTGGGACGGCGGCCGAGGATGTCGCGGATGCGCTGGTACTCGTCCTGCTTCAGACCCAGCTCGCCGAACGGCTGGACCTCGTCGGGCGTGGCCTTCGCGTTCTCGACCGTGTCGAGAACGGGGCGGGCGGCCTGGGACGCGGGCGCGGTCATGTATCCCTCGCGTGCAGTGGGGGAGCGCAGAGCAACGGCTGCGCGGGAACGTTGCGCGGAAGGCGCGCGCACAGTCTATCCGTCGAGCGGCGGGATTGCCCCGATCATGCGGAAGCGATGCAACGCCGCAGGTCAGAGGCAAACTGGCGGAGGTGGGACGACGCCAACCCCAGGGTGGACGACGCCGGTGGCGGAGTCTGTGAGGCACATCATCGACGAACGTCACGCTGTCGCGCGCGCCACACCGGCCGCCAAGCAGGCCCGATACATCAGACATACCCTTTTTGCCCGACCGGCCGAAGCCAAGAAAAACCCGCCCTGGCCAGGGGGTTTCGCACTCATACCATAAAGTGGTTTGATGCGCACATGCAGATGCTTCGCACTTTTGCCAAGGATGCCTTCCGGTTCGGGCTGGCTTCGTGGCGATGGCTGGGCATCAGCGGCAAGACGCCTCGCTTCACCACCTGCTTCGGCGACGTCTTCCTCGAGTCGCTCGAAGGCTGGTGGTTCCTCGACACGATGGAGGGGACGCTCGAGCTCCGCTGGACCACGGCCGTCGACATGTACGCCGAGCTCGAGGCGGCCGAGGGCCGCGCGACCTACCTCATGGACGACCTCGTCCGGGATGCCGAGCAGCGAGGCCTGCGGCTGGGGCGCAAGGACGTCTTCACGTTCAACCCCCATCCCGCTCTCGGTGGCGAGATGACTGCCGACCACCTCACGACGATGCGTTTCAGCCTCGCGCTCAACTGGGCCGGGACGATGCACGAGCAGCTCCGGCAGGAGCCCGTGAACTCCGCGCCGCAGCCCCAGGTGCCGTCGGCCACGCACTGGGTCGTCGACGCACCCCCGGTCCGCGTCGACACGGCGCATCCGGCCTACGCCGAACCGCACCCGCCGACGGGGTCGTTCGCGATCACCGGGGCGTACGGCTACCGCGCCCTGACCGAGACGGGGGCCCACCACCTGCCCGACACCGGAACGTTCCCGCACTACGCCCCGCACGACGCGCACGACGCCCCGCCCCTGACCGGGCAGCACCTGGCGGCCACCCCGGCGCCGCGCGAGGACCCCCGGCCCTACGTGCAGGCCGGCGAGCCCCCGGCCTGGGACGACATCTGGCGCCGCTGACGCTCGGCACGCTCCGCACGACGGCGTCCCGGCGCCCGCAGCCGACGCTCCCGCTCGATCCGCGCGATCTGGCTCAGCTCGGCCACCGTGGCCTTCCGCGCGTGTCGCAGCAGCCGCGTCTCCAGCGCGGCACGCCCGCCGCGATGCAGGCCGCAGGTGTACCCGAGGATGGTCTGGGCATGCCCGTAGGAGATCGTGCCGCCGCGCAGCGCCGCGAGCGTGCGCGGGTGCTGGTGCACCAGAGCGCGCGACTCCTCGACGAGTCCCGCCGCCGCCTCCGGCGACACGCGCAGGACGTCCGCCAGCCGGTCCGCGACGATCCCCGCGGCGATGCCCTCGGCCTCCCGCGCGACAGCTTCGTCGCCGCCGACCGCCTCCGGCACGATCTCCTCGACGTGCGCGCCCGCCCACGCACCGAGGTCGCTCATCAGCACCGCGCGCGACGCGGCGAGTGACGCCAGCAGCGCGTCCACCGCCGCGACCGCGTCGATCGCCTCCGCGAGCGACCGGAACCCTTCGCGCTCCGCCTCCACGGTGACCGCACCGTTCGTCACGACGACCGAACCGCCTGTGGTTGTGCTACCGCCCATTGCTCGCCCTCCCGGCCCGACTTCGAACATGTGTTCTAACCGTAGCGGCGACCGAGCCACTCCGCCACCGCAACCCTCCGGGAGAATGGTGGCGTGCGAGCCTCACACGTCATCGTCGCCGCGGCCGCCGCCCTCGTGCTGGCCGCGCTCGTCGCGTCGCGCGCGGAACTCGGCGAGGGCGGCGGCGATCCGGCACCCACCGCGACCTCCGCCGGCTCGCAGGCCTCGCCGGGCCGCACCGGCCTCGCCACGACGCCGGACCCCACCCCCCTGGAGCGCCGGACCGTCACCGTCGCGGGCGTCGACCTGGAGATCACGGCCGCCGAGGTCACGGTCGGCGACCCGGGACAGGAGGGCACGCGCCGCGTCACGACGTCGGGAGCGCCCACGTACACCACCGCGACCGCCGGCGCGAAGGTCGTCGAGCACGCCGACGAGAGCGTCACGGTGCTCCACGACGGCACCCCGGTCGCCGCCCTCACACGCGCGGCGCCCCGGACGACGGGGGAGTCGGCCGATACGCCGTCGGGCACCACCGCTCTCACGCTCGGCGACGACGCGCTCGGCTCGGCCACCTGGGCCCTGCGGGAAGGGGAGGGCGGCCGGTCGCTCGCCGTCGTCCCCGAGCCCTGGGTACGGGGTGGCGGAGAGGCGACGCTCGACCTGCTCGGCGCCCAGCTCGCCGCCGCGGAACCCGAGACCGGCAGCGACACGATGCGCGACCAGCTCGCCTGCCACCATCTGGGCGCGCCCGACAAGGCGTCGTGGAACCTGGAACCGTGGCGCCCCGACGTCGGCATGTTCGGGACGATCGCCGCACGCTGCAACCCGGCGGACTCGTGACCAGGGCGGGCGGATACCCGTCACCGAACGGACTCACCCCGCGACACGCGGCCGTGACGCGATCGTGATTTAGCACACCTCAATTCGGCGTGCGAGTCGAGCTGTGATCAGGTTTCCTGAAGGAGGTGCGGACGTCGGCAGAGGACGCCGCGTACCGAGAGGACATCGACAGCAACCCCCAGCTGGTCCTTGTGCGGCCCACAGGGTCGTGGCAAGCACTACCCCCGCGTCCCCAGACCACGTGGGAGCCCCGTGCAGGGGTCACAAACACCAGCACGGCAGAACCTGGACCCGGGAGGCTCCCCATGACTCGTGTACTCGCCCTGGGAACCATCGTCGCGATCGGCTGTGGTGCGCTCCTCGGCCTCACCCTCGCATACGGCCAGTGGATGCTCGCCATCGGCGCGCTGATCCTCGGCGTCGGGGGTGCGACCGTCGTCGCGCTCACCGTGCCCGAGCCCACACCCGCGGCCGCACCCGTCACCCTCGGCGGCCCCGTCGTCCGCCCGACGATCGAACTCGACGACGAGTTCGGCGAGCCCGACGCCGTCCCGGCGTCCGGTGACACCCCCGGGACGGTCCCGACGCCCGCCCCGGCACTTCTCCCCCTCGATCACGACCGGACGATCCCGAACGCGGCCTGACGGCAGACGGCGGGTCACCGGCGACCCGGCCGCCACGAGAGGCCGACGCGCGGCTCCCCATGGCGGCCCGACGCCGCGCCGCGCCTCAGAGAGGCGTGACCGTGCCCGTGAAGTGGCGGGTGGTCCGACCGGTGCGCCAGCCGTCGTAGACGAAGCCGCCGGCCGGGCCCGCGGCGACGTCGGCACCGGAGTCCGCGGCATAGCGGATCGCCAGGTCGACCGAGCCCGGCAGCAGCACGGGCTTGAAGAACTCCGTGGTCCACTCGTAGGCGTCACCACGCCGGGCCGGGCCGACCTCGGCCAGCGCTCGCGCCGCCGTGTACATCCCGTGCGCGATGGCACGCGGGAACCCGAACGCCTTGGCACCGAGCGCGGACATGTGGATCGGGTTCCGATCGCCCGACACCGCCCCGTACTCGGGGCCGATGCCCTTGCCGAGGCGCCAGCGCGCCGTCGGCAGCGGAGGTGACCAGGGAGCACGGCCGGCGTCGGGCGCCGACTGCCCCGCGGCTCCGGTGTCCGGGTCCGGCGCTTCCTGGCCCGCCCCCTCCCGGCCCGGCACACCGCCCGCGTCGCCGGACACGCTGAACCCCTTCGCGAGGTACGTCGAGACCCCGCGGTACGCGAGCACGCCGTCCACGAGCACCTCCGCGACGAGGTCCACCTGCACGCCGCGCCGGTGTGCGCGGGCGTTCTCGGCCCATGCCAGGATCTCCGGCCGGTCGCCGATCCGCACCGGCCGCAGCACGCGGGCCGCCTGGCGCAGGTGCACCATGCCGAGCAGTCCCAGCGGAAAGTCCTGACGCACCATGACCGCCGTCGCCAGCGGAAACGCGAGGACGTGCAGGAATCCGGCCGACAGGACGCCGGACGCCGGCTCCCCCACCACCTCCTGGTACTCGGCCAGGCGAGCGGCGGAGCCGGAGGTGTCGACGCCCGGCACGCGGTACGCGACCTGCGGCAGCAGGACGCCGGCACGGGGACGCTTCGCCACCGAGCCCGCCGCGCCCTTCGCGTACAGCCCGCCGAGCGACGGCACCTCGGCGAACTCGGTGACGGTGAAGGACGAGGGAGCTCCGGCCCGCGCGGTCACTTGCCCACCAGGTGCTGGCCGCACACGCGCAGTGTCTGTCCGTTGACGCCCACCGCCGGGTCCGATGCGAGGAAGCAGATCGCCTCGGCGATGTCCACCGGCTCTCCGCCCTGCGCCAGCGACGGCATCATCCGCGCCACGGAACGGGTGGCGAACGGGATCCGCGCGGTCATCTCCGTCTCGATGAAGCCCGGCGCGACGGCGTTCGCCGTACCGCCCGCGGCGGCCACGAGGGGCGCCGTGGCCGCCGTGTGGCCGATGACGCCGGCCTTCGAGTAGCCGTAGTTGGTCTGGCCCTTGTTGCCGGCGATGCCGGAGGTCGACGCGAGGGAGACGATCCGCAGGCTCTCGACGCCCTCCTCCAGCAACCGCGCGTTGATGCGCAGCTGCGAGGCGAGGTTGACGGCGATGACGGAGTCCCAGCGGTCGGCCTTCATGTTGGCGAGCAGCTTGTCGCGGGTGATGCCGGCGTTGTGGACCAGGATGTCGAGCCCACCGAGCGGCCTCGCGGCGGCCAGGATCTTGTCGGCGGCGTCCGCGGCGGTGACGTCGAGCTGGAGCGCGACACCGTTCACGGAGTTGGCGACGGCGGACAGCGCCTCACCCGCCGGTGGTACGTCGACGACGACCACCCTCGCACCGTCGCGCGCCATCGTCCTCGCGATGGCCGCGCCGATCCCGCGCGCGGCACCGGTCACCACCGCGACCTTGCCCGCCAGGGGCTGGTCCCAGTCGACGTCCCCGGCCGTACCGGACGGGCCGACGGGGAGGATCTGTCCGTCGACGTACGCCGACTTCGCGGAGAGGAAGAAACGCAGGGTGGCCACCGCGGAGACGGAGTCGACGGCGGCGCCACCGGTCAGCTGCACGCCGTTCGCCGTGGATCCGCCGCGCAGCTCCTTTCCGAGCGAACGCACGAGGCCCTCCACGCCCGCGCGCGCCGCGGCGAGGACCGGGGCGTCCCCGGGCTCCGGGGCACGGGACACGGTGACGACGCGGCCGTTGCCGGCGAGCCGGCGCAGGGTCCCGCCGACGGTGAGGACCGCTCCGGAGACGTCCTCGGGGTGCTCGGCGCCCGAGAGCACCAGGACGACGGCACCGAACTTCTCCCCCTCGGCCAGGTCCGCCGCGCGGCGCACGTCGAGGTCCCAGCCGGTGAGGACCTCGGCGACGGCATCGGCGTCCGGCGCGGAGGCGTCGTCGGACACCACGAGGACCGGGCCGACGGTGAGGGGGCTGCCGGGCCGGTACCGGCGCAGGATCGCGGGCTGGGGGAGTCCGAGCTTCTTGACGAGCGGCTTGAGGCCGCCGTTGGCAAATCGGGTATAGCTGTCGGTCACGGTGCCCTCTTGGATCGTGGTGGACGAGAAGTGCTGGACGAGGTCAGGGTCGCGGAGCGACCTGGTCAGGCGGACTCGACAAGTGCCGTGACGCCCAACCCGCCCGCCGCGCAGACCGAGATCAGGGCTCGTGCCGGAGTGCCGGTCTCGGCAGCCCTGGCGTGCACGAGCTTCGCGGCCGTGGCGAGGATCCGGCCGCCGGTCGCGGCGAACGGGTGGCCGGCGGCGAGCGAGGAGCCGTTCACGTTCAGCTTGCTGCGGTCGACCTTGCCGAATGCGCCCGACAGGCCCAGCTCGTCGCGGCAGTAGTCCGCGTCCTCCCAGGCCGCGAGCGTGGTGAGGACGGTGGCGGCGAACGCCTCGTGGATCTCGAAGAAGTCGATGTCCTCGAGCGTGAGGCCGTTGCGGGTCAACAGGCGGGGGACGGCGGCGACCGGGGCCATGAGCAGCCCCTCGTGGCCGTGCACGAAGTCCACGCCGGCGGTCTCGGCATCGACGAACGTCGCCAGGACGGGCAGGTTCCGCTCCTCGGCCCAGTCCCGCGAGCCGAACAGCACCGCGGAGGCGCCGTCGGTCAGCGGGGTGGAGTTGCCCGCGGTCATCGTGGCCGGCTGCGGCGCGCCGTCCTCACCCGTGAGGCTCTTGCCGAAGACCGGCTTGAGCTTCGCCAGCTTCTCGGCCGAGGTGTCCCCGCGCACGTTGTCGTCGCGGGACAGGCCGCGGAACGGCGTCACGAGGTCGTCGAAGAAGCCCTCTTCCCAGGCGCGGTACAGGTTCTGGTGCGACTTCAGCGCGATCTCGTCCTGCGCCTCGCGGGTGATTCCCCACTTCGCGGTGGTGATGGCCTGGTGCTCGCCCATCGACAGACCGGTGCGCGGCTCACCCGTGTCGGGCGTCTCGGGCGCGAGCCACTTCGGGTGGCTCAGCACGGGGAGCAGAGCCTTGACGCGGTCGCCGGTGCTGCGCGCGTGGTTCGCCTGCAGCAGAGCACGGCGCAGCCTGTCGCCGACGGCGATCGGGGCGTCGGAGATCGTGTCGGTCCCGCCTGCGACGGCGGACTCGATCTGGCCCAGCTTGATCTTGTTGGTGACCGCGATCGCCGCCTCCAGGCCGGTCCCGCAGGCCTGCTGCAGGTCGTACGCGGGTGTCACCGGCGCGAGGGACGAGCCGAGCACGCTCTCACGGATCAGGTTGAAGTCGCGGCTGTTCTTCAGCACGGCGCCGCCGACCACCTCGCCGAGGCGCTCTCCCTGCAGGCCGAAGCGTGCCACGAGGCCCTCCAGGGCGGCCGTGAACATGTCCTGGTTGCTGGTGCGGACGTACTTCTTCCCGGCACGGGAGAACGGGATGCGGTTGCCGCCGATGATGACGGCCTCTCGGGTGGTGGGGATGGAAGAGGCCATTTCGTCAGGTCCTTCACGTCGTTTGGGAAGTACTTGGGCGGATGCGAACTCGGACGGTGTCCGGGACTCACAGTACCTGATACTGTCAGTCTCGTGAGGCGGAGCACAAGCGCTACGGCCCGTGAAGGAGAAAATCGATGAGCGTCGGCGTGGACGGACGATCGACTCGCTGGGCGGACCACCGCACCGCGCGCCGAGCAGAACTCGTGCGCGCGGCCCGGAAGGCCGTGCACCGCCTCGGTCCCACGGTATCCATGGACGAGATCGCCGCGGCGGCGGGGACGTCGAAGTCGATCGTGTACCGCTATTTCGACGACAAGGCCGGGCTGCGTCTCGCGGTGGCCGAGGCCGTCGTGGCGCAGATGCACGACACCCTCCAGGAGGCCGCGCACGGCGCCGCCACCCCGGAAGGGGCGCTGCGCGCCATGGTCCGGGTCTACCTGGAGATGATCGAACACTCGCCGAACGTCTACTGGTTCGTGACCAGAACATCGATCGGCGGCAACGACCCGATCTCCCCCGCCGACCCACCGGGCGGGCGCGACGCGCAGTCGCCCGTCGGCTCCTCGGACGCCCCGCTGGGCGCCTACCTGGACTCGGTGATCGAACTCGTCGCCGAACCGTTCGCGCAGGCGGCCAATGTCACTCCGGAGGACGCCGCCGCGTGGGCGGCCGGAGCCGTCGGCTTCGTGCGCGGCTCCGGCGAATGGTGGCTCGGCCACCGCGGCACCGGGCAGTCCGTCACCCGCGAGCAGCTCACCGAACGCGTGAGCCTCTGGCTCTGGAACGGTCCCGTCGGCGTCCTGCATTCCGCGGAGTCCGCCGCGGCGACCACCGCCTGACCTTCCCGTACCTGCCTCAACCTCGCGGCTACCAGCCGCCGACCCCCGAGGAGAACCGATGACCACCACCTCCGAACCTCCTGTGACGACGTCGTCCGCCGCCGCCGCGACCGTCTCCGCCGCGGTGTCCGCCCGCCCCGGGTCCGCGCCGTCAGCGCCCCATGCGCCGGCGTCGGGCACGGCCGGTCCGCGCGTGGATGTCGCCGAGCTGGAGCACCTCCTGCTCGGCCGTTGGAAGGACGTACGCTCCCACGCCCGGCGCCTGGTCGCCGAGCACGACGAGATCTGGAAGATCGACGGCATCTCGATGCAGGAGCACCGCGAGCGCACTCTCGAGGCCATGAAGGTCATGGCGCGGGACGAGCAGGGCCAGGTGTGGCGCGCCTTCCCCGAACGCCTCGGCGGCAACGACGACGCCGGCGGCAACCTGGTGGGCTGCGAGGAGCTCTTCGTCGCGGATCCCTCGCTGCAGATCAAGTCGGGTGTGCAGTGGGGCCTGTTCGCCGCCGCGATCCTGCACCTCGGTACCGAGGAGCAGCAGGACCGCCTGCTGCCGGGCGCGATGGACCTGTCGGTACCCGGCGCGTTCGCGATGACGGAGACCGGCCACGGCTCGGACGTCGCGTCGGTCGGCACGACGGCGACGTACGACCCGGCGACCGAGGAGTTCGTCATCAACACCCCGTTCCGGGGGGCGTGGAAGCAGTACCTCGGCAACGCGGCGCGGCACGGCGTGGCCGCGACCGTGTTCGCCCAGCTGATCACGAACGGCGTGAACCACGGCGTGCACTGCTTCTACGTGCCGATCCGGAACCCGGAGACCCTCGAGTTCCTGCCGGGCGTCGGCGGCGAGGACGACGGCCACAAGGGTGGCCTGAACGGCATCGACAACGGCAAGCTGCACTTCACCGACGTGCGGATCCCGCGCCAGGACCTCCTGGCCCGCTACGGCCAGGTAGCGGCGGACGGCACCTACACGTCGTCCATCGAGAGCCCGGGGCGCCGCTTCTTCACGATGCTCGGTGCGCTGGTGCAGGGTCGGGTGACCCTGGACGGATCGGCCTCGGTGGCGGCGAAGGCCGGCCTGGCGATCGCCACGAAGTACGCCGACGAGCGCCGGCAGTTCGCGGCGGGCGAGGGCCAGGACGAGATCACGCTGCTCGACTACGCGATGCATCGCAAGCGGCTCCTCCCGCGCATCGCGGAGACCTACGCGATCTCCTTCGCGCACGAGGAGCTGCTCGAGCTCTTCCACGGCGTGTTCTCCGGCGCGACGGACACGCCGGAGACCCGCGAGGACCTGGAGACGACGGCGGCCGCGCTCAAGGCGACGTCCACCTGGTTCGCCATGGACACGTTGCAGACCTGCCGCCAGGCGTGCGGCGGCGCCGGGTTCCTGTCGGAGAACCGTTTCACGTCCATGCGCTCGGACCTCGACGTCTACACCACGTTCGAGGGTGACAACCACGTCCTCCTGCAGCTCGCCGCGAAGCGGCTCGTGGGCGACCACGGCAGGAAGCTGGCCAGGGCCGCCAAGTCCCCCGCCGGCATGGCGGGCATCGTGGCCGGGCAGGTGAAGGACACGCTGCTGCACAAGGCGTCGCTGCGGAAGCTCGGTCAGAACGTGGCCGACGCCGGCGGCGCGCGTGCGGCGAGCAACCTGCTCGACGGCGGGACCCAGCGGGCGCTCCTGGAGGGACGGGTGGACGGCCTCGTGCACTCGGTCGCGATGGGCATGCGCCCCGCGGTGAGCACGAAGGACGCGGCCAAGGCACAGGAGATCTTCGACGAGAACCAGGTGGAGCTGATCACCTCGGCGACGGCATGGGCCGAGCTCGTCCGGTGGGACGCCTTCACCCGGGCGCTCGACGCGATCAAGGACCCGGGCACCCGCGCGATCATGACGACCGTCCGGGACATCTACGGCCTGACCGTGATCGAGCGGAACCTCGACTGGTATCTCGCCAACGGGCGCCTGTCGGCGTCGCGGGCCAGGGCCGTGACGACGACGATCCACCACCTGCTCAAGAAGATCCGCCCGCACGCGGTGGACCTCGTCGACGCGTTCGGCTACGGCGAGCGGCACCTTCGTGCGCCGATCGCCGATGGTTCCGAGCGGGTCCGTCAGGACGAGGCGAGGGCCTACTACCGCGAGCTGGCGGCGAGCGGACGGGCCCCGAAGTCGGAGAAGTCTCTGCGCGGGACCGCCACGCGGTCCTGACGCGCTACGCGGCCCGCGAGGGATGGCGCCCGGCGTTCAGAGCCATCCCTTGCGGGCCGCGTGCCAGCCCAGCTGGATGCGCGTGGCGACGCCCGCCGTGTCCATCATCGACTTGACCCGGCGCTGGACGGTACGCAGGCCCAGTTCCAGGTGCTTGGCCACGGCCTGGTCGGTCAGGCCCGAGAGCATCAGCCCCAGGATCTTCAGGTCCAGGTCGTCGAGCTCGCCGTGGACGCCGTCGGGCTGCACCCGCAGCGGCACCGCGTCGCGCCAGAACGCCTCGAAGAGCGCGATGATCCCGTCGAGCAGCCCGCTCTCGTGGATGATCAGCGCGGAGACGGTGTCGACCTCGTCGTCGGGCCGCAGCTGGCTCTGCACGGGCACGATGGCGAGCCGCCGGTCGATGACGAACGCCTTGATCGGGACGTCGTCGGCGATGCGGACCTCCTCGCCCGCGCGGACCGCCTCGACCGCGGCCTCGACCGTCACCAGGCCCTCGTCGAGCATCGACCGGTCCATGACGGCCCGGTAGCGCACGCCGCGCTCGACCGCGTCGTCCTCGGCCGTGTTCTCCTCCGTGCCCATCACGAGGACGGGTGGGCGGAGGAAGGTCTCGACGGTCTCGTGCGCGCCCGCCTGGAGCTGCAGGATGCGCTGGAGGACGGCGTCGGAGCCACGGACGAGGTCGACGATGTCGCTCGCCGGCCGCAGGTCCGCGGCGCGGCGGTACTCCTCCTCGAGATCGAGCATCTCGAGCTGTGCGGACCGCAGTTCCTCGGTGCGGCGCGAGAGGATCGCGCCGAGCGCGATCTCGGGCGGCGCGGCCTGGAAGCGCAAGTCGTCGGTACCCTGCCGGGCCGCGAGCCCGTGCTCCTCGAGGACCTGCAGCACCGCGTAGGCCTCGCCGGGGTCACCGCCCATCCGCCGGGCCAGCTCGCTCGCGTCGAGCGAGGGCGAGCGGACCAGCTCGCGGTAGGCGAGCGCCTGCGCCTGCGACAGGCCGAGCACGTTGCCGAACATCCCAACCCTCCAGCAGAAATCGATGCACCGAGGATGCGGCGAGGATACGCCATGGCGGGTTACCGCCACGCGGTATGGCGTGGTGAGGCGCCGGTCACGCCCATCCGCCGGTCGTGCCCGCTGCCGCTCACCGCCCCGTGCCCACCCGGCCGGGTCACGGACGAAGCCCCGCACCCCGACGTCGGGGTGCGGGGCTTCGTCCGTGCCGGGGCCGACGTCGCGGAGGTCAGGCCTCGTCGGGCAGGCAGACCGCGACGTCGGCCAGGTAGCCGGCCGCGGCCGTCGCCAGGAGGCCGGCCAGCCCGGAGCCCTCCGGCACCGGCCGCGGGTCGTCGACCACCACCCAGAGCCCGTCGACGACGTCGTACCGTGCCTGCGGCCCGTCGGCGACCAGCGCGCGCACGGCGGCGAGGAGCCGCTCCACCTCCTCGCCGGCGGTCCCGACACCGACCGAGGCACGCACCGCTCCCGCGTCGAACCCGAGACGGCCGAGCAGCGGGTGCGCGCAGAACCGCCCGTCGCGCACGCCGATGCCGTGCTCGGCCGACAGGTATGCGGCGACGAGGCCCGGGTCGTAGCCCGTGACGGTGAACGTCACCACGCCCACGGGGTCGGCGGCGTCGTCCCACACCTTGACCACGGACACGCGGTCGATCGCCTCGAGGCCACCCACGAGGCGGCGGCGCAGCTCGCCCTCGTGCGCGCGGACCTCGGCCGGGTCGAGCGCGGCGAGCGCCTCGCACGCGGCGGCGAGGGCGACGGCGCCGATCACGTTCGGGGAGCCGGCCTCGTGGCGGGCGGGGCCGTCGTGCCAGTCGGTCGTGCCGGTACGCACGCGGCGAACGGCACCGCCGCCGGCGAGGTAGGGGGTGCCGGCGTCGAGCCAGTCGCGGCGGCCGACCAGTGCACCGGCACCGTAGGGCGCGTAGGTCTTGTGCCCGGAGAAGGCGAGGTAGTCGACGCCGCTGTCGGCGAGCGAGAACCGGCGGTGCGGGACGAGCTGGGCACCGTCGAGGACGACGCGGGCGCCGTGCGCGTGAGCGGCACCGGCCAGTTCCGCGAGGGGGAGGGACTCGCCGGTGACGTTGGACGCACCGGTCACGGCCAGCAGGGCGTACGGCCGGCCGGCCGACGCTCCGCCGGCCAGCTCGTCGCGCACCTGCGCGAGCGTGTCGGCCACGGTCGCGCCTCCGGTGAGGACGGTGGCGTCGGTGAGTCGCTGCCACGGCAGGAGGTTGGCGTGGTGTTCGACGTCGAGCACGAGGACGCGGCCCGGCGCTCCGCTGACCGGGTCGGCGGGGACGCATCCGGCCAGCAGGTTGAGCGAGTCGGTGGTGTTGCGCGTGATGAGGGTGAGGTCGTCCGCGCGGGCGCCGACGAAGTCCCCGATCGCGCGCCGGGACGCCTCGTACAGGGCGGTGGAGACCTGGGACAGGTACCCCGCGCCCCGGTGGACGCTCGCGTACAGGGGCAGGGTCTCGGCGACGCGCTGCGCGACGGACTCGAGCGCGGGTGCGGAGGCCGCGACGTCGAGGTTGGAGTACGTCACCTGCCGTCCGTCGACGAGCGGGACGAGCGTGTCGTGCCCCACGACCGGCAGGAGCGGCGCGATCGGGCCGACCGTGCCTGGCTCGGCGGTCAGCTCGCCGGCCGAGCCGTCGCCGGGCGTGGTCGTGGTGTCGGTGGCTGCCGTCATGGCGCCCTCCAGCGAGTCCTGGGGGGAGTGTTCCCCGCGCTTGCCACGAGCGGTCTCGAACGCGGCCAGGTCGTCACCCGGGGCACCCCACCGCGGAAGGAGGGTTGCCGGCCAGCAAGCCGGGGCTTGTCGCTGGCGCTCATGACCTGGCGTCATCCTGCGATCCTCGAACGGCCGCGTCAACGCGCGTCCATATTCTGGTCTCACTGTGTGATCGGCTCGTCCGGGTGACGTACGATCGCGTCGACCATCCCGAGCGGGCGAGTGACGTGGCACGTCGACCCCGCAGCAACCCGCGGGACTCGCGCACGGACGCGGTGTTCCGGACCAGGGTGCTCACGCCACGACCGATGGGAGGAGTGCCATGAGCAACCCCGAACCCGACGCCCCCGTGAGCCGCGGCTCGCGCCTGGAGCCGCGCCCCGCCGCCGGATACGCCGGAGACATCACCCCGCAGGAGGCCTGGGACCTGCTGGGCGACGTCCCGGACGCCACCCTGGTCGACGTCCGCACCGACGGCGAGTGGCGCACCATCGGTGTGCCCGACGTGAGCTCGCTCGAGAAGCGGGTCGTGTTCGCCGAGTGGGTGCACGCCGACGGCCGGCCCAACCCGGCGTTCCTGGAGGAGCTGAAGGCCGGCCTCGGCGCCACCGGCGGCCCCGTCGTGTTCCTCTGCCGGTCCGGCCAGCGGTCGATCGGCGCCGCGCGGCTGGCCACCAGCGCCGGCATCGCGCCGTCGTACAACGTGGTCGAGGGCTTCGAGGGCCCGGCCGGTCCCGACGGCGTCCGCAACCACAGCGGCTGGAAGGTGCGGGAGCTGCCGTGGACGGAGGCGGGCGCGTGACGACGACCGGCGCCTTCCCGCCCGACGCCGTCCCCGGCGGGTCCGGACGCAAGCCGCTGCCGGCCGGTGTCCGCCCGCGGACCCTCGCCGTACGCGGCGGGCACGCCCGCACGGAGTTCCAGGAGACCGGCGAGGCCGTCTTCCTCACGCAGGGGTACGTGTACGACTCGGCCGCCGAGGCCGAAGCGGCGT
Organism: Myceligenerans xiligouense; assembly: GCF_003814695.1. GTDB lineage: Bacteria > Actinomycetota > Actinomycetes > Actinomycetales > Cellulomonadaceae > Myceligenerans > Myceligenerans xiligouense. The sequence goes on from NZ_RKQZ01000001.1 coordinate 4,464,110, forward strand.
TCTCCGGCGATCTGGACCGGTTCGTCTACTCCCGCTACGGCAACCCGACCGTGCACACGTTCGAGGAGCGCCTGCGCGTCCTGGAGGGCGCGGAGGCCTGCTACGCGACGGCCACGGGCATGTCGGCGGTGTTCACCACGCTGGCGGCACTGGTGCGGTCCGGGTCCCGGATCGTCACGGCCCGCGCCCTGTTCGGGTCGAGCGTGGTGATCTTCGACGAGATCCTCGCCAAGTGGGGGGTGCGCACCGACTACGTGGACGGGCATGTGCTCTCCCAGTGGGAGGAGGCGCTGGCCGAACCCGCCGACGTCGTGTTCTTCGAGACGCCGTCGAACCCGATGCAGGACCTCGTCGACGTGCGTGCCGTGGTCGAGCTGGCGCATCGCGCGGGGGCCACCGTCGTGCTCGACAACGTGTTCGCGACGCCGCTGCTGCAGCGGCCGCTGGAGCTCGGGGCCGACGTCGTCGTCTACTCCGCGACCAAGCACATCGACGGGCAGGGGCGCGTGCTCGGCGGCGCGATCCTGGGGAGCACGGAGTTCGTCACCGGACCGGTGCAGACCCTGATCCGCAACACCGGGCCCTCGCTGTCGCCGTTCAACGCGTGGGCGCTGCTCAAGGGCCTGGAGACGCTCCCGGTGCGGGTCGCGGCGCAGACGGACGCGGCGCTGGAGCTGGCACGGACGCTCGAGGGTTTCGACGGCGTGACCGGGGTGCGGTACCCGTTCCTCGACTCGCACCCGCAGGCGGAGCTGGCGCGGGCGCAGATGTCGGGCGGCGGGACCGTGGTGACGTTCGACCTGGACATCCCGCCGGGAACGGACGCCGACGACGCCAGGAAGCGCACGTTCGCGTTCCTCGACGCGCTGCGCATCATCGACATCTCGAACAATCTCGGCGACGCGAAGTCGCTGGTGACGCACCCCGCGACGACGACCCACCGCAAGCTGGGCGCCGAGGGCCGCGCCCGGGTGGGCATCAGCGAGACCACGGTGCGGCTGTCCGTGGGGCTCGAGGATGTCCAGGACATCGTCGAGGACGTGGAGCAGGCGCTGGCCGCGTCGTAGGCGCCGGCTCTCGGCCGGTGTCCTGACCTCGGTCGGGACACCGGTCTTTTGTGATCTATCCCACAGTTCGGTACAGCCTGAAGCTTTCGTTGTTCCCCGAGGTCGCTCCGGTTTACGTTCGGACAGCACGTTCCGATCTGTCGCAGATGACCGCTTTACCGGAACAACGAAGGGATCTCACCCTTGCGTACCCGATCAGTCACCGTAGCGGCCGTCGCCGCCGCACTCCTCGCGACCGGAGGCCTGCTCCCGAGCGCGGCCGCGGAGTCGGGCGGTACGTCCGACGACACGGTCGCCGCCACGATCGTCCCCGGTTCGGCCGAGACCGTCACGGTCCCGCTCCTGACGGGCGATCGCGTGACCGTCACGACAGCCCCGGACGGAAGCCGGACGGCCGCCGTCCTCCGCGCCGAGGGACGCGACGACGTCCCGTTCCTCCGGCGTAGCCACGGCGAGCACCTGTACGTCATCCCCGCCGACGTCGCCGGCCTGGTCGGCGAGACGCTCGACGAGCGGTTGTTCGACGTCGCCGCGCTGGCCGACGGCGGATTCGGCGGTCGGCCGACGCTGCCGGTCATCGTGCAGCAGACCGGGCAGCCGGGTGACGTCTCTACCCTCGCGTCCCGCACCGACTGGAAGTCGGCCGGCATCACGCCGGAGCGCACCCTGGAGTCCGTCCGTGCCGTGTCCGACGACGTCGACGCCGCGGCGGGCGCGAAACTGGTCGAGGCCCTGCGTGCGCAGGCCGGCGAGTCCGCGACGCGCGCCGCGCAGGAGGCGCCCGCCATCGAGCGGGTCTGGCTCGACGCGCCGGTGCGGGCGCTCGACGCCGACTCGGCGCCGCAGATCGGCGCGCCTCAGGCATGGGAGGCGGGCTTCACGGGCGACGGGGTCACGGTCGCCGTCCTGGACACGGGGATCGACGCGACCCACCCCGACCTGGACGAGGTCGTCGTGGCACAGGAGGACTTCTCCGGCACGGGATCCGCCGTCGACGGCCACGGGCACGGCAGCCACGTCGCCTCCATCGTGGCCGGGTCCGGCGACGCGTCCGACGGCGTGAACTCCGGCATGGCTCCCGATGCCGGCATCATGGTCGGCAAGGTGCTGGACGACTACGGGTCCGGTGAGGAGTCGTCGGTCATCGACGGCATGGAATGGGCCGCCTCGCAGGGCGCGGACATCATCAACATGTCCCTCGGCGCGCCGGTGTACACCGACGGCACGGACCCGATGTCGCTGGCCGTGGACCAGCTGACCGCGGAGCACGACGCCTTGTTCGTCATCGCCGCGGGGAATGACGGCATGGACAAGTCGATCGGGACGCCCGGCGCGGCGTCGTCGGCCCTCACGGTCGGCGCGGTCGACGACGACGACCTGATCACCGGCTTCTCGAGCCGCGGGCCGCGAATCGACGGCGCGATCAAGCCGGACATCGTCGCGCCCGGCGAGGGAATCGTCGCCGCGCGTGCGGCGGGGACGCAGCTCGGCAGCCCGGTCGGGGAGCACTACGTGGCCGCGAGCGGCACCTCGATGGCGTCGCCGCACGTCGCAGGCGCAGCCGCAGCCGTACTGCAGGCCCGGCCCGACCTGACCGCGCCCGAACTGAAGGCCGTGCTGATGGGGTCGGCGGACCCGACCGGCGCGTCCGTGTTCGAGGAGGGTGCGGGGCGGGTCTTCGTGCCCACCGCGATCGAGCAGCCGGTCATCGCCCACCCGGCATCGGTCTCGCTCGGCAACTTCGAGTACCCGCACGACGGCACGGCGTCGGCCACGATCACCTACCGGAACACCGGCGACGACGACCTCGTCCTCGACGTGGATCTCGCCGTGACCGGCCCGGACAGCGAGGACGCCGAGGGCGCGTCCGTCTCCGACGAGCGGGTGACCGTTCCGGCGGACGGCACCGCCGAGGTCTCCGTGACGGTGGACCGTGTGCCCGGGGTGATCGGCCGGTACTCCGGCGCGGTCACGGCGACCGGCCCGGACGGCGTGACGGTGCGGACGCCCGTGGGCTGGGAGAAGGAGCCCGAGCTGTTCGACCTGACGCTGGAGTTCATCGGACGGGACGGGAAACCCTTCGCGGACGGCATGGCAGACCTCGCCGCCATGAACGTCGACGACGCCGAGCAGTTCCTGGCCTTCGACCTCATCGACTTCGTCGAGGACACGACGCACACCCTGCGCGTCCCCGAGGGCCGTTACTCGGTCGCGGCAAGCATGCTGAACGGCACGTTCACGGAGCTCACCGACGCCTTCGCGCCGGAGGTGACCGTCAGCGCCGACACGACCGTGACGCTTGACGCGCGCGAGGCCCTGCCGGTGTCGATCGCCACGCCGCGCGCGGCGACGGTGAGGGATCTCGGCATGGAGGAGCAGCGGACCGACGCGGACGGACGCAGCCTGTCGACGGGGATCGTCATCGGCGGCGCCGACGCCTTCGTCACGCCGACCCAGCCGGTGACGATCGGCGAGTTCGACCACGTCACCTCGGCGCACCTGCGCCGGCCCGCCTCGGCTGCCGGGAAGGCCCGTCCGTACACCTACGACCTGGTGTTCCAGCAGTCCCCGGTGACGACGGGGACGTTCACCGCCCACCGCGAGGACCTGGCCGCCGTGAGAACGACGTACGCGGAACCGGCACGGGACGTCGTGATCTCGGCGGGCCGCGGCGCCGTGCCGGAAGGCCGAGGCTCCGCCTTCGTGGTGGCGACGCCCGTGGACCCGGGCACCCGGACCGAGTACGTGAGTGCGCGGAACGTGAACTGGTTCCATGCCACGTTCTACGACTCACCCGACGGGGCGGAGCTGCTGGGCGGCTACGACTCCCCGCTGACCGCGTACGAGCCCGGGTCGACCGTCGCCGCGACGATCGGCGGGGCGCCCCGCACCCCGCAGGCCCTCACGGGGCACATGGGCGACCTGCTCGGCATCTTCCCGAACGGCTGGTCGGACTCGGCCGGAAACGCGTTCGTGGGCTGGGGCGCGGACGACGAGCACCTCACCGTCTGGCAGGACGGCGAGGTCGTCGTGGACGACGCACCCGGATGGGCCGAGCTGACGATGCCGCCCGGGGGCGCGGACTACCGGGTCGCGTACCGCGGGAGCGCGGCGTCCGAACGGTGGTACACCGCGCAGCGGGTGACGGGTGAGTGGACGTTCCGGGCCGAGCCGGTCGGCGAGGACGAACTCGTGATGAGGGAACTGCTCGACGTCCGGTACGACGTCGCGCGGATCGGTCCGCGAGGCACCGCACCGCGGCGCACGAAGGTCGGGGTCGAGGTCACCGGAACCGAAGGGGACTCGACCGTACGCCTGTGGTGGTCTGCGAACGATGGCACGGACTGGACGGAGGCCACGGTCAGGAACGGCGTGGCCGTGGTGAACGCTCCGAAGGGCACCTCGGCGGTGTCGCTCCGTGCCGAGGTGACGGACGCGGCAGGGAACAGCCTGAGGGAGACGGTGGAGCGGGCATACACCGTGAAGTGGCCACGATGAGGTAGGTCCCGTGGTGCGCTGCGCGCCCGATGCGAACGCCGGGGTGGCGAAAACCACCCCGGCGTTCTGCCCTCCTGGTCGGCGCCGCGAGCGCGTAGCGTGGGCCCGTGAGAACTGTGACGCCGTTCGTGTCGATGTTGCGGGCCGACAACGCGGGGCCGATGACGCTCGACGGGACTCGGTCCTACGTGCTGCGGGCGCCCGGCGCCACGGGGTGCGTGGTGGTGGACCCGGGGCCGGACCTGGACGACCACCTGGACGCGCTGGCCGCCGCCGGGCCGGTCGAGCTGGTGCTGATCACGCACCGGCATCCGGACCACACGGCCGGGTCGGCCGGGTTGCGGGAGCGCACCGGCGCGCCGGTGCGGGCGCGGGACCCCGAGTTCTGCCTCGGCGGGGAGCCCCTGCACAGGGGTGACGTGCTCGACGTGGCAGGTCTGCGGATCGAGGTGCTGGCCACACCGGGGCACACGCGGGACTCCGTGGCGTTCGTGGTCAGCGGGCCGAGTGGGGGTGCCTCCGGTGACCAGGTGCCCCGCGCCGGAAGCACGGCCGGCGGAACGGCGGCGCGGCACGCGGAGACCGTCGTGCTGACCGGGGACACGGTGCTCGGTCAGGGCACCACCGTGATCGCCGAGCCCGACGGCTCGCTCCGCGACTACTTCGAGAGCCTCGACCTCCTCGAGGCGGTCGGCGCGGGCGTCCTCGGTCTGCCCGCGCACGGCGACCCGATCGGGGACCTCGCGGCGGCCGTGCGGATGTACCGCGCGCACCGGATCGAGCGGCTGGAGCAGGTACGTCACGCCCTGGAACGGCTGGGCGTACCCGACGACGGCCGGGGCGCGCAGGTCTCGGAGCTCGCGGACGCGGTGGTGGAGGCCGTGTACGCCGACGTCGACCCGGGCGTCCGGGGCGCGGCCCGGCAGAGCGTCACGGCGCAGCTGGACTACCTGCTCGGCGAGTAGGCGGGCGCTGCTCCTCGTACCGCAGGGCCGGCCCGAGCAGCAGGCCGCCGTCGACCACGAACTCCGACCCGGTCGCGTAGGCGGCGTCGTCGGACGCCACGAACAGGGCCAGCCGGGTCACGTCGCCGGGCTCCCCCACGCGCGGGATCGCGAACGGCTCGGGCGTGTAGGCGGCCGCGATGGGCGCCGCACCGGGAGCCGCCGGCTCGGTGATGAACGGGGTCGAGACCGCTCCGGGGTGGATCGAGTTGACCCGGATCCCGTCACGGCCCAGCTCCATGGCTGCCGTCCGGGTCAGACCACGCAGGGCCCACTTGCTCGTCGTGTAGGCGGCGAAGTACGGGGTGGCGGTGTTGGCCATGGAGGATGCGATGTTCACGATCGAGCCGCCCCCACCCCGCCGCATGGACGGGGTGACGGCCCGGATCCCCAGGAACTGTCCGGTCACGTTGATGTCCAGGAGCCGCTGCCAGTCGGCCAGTTCGGTGTGCTCGACCGTCGCGGCCGCCTGCGGCACGCCGGCGTTGTTGACCAGCACCGACACCGGCCCGAAGCGGCGCTCTGCCTCCGCCACGGCGTCGGCCCACTGCCGCTCGTCGCGTACCTCCAGGACGACCGCCATGGCCCGTTCCCCCAGCTCGGCGGCCAGGCGCGCCCCCCGCTCGGGGTCCCGGTCCCCGATCACGACGTCGGCGCCCTCGGCATGGAAGGCGCGCACGTGGCTCACCCCCATGCCGCCGCTCGCACCCGTGACCAGGACCGTCTTGTTCTCGAATCGCCCCATGGCGCATCCTCTCGTCAGGTTCCGAGTCCTTCGACTCGCATCTGTCGGAACACTACGTTCGCGCAAGGTTGTGAGTCAAGTGACTCACACCCTGCACCCTCCGGCATGATGGGCGCATGGCGACAGGGACGGGTGCGTACCACGAGCAACTCGCGGAGCGGAAGCGGGCGGCGATCGTCGACGCGGCGACCAGCCTGTTCATGGCCCACGGATATGCGGGCGCGTCGCTGGCCCGGGTGGCCCAGGACGCCGACGTCTCGAAGGCGACCCTGTTCAAGCAGTTCCCCACCAAGGCGAGCCTGTTCGAGGCGGTGGTGACGCAGCAGTGGGACGCGGCCGACGACGACAGCACGACGCCGGAGCCCGGCGACCTCGCACGCGGGCTGCGCGTGTACGGCCGCCGCTACGCGGCGCTCATGTCACGGCCCGAGATGGTGGGCCTGTACCGGATGGTGATCGCGGAGATGCCGCGGTTCCCCCAGATCGCCGACACCCAGTTCGAGACCGGGAAGATGCCGTTCTTCCGCGTGGTCCAGCGCTACCTCCGTGCCGAGCACGACGCCGGGACGGCCCGCGTCGACGACACCCTCATGGCGGCGGCCAACTTCCTGGGCATGATCGGCAACTACGTGTTCTGGCCCCGTCTCATGGTGGTCGGCTGGGATCCCACGCCCGCGCAGGTCGAGAACGCGGTGGACGAGGCGGTGGCGACCACCGTCGCCCGCTACGGCGCCACCCAGGGACGAAACCTCACGCCCGGCCGTGGACGATCTCCGTCGCGGCGGCCGGGTCAGAGCGCCTTGCCGTAGCAGCGCTGTTCCGGCTCGCCCGCGTACTTGCCGTAGGGCGCGATCCGCTCGTAGCCGAGCTTCTCGTAGAGGGCGATCGCCTCGGGCTGCTCCGTGCCCGTCTCCAGGACGAGCCGGGCCAGGCCCGCCTCGCGCGCGGACTTCTCGAGCTCTCCCATGATCAGCGTCGAGAGACCACGGCGGCGGAAGCCGGGACCGACGAAGACGCGCTTCACCTCACCTGTCCCGGGCGGGTGCAGCCCGTCCACGCCGTCGTCGGCGCCGGACAGGTCCCGGACGCTCCCGCCCGCGGCGGCGACGCCGCCGACCCGGATCACGACCGTCGCGACGATCGTGGCCGGGTCGAAGTACTCGGCCGCGTCGCCGTCGTCCCCGTAGCGCTCGGCGAGCTCGGCCACCGCGGCGAGGCGCAGCTCGACCGCGTCCGGGTGCTCGAACGGAACCCTCTCGACCCCGGCCTCCGCGGGCCGGGAGCCGCGCGCTCCGAGAACCTCCGTCACGACGCGTGCCCCCGGGGCACGACGGCGCGGCCGCGCACCGGGCCGCGGGAGGCGGACACGGTCACGCCCCGACGAGGGACGCCAGCACCGAGCGGAAGAACGGGAGCCCGTCCGTGCCCGCCCGCGGGCCGTCCGCGTCGGCCGGGCCGAATCCCTGCTCGACGGCGTGCTCCGGGTGCGGCATCAGCCCCACCACGTTGCCCTTCTCGTTGGTGATGCCCGCGATGTCGCGGCGGGAGCCGTTCGGGTTCCAGCCGTCGTAGCGGAACGTGACGCGGCCCTCGCCCTCGAGCCGGTCGAGCGTGGCGTCGTCCGCGACGAACTGGCCGTCCTGGTTCTTCAGGGGGATCGTGATCCTCTGCCCCGTGGCGAACTCGTTGGTCCACGCCGTGTTGGCGTTGGCGACGACGAGGGTCTGCTCCCGGCAGACGAAGTGCAGGTGGTCGTTCTTGATCATCGAGCCGGGCAGCAGGTGAGCCTCGGTGAGGACCTGGAAGCCGTTGCAGATGCCGAGGACCGGCATGCCGCCCCGCGCGGCGTCGATCACGGAGGACATCGCCGGAGCGAACCTGCTGATCGCGCCGGCGCGCAGGTAGTCACCGTAGGAGAAGCCGCCGGGCAGCACGACCGCCTCGACGCCCTGCAGGTCGGCGTCCGCGTGCCAGAGGGCGACGGGCTCGCCGCCCGCGAGCCGGATCGCCCGGGCGGCGTCGCGGTCGTCGAGCGTGCCGGGGAAGGTGACGACGCCGATCCGGGCGCTGTTCAGCGTGCCCATCAGGCCGGTCCGGCGTGCTGCGGAGCGGCGGCCGCGACACCCTCCGAGGCGTCGACCACGGCGACGACGTCCTCGATGACGGGGTTCGACAGCACCTGCTCGGCCGCCTTGCGAGCCTGTTCCAGGATCTCCGGCGTGACCTCGCCGTCGACCTCGAGCTCGAAGCGCTTGCCCTGGCGGACACCGGTGAACTGCGTGAACCCGAGGCGCGGCAGCGCCCCGACCACGGCCTTGCCCTGGGGGTCCAGGATCTCGGGCTTGGGCATGACCTCGACGACGACGCGTCCCACGGGGGCTCCTTGAAAGACGAGAGGATTCCGGGGCAGAGTCTACTGGGAGGCCGGGAACGGTGAGGCATCCGCCGGCGGACGCACGCGTGAGGTGCGCCACGGCGCGTCGCCCGGCGGTCCCTCGTGGCCCAGGACCATCAGGACGCCGACCATCCGCGCCCGCACCCCGGCGTCGTCGGTGACCGTCGTCGCCCGGGCGCGGACCCAGAGCTCGCGGCCGTCCGCCGCCAGGAGGCGGTGCTCCAGGTCCAGGGGCATGCAGGCCCCCGCGAGCTGCTGGGCGATCGCCGACCGCACCGCGCGCTGGTCGTCCGCGTGGACACGACTGGTCCACTCCTCGATGCTCGCGCCGACCTCGTCGTCGGCCAGGCCGAGGAGCGACTTCCACGTGCGCGAGTAGTACACGTGGCCCGTGGTGATGTCCCAGTCCCACGTGCCCTCGAGCGCGACCTCCTCGACGAGGCGGTAACGCACCTGGCCCGCCCGCAGGTCCAGCGCGAGCGCCCGCTCGCGCGCGGCCATGTCGGCGAGTGCGGCGCGCTGCGTGCGCAGCGACACCAGCCGGGCCTCGCGATCCAGCGCGACGGCGAGCATCGCCGCCCAGTGGTCGAACTTGTCGCGGGCGCTGGTGGTGTGCGTGTCGATGGCGCCGCCGATGAGCAGCAGCCCCCAGTCGCTCGTGTCGAAGGTGACCGGGATGACGAACGCGATCCCGTCGGCGGAATCGAGCAGTGCCCGTGTCGGGAAGGACGCGACCGGAAGCTTCGTCCCGACGAGCGCCCGGGCCTGCGGCGATGTCGCCGTCGTACCGACGACGGTGAGCTCGCGCGCCGGGTCCGCCGCGGTACCGGCGGGGGGCCTCGGTGCCGGGCTGTCCACCTCCCCCGCGTAGTCGCGCAGGCCGGGCCGCGGGACGTCGTCGGGCACGGGCGGATGGGCGAGCCGTTCGGCGGCGTCGGACCAGAGCGCGAGCGTGGCGGGCCCGCGGTGCCCCTTGGGGAGCCAGCGCAACGTCCGGATGGTGGGCGCGTCCGCGTGCAGGAGCCCCAGGTCGAGCTCGTACTGCTCACCGATCGTGCGCTCGAGGCGGCCGGCCCGGGCCAGCAGCGTCTGCGTGCACCCGGTGCTGAGCGCGACGATGACGTCGGTGATGGCGCGGGCCACGGCGCGGCGCCGTGCCGTCGGGCCCGGCTCGCCGGGAGCGCGGGTCCTGCCCTTGCGGGCCTTGGCCAGCTCCTCCTCGACCGAGCGGAGCGCGGGCACCAGCTGTTCGAGGGCCTCGGGATGCGGCCGGAGCGCGCGGGTGATGTCCACGAGGGACGCGAGCGCGTCGGCGTCGGGCAGCACGGCGAGCGCGTCGGCGCCGCGCACGATCCGCTGCACGCTGCGCATCCACGCCTCGATGCCCGGCGTGGTCCCCGCGCCGTCGAGCACGATCTCCGCGACGCCCGCGAGGCGTGCCCAGGAGGTCGAGGCCCCGCCGCCGGTGCCCTGCACCGGACCCACGCTCGCCTCCCGGCAGCCGCACGACTCACGGGTGATCAGGCTCGCGGCCGACAGGTGCCGGCCGCGCGGACGCTCGCCGCGGATCTGCGCGACCAGAAGCGAGACGGCGAGCTCGCCGACGCCGTCGTGGTGCGGGTCCACGGTCGCGAGCCGAGGTCGCATGCGTGCGCCGAGGTCGGAGTGGTCGAAACCGACCACCGCCTGACGCCTCGGCAGCGACAGGCCGCTGACCTGGAGCATTCTTGTGAAACCCGCGGCGTTGCGGTCGGTGGCGACGAACGTCGCGGTGGTCGGCATGCCCGCGGTCAGCGCCTGCCGCGCCGCGGCCGCCCCGGCTGCCTCCTGGTTGTCGGCGGCCTGGTAGACCCACTCCTCCCGCGGCTCGATCCCGTGGTCGCGCAGTGTGGCCCGGTACGCCTCGTACCGCTCGACGATGTCGGACTGGCGCAGGCTTCCCACGAAACCGATTTCGACGTGACCGTGCGCGATGAGGTGCTCGACGGCCGCCCGCGTGCCCCCGGCGTTGTCGGGCGCGACGGCGGGCGCCTGCGCACCGGGCGAGTGCTCACCGACCAGGACCATGGGCCGGTCCTCCGCGCCGAGTCGCTCGACGGTGTCGGCGTCGACGGCGGTGGTGACCACGATCAGGCCGTCCGCCGCGTCCAGCCCGACCGGCACGCCGACCGGAGGCTCCTCCGGGAACTGGGCGCGCTCCAGATCGGCCGGGTACGTCTGCACGACGACGACCCGGTGCCCGCCGGCCCTCGCCGCGCGCGAAACTCCCGCCAGAACCTTCCCGAAGTAGTGCCCGCCTACCACCGGCGACAGCACGGCCAAAGAATACTTGCCCCTCACGGATGTCATGCTCACACCCCGTCCTCGTCGACGCTGTGCAAAGTATGGGCTAACAGGGCATGCTACGGGAATGGTCTCGACGGCGCGACCGAATCATCCTGAAGATCCAGATAACTTGTCCGGCAAGCCTAGAGCCCCGGGCTCACCCCGGGGTGCGCGGTCGCGCCCCGGCGAGGGCAGGCGGCGGCCGACGATCGTCGATGTCGCCCGCGCGGCAGGCGTCTCGACGGCCGTGGTCTCGTACGCCCTCAACGGGCGACGCGGCGTGGCGGAGGTGACGCGCGAACGCGTGCTCCGGGTCGCCGACGAACTCGGCTGGCGACCCGCCACGGCCGCGCGCTCCCTGCGCGCCGGCCCCGGTGCCGCCGCCCTCGTCGCGGTGCACGACGGCGCCGCCGGGTCGCGCGCAGCCTCGACGCTCGACCTGGTCACGGCCGCGGCCGAGGTGCTCGACGGCGGTGACGTCACCCTGGCGGTCCACACGGCGAGCACCGTGGAACAGGCCGCGCACCTCATGCGCCGCTGGTGGGCCGAGCGCCGCTACGCCGCCTTCGTCGTGACGGGCCTGCGGTCCGACGACGCCCGCCTCGCCGCGCTGCGCCACCTGCCCGCCCCCGCCGTCATGGTCGGCGACCCGTCCGCTCCCGCCCCGCCCGCGTGGCGCAGCGTCATGTTCGACGACGCGACGGCGTTCGCCCAGGTCGGCGAATTCCTCGCCGACCTGGGGCACCGCCGGGTCGCCATGCTCACCGGGGCCGAGGGCCTGCTGGCGACCCGCCGACGGGCCACCGCGCTCGCCACCGCACTGGGCAAAGCCGGAATCGATTTCGACGCGGTCTCCGGCGACGGCGTCGACCGCGCGGCGGCCGCAGTCGGCTCGCTGCTCTCCTCCGGCAGCCACCCCACCGCCGTCGTGACGGACGACGACGTCACGGCAGGTGTCGTGCTCGACGTCGCGCGGCGTCTGGACATCGCGGTGCCCTGGGAGCTCTCCGTGGTGGCCGGGACCGACGCCGCGGCGTGCCGGCTCACGACACCGTCGCTCACAGCCGTGCCGTACCCGGTGGAGCGCCTGGGAAACGCCGTCGGGCACGCGCTGCTCGGAGTGCTGCACGCCGACGCGACGACGAGCGAGAAGGCACCGCCGTCCACCACGGTCGCCGCCGGCGGGCTGGTGATCCGCGGTTCCACCGCACCCCCGGATCCACGGTGAGCGATCACGTGAGAGCGGTCTCCTGTTAAACGATTCGTTTGGTGTCGTCCAAGTCATCGTCCGGGCAACGATTCACCCGCCACCGCAGAAAGGCCTGCGGGGTGCGCGCGCCGCCGGCCCCACCGCGAAGGAGGGCCGGCCGGCGCGTGCGAACAGGACGACCCGGGAGGGCATCGTGCAACGAGACAAGAAGGTGCGCGCGGGAGTCGCGGCCGGAGCGACGGGGGCGCTGGTCGCCGCGTCGGCTCTGGTGGCCCTGGCGGCCGCGCCGTCGGCCACCGCGGCCGTGGGCAACCCCTACGAAGGGGCCGAGCAGTACATCAACCCCGACTGGAATGAGGACGTGCTGCAGGCCGCCGACGTCGCCGGGGGTTCGCTCGGCGACGACATGCGCGCCATCGCGAACGAGCCGACGCACGTGTGGATGGACCGGATCCAGGCGATCGAGGGCATCGACCGGCAGCACGGTCTGGAGTGGCACCTCGATCAGGCCGTCGAGCAGGCCGGCGGCAGCCCGCTGGTGTTCAACATGGTCATCTACGACCTGCCCGGCCGCGACTGCTTCGCTCTGGCGTCCAACGGCGAACTGCCGGCCACGGACGAGGGCATGGAGCGCTACAAGACCGAGTACATCGACGCGATCGTCGAGATCCTCGACCGTCCGGAGTACGAGGACCTGCGGATCTCGGCCGTGATCGAGCCGGACTCGCTGCCGAACCTGGTGACGAACATGTCGCACCAGCCGTGCCAGGAGTCGGCGCCGTACTACCGCGAGGGCGTGCAGTACGCCCTCGACCGGCTGCACGAGGTGGGCAACGTCTACTCGTACATCGACGCCGCACACTCGGGCTGGCTGGGCTGGCCGGACAACGCGAGCGGCAGCGCGCAGGAGTTCGCGAACGTCGTCGAGGGTTCCACCTACGGGTGGGACGGGGTGGCGGGCTTCGTCACCAACACGGCGAACTCGACGCCGCTGGAGGAGCCCTTCCTGACCGACCCGAACCTGCAGGTCGGCAGCGGCCAGGTGCGCTCGGCGGACTACTACGAGTGGAACCCGGACTTCGACGAGATCGACTGGACCGCGGACCTGTACGACCGGATGGTGGCGCAGGGAGCGCCGTCGCGCATCGGCATGCTGATCGACACGTCCCGCAACGGCTGGGGCGGGTCGGAGCGGCCGACGTCGGCGTCGTCGTCGAGCGACCTCAACACCTATGTGGACGAGTCCCGCGTGGACCGTCGCACCCACCGCGGCGCCTGGTGCAACCCTGACGGTGCCGGTATCGGCGAGCGGCCCACCGTGTCGCCGTCCGGCTACGCGGAGTCGCACCTGCACGCCTTCGTGTGGGTGAAGCCCCCGGGCGAGTCCGACGGCTCGTCGGAGGAGATCCCGAACGACGAGGGCAAGAGCCTCGACCGCATGTGCGACCCGACCTACCAGGCGGACAAGCTCGGCGGTGCCTACACCGGCGCGCTGCCGAACGCCCCGCTGTCGGGCTGGTGGTTCCAGGACCAGTTCGAGATGCTCGTGGCGAACGCCTACCCGCCGATCGGTGACGGCGGTCCCGACCCGGACCCGACGGACGACCCGACCGACGACCCCACGGACGACCCGACCGACGACCCGACCGATGACCCGACCGATGACCCGACGGACGACCCCACGGACGACCCGGGGACCGTCTGCGAGGCCACGCTCGAGGTCGTGAACGACTGGGGCAGCGGCTTCCAGGGCCAGGTCACCGTCACGGGCGGCTCGGGCGGCACCAGCGGCTGGACCACCCAGTTCACCCTGCCGTCCGGAACGAGCATCGGCAGCCTGTGGAACGCCGACTACTCCGTCAGCGGATCCACCGTCACCGCGAGCGACATGGGCTGGAACGGCACCCTGAGCGCCGGACAGTCCACCTCGTTCGGCTTCACCGCCAACGGCACCGCTCCCAGCGCGGGTGCGGTGACCTGCTCCTGATCCGTTCCTGACACCCTGTCGTACCACCATGAGGGACCCGTCGGTCCCCGGCGGGCGCGCATGGCGAGAGCTTGTCTCGCCCGCGTTCGCCGGGGACCGGCGGGTCCGAGGGCGTGCCGTGCCTCGCCCGGCCTCAGGCCGGAACCGTGAGCGTGCCGGCGGCTGCCTTGGCGGCGATGTCCGTGCGGTGCTGCGAACCTGCCAGGGAGATCTTCCCGACCGCCTCGTAGGCCTTGTCGCGAGCCGCGGTGAGGTCCGCGCCCAGAGCGACGACCGAGAGGACACGGCCTCCCGCCGCCACCAGGGCGCCGTCGTCGGACAACCCCGTACCGGCGTGCAGGACGTGGACGCCGGCCGACTCCTCGGCGTCCACGATCCCCGTGATCGGGTCGCCCTTCCGGGACGACTCCGGGTACCCGGCGGAGGCCACCACCACCGTGACCGCCGCCTCGTCCCGCCAGCGCAGCAGCCCGAGGTCCGCGAGCTCACCGCGAGCGGCGGCCAGCATGACCCGGCTCAGGGGCGTCACGAGGCGCGCCAGCACCGACTGCGTCTCCGGGTCACCCAAGCGCGCGTTGAACTCGACCACGCGCAGGCCGCGCGACGTGAGCGCGAGGCCGCAGTAGAGAACACCGCTGAACGGGGTGCCGCGCCGGGCCATCTCGTCGACCGTGGGCTGGGCGACGCGGGAGACCACCTCGTCCACCAGGCCGGGCGGTGCCCACGGAAGCGGGCTGTACGCACCCATGCCACCGGTGTTGGGGCCTTCGTCGCCGTCGAAGACGCGCTTGAAGTCCTGGGCCGGGGCGAGTGGGACGACGGCCGTGCCATCGCACACGCAGAAGAGCGAGACCTCGGGGCCGTCGAGGTACTCCTCGACGACGACCCGGCCGGCGTCGCCCCGCGCGTCGAGCGCGGTGCGCGCGTGCTCCAGCGCCGCGTCCCGGTCCCGGGTGACGACGACTCCCTTGCCCGCGGCCAGGCCGTCGTCCTTCACCACGTAGGGCGCGCCGAAGGCGTCCAGCGCGGCGGCCACCTCGTCGAGGTCGGTGCACACGTGCGCCATCGCGGTGGGCACGCCCGCGGCCGCCATCACCTCCTTGGCGAACGCCTTGCTGCCCTCCAGGCGCGCGGCCTCTCCGCCCGGGCCGAACACGGGGAACCCGGCCTCGCGCAGGGCGTCTCCGACGCCCGCCACGAGCGGGGCCTCCGGCCCGACGACGACGAGGTCCGCACCGATCTCACGGGCGACGGCGGTGACGGCCGCGCCGTCCTCCGCATCGACCGCGTGCAGCGTGGCCTGGGCGGCGATGCCCGGATTGCCTGGTGCGGCGTGGATCTCGTGCGCGTCGCCGCTCGCCGCCTCCGCGGTGAGGGCGTGGACGATGGCGTGCTCACGGGCGCCGGGCCCGACGACGAGGATCTTCACGGGGCTCCAGTGTAGGGACGCGACTCAGTGTCCGCGCGCGTGGATCAGGTCGTGGATCGGGATGATCGCGTCGCGCGCCGGCCCGACGCCGATCGCCGAGATCCGCGTGCCCGACATCTGCTCCAGGGCGTCCACGTAGGCGCGCGCCGCGGGTGGGAGGTCGTCCAGCGTGCGAGCGCCGGAGATGTCCTCCCACCAGCCGTCGAGCTCCTCGTAGATCGGCTTCGCGTGGTGGAACGCGGTCTGGTCGGTGGGCATCTCGTCGTGGCGGACGCCGTCGACGTCGTACGCCACGCAGACCGGGACCTTCTCGAGGCCGGTCAGCACGTCCAGCTTGGTCACCACGAGGTCGGTGAGGCCGTTGACGCGCGAGGCGTACCGGGCGATGACGGCGTCGTACCAGCCGCAGCGGCGAGGGCGGCCCGTCGTGGTGCCGAACTCGTGACCGGCCTTGGCGAGGAACGCCCCCTTGTCGTCGAAGAGCTCCGTGGGGAACGGCCCCTCACCGACGCGCGTGGTGTACGCCTTGATGACGCCGATCACCGAGTCGATCCGCGTCGGGCCGACGCCGGAGCCGGTGACCGCCCCGCCCGCGGTGGCGTTGCTGCTGGTGACGAACGGGTAGGTCCCGTGGTCGATGTCGAGCATGGTGGCCTGGCCGGCCTCGAACAGGACGTTCTTGCCCTCGTCGAGCGCACGGTTCAGCTCGACCGACGTGTCCACGACCATCGGGCGGAGTCGGTCGGCGTGCTTCAGCAGTTCGTCGACCGTCTCGTCCACGTCCACCGCGCGGCGGTTGTAGACCTTGACGAGCAGGTGGTTCTTCTGGTCGAGCGCGCCCTCGATCTTGGCGCGCAGGATCTTCTCGTCGAACAGGTCCCACATCCGCAGGCCCACGCGACTGATCTTGTCCGCGTACGCGGGGCCGATGCCGCGCCCGGTGGTCCCGATCCGGCGCTTGCCCAGGAACCGCTCCGTCACCTTGTCGATGGTGCGGTGGTACGGCGCGATGACGTGCGCGCTGCCCGAGACCAGCAGCCGCGAGACGTCCACGCCGCGCGCCGCCAGCGCGTCGAGCTCCTCGAACAGCACATCGATGTCGACGACGACGCCGTTCGCGATCACCGGCGTGACGCCCGGCGACAGAATGCCGGACGGCAGCAGGTGCAGCGCGTACTTCTCGTCGCCGACGACGACGGTGTGACCGGCGTTGTTCCCGCCGTTGAACTTCACGACATGATCGACACGCGAACCCAGAAGATCGGTTGCCTTTCCCTTGCCCTCATCGCCCCACTGGGCACCGACGAGCACCACGCCTGGCATGGATTTCCCACCTTCTCGGGAGTTTGTTGAGCGACCGCGAGTTTACCCGCGACCGCCGACATCGACGAAGAGCGCGCCCGGGGCGAGGCCCGGAGGGTGTCACCCGCCGGCGCCGGCCAGCACCCGCACCTCGTCCGCCGACGTGCCCGAGTCCACGAGGAACTGGCGACAGCGATCGCGCTCCTCGGTCTCGCCGATCCGCCCGGCCGCCTCGGACAGGGCCAGCAGCGCCCGCAGGAAGCCCTGGTTGGGCACGTGCACGGCGGGGATCGGACCCTGCCCCCGCCACCCGGCCCGGCGCAGGGCATCGAGGCCGCGGTGGTAGCCGGTACGTGCGTAGGCGTACGCCTCGACGGGCGCGGTGAGGGTGTTGCCCGATCCGCCGGAGGTGTTGCCCGCACTGTTGCCCGCCGCGAGGGCGCGCTCCGCGAGTACCGCCCAGGCGAGGGAGGACGCGGGGCTCCCCGCGGCCACGGCCGCGGGGTCGTCACCGGCGGCGAGCCGGGTACGAACGTCGGAGAAGTCGTCGGGAAGGTTGACCGGGGCGGGGCCCGCGAGAAGGTTGTCCTGGCTCATGAGGACATTCTCCCCTCTCGGACTCAGGACTGTTCAAATTTCCCGGAAGGGTCCGTTCCGGGCGAATCCTTCCACTCACCCGGTGGGATCGGCGATCTGTGGTTACGCTCGTGAGCATGATCGAGATCGCGACGTCACCGACGACGACGACTCTCGTGATCGCCGGAGAGCTCGACCTGCAGGAACGGGACCAGTTTCCAGGCATCGCGGCTCGTGTCGTCGGTCTGCGTCGTCAACTCCTGGTGATCGACATGTGCCGCGTCACCTTCATGGACTCGACCGGCGCGGCGTTCCTCATCTCGCTGGCGGACTCCGGCGCGAAGCGCGGCGGCGCCACCGTGATCCGGGGCGCCGACGAGCGGGACCTCTTCGTGCTCGAGGTGTGCGGCGCGATGGACCTGTTCCGGATCGACAACGAGCACCGCTGCGAGCCGGCGACGCCGGCCACCGGGTTCCACATGGTCACGCCCCGGATGAACGCGACGGACCGGGTGGACCGCCGCGCGATCTAGGTCAGCTCGTGGCCAGGTCCTCGTCCACGATCTCCAGCAGGTCACCGATCCGCGTGACCTCCAGCAGGAAGCGCACCGTCGGCGGCGCCCGGAGCACCCGGACCTTGTACGGGCTCCGGCTGGCAAGCCGGGCCAGGAACGCGACACCGGACGAATCCATGAAGGTCACGTGGTGGGCGTCGATCTCCACCGGGAGCCGGGAGCCCTCGGCCTCGCTGATGGCGTTCTGCAGGTCGCCCGCGATCTTCGCGTCGATCTCCCCGGCGAGCACGAGCCGGGAGCGCTGGTCGACGGTGAGGACGTGGACACTTGCCGGTTCGCCCAGGTCAGGATGACCGGGCGAGTCCTGCGGCGTCGGCGGCGTGGCAGCCTGGTCACCCGGCCCCGCGGAGTGCGGCTCACGGGTCGAGTCGTTGCGTTCGTCCTGCACGGTTCTCCTTCCGAGGCGATCGGCTGCGGTCTCATGCTGTCGGCTGGGCTGCCATCGGCTCTGATGTGTCACTGAGATGATAGAGGCCGGGAGTTCACCTCTCGGACTGTCCCAATCTACGGTTGAATGTCCTGTTGGAACAGAGGCAACGCAGAGATTGTCGAAAGGGGGACGGGATGATAGGTAACTTGTCCTGGTCGGTCCCCCCTGACGGCCCAGGTCAGGGTCGCACGACACGTGTCCCGCCGCTTTCCGCCGGCCAAGTGCCCTCTGTCAGGAATTCGAGCTCGCCGCCCCCTGAATCGGGGTCCGCGGCGGACGAGACCCCGATCCCGGCGGGCATCACGGACGGCGGGACGGCAGAGCCGCTCGCCGCGCCCCCACGCAGCGACCCGCCGCGGGCACGCCGACCGATGCCGCCGTCCGTCGGCGATCTCGTGCTGCGCGGTGCCGCGAGCATCGGCGTCCCGGTCTTTCTCACCGGGGCCTTCGAGGACGGCCTGCCCCTGCTGTGGGCGAACGAGGCGTTCGAGAAGTACGCGGACGTCCGGTTCTCCGACCTCGCCGGGCGCCGGTTGTCCGTGCTCGGCGACCGGCTCAGCGACCCCGAGGACGCCGCCAAGGTCAGTGCTCACCTGGCCGCCGGTGAGGAGGTGCAGGCGATGGCACGCTCCGCGCTGCGCGGCGGGATCTCGGGCTGGGTCCAGGTCACCCTGACGCCCGCCCGGGCGGCGAACCACGGCCGGGTGACGCACTGGATCGGGATCAGCGTCGATGTCTCGGAACACATGGAGCGCCAGGCGGCCCAGCTCGCCACCCTCACCGTGGAGAACCGGCAGCGCGAGGACAGCGATCTGATCGCGCAGACCACGGAGCTGCTCGCGGACCTCGAGTACCCCTACGTCCTGCGGGACATCGCCGAGCTGCTCGGCCACGTCGTGAAGTGGGCCGGCTTCTACGTGAACGACGACGGGCTCAAGCCCGCCGAGGGCATCGACGTCGCGAACCCCCCGTCGGGCCGCGGACGCAGGCATGCCCGGTACGTCGCCGGGGACGACCAGCCGCGCGGCGGCCCGCAACGCGGCATCCAGGACCAGCTCGGCGACACCACGGCCGCGGGAGGCACGACGGTCGCCCCGGGCCGGCTCCTGGAGGTGGTCGACAGCGTCCAGGATCTCCTCGACGGCAAGGGCGACGAACCGGTCACCCTGCACCTCGACATCCCGCACGCGCAGTACTCCGCGTCCGGCTGGCTGCAACGAGAGCTGAACCGGCGGCTGACGGACGAGATGGGCGGGGTACCCCGCAGCGTCGTCGTCCACCCCGTGGCCGGGCGGAAGAGCACGCTGGGCCTGCTGGTGGTGTGGCTGGCCGACGCCGGCGCGGACGAGGTCCTGTTCTACGAGGGCACGGACGAGTCGGAGGAGGTCCGCGGCGTGCTCGAGGTGGTCGCGCGCCGGGCCGGGAACGCGATCGACAACGCTCGCCTCTACGCACGCGAGCACCGGCTCGCCGAGACCCTGCAGCGCGCCATGCTGCCCGAGCAGGCCGAGGTACCGGGCCTCGACGTGTGGACCTACTACGCGCCCAACGCGGAACACGCCCAGGTGGGCGGCGACTGGTACGACATCCTGCAGATCTCGACGGAGATCGTGGGACTCGTCATCGGCGACGTCGTGGGGCACGACGTCGAGGCCGCGGCCACGATGGGCCAGCTGCGGTCGGTGGTGAGGTCCTACGCGTTCGAGCTGTTCACCCCCGGCGAGGTGCTGGAGAAGGTGGACCAGCTCGTCGCGGGCATGGGCATCCCCCGCTCGGCGAGCATGGTGTACGCGGCGCTGCGCAAGAAGGGCGACGAGTGGCAGGCGATCGAGTACTCCCGGGCGGGGCACCTCCCGCCGCTGCTGCTGCGAAGGGGCGAGGTCATCACCCTGGACCAGGGTGGTGGGGCGCTGATCGGCTTCGGGTCGCGCGAGCGCACCACCGGCGAGCACGGCCTGCGTCCGGGCGACACCCTGCTGTTCTACACGGACGGCCTGATCGAGCGGCGTGACCGGCCGCTGCGTCTCGGTCTCGAGGCGCTCCTGGACACCGCGGCGGCGATCCAGGCGAAGGACGCGGCCGGTGTCGGCGAGGAGCTGCTGGCGCGGCTGGCCGACAAGCCGGAGGACGACGTCGCGATCGTCGTCGTGCGAGTTCCCGATCCCGAGGGGGACCGTGCCCAGCCGACGCTGTCGCCGCGGTGGCGGCGCTGGATGCTGCCGAGCGAGCCGTCGTCCATCGGGCGGGCCCGGCACGCGGTGCTGCGCACCTGCCAGGCATGGGGCATCGAGGAGTCGGCGCAGGCCGAACTGGTGGTGTCGGAGCTCGTGGCCAACGGCGTGCTGCACGGCTGGGGGCACATCGCCCTGCGGCTCTACGACACCGGCGAGGGCCTGCGGATCGAGGTCGAGGACTCCAACCCGGCGCCCCCGGTCGCCACGGACGGGCACCCGAACCGGCTGGGCGGGTTCGGCATGCAGATCGTGGATCGCCTGGCCGAATGGGGCTGGCGACCGTCCGGCACGGGAAAACTGGTCTGGGCCAAGCTTCGCGACCAGGCGAAGTAGATCGCGGTGCGGGCGTGCCGAGGCGCCGACCGGTAGCCGGCCTGCCGCCTCGGCACGCTGCGACTCACATCTTGGTGCCGGCGCTCCGGAGCTGGCGGCACGCCTCGACGATGCGGGCCGCCATGCCCGCCTCGGCGAGCTTGCCCCACGCACGCGGGTCGTAGGCCTTCTTGTTACCGACCTCGCCGTCGATCTTCAGGACGCCGTCGTAGTTCTTGAAGAAGTGATCGGCCACGGGGCGGCTGAACGCGTACTGCGTGTCCGTGTCGATGTTCATCTTGATGACGCCGTTGTCGACGGCCTCGGCGATCTCCGCCTCCGTCGAACCGGAACCACCGTGGAAGACCAGGTCGAACGGGTTCTCCTTGCCGATCTCGTCACCCACGGCCTTCTGGATGTCCGCGAGGATCGACGGGCGCAGCTTGACCGCGCCCGGCTTGTAGACGCCGTGCACGTTGCCGAAGGTCAGGGCCGTCAGGTAGCGGCCCTTCTCACCCGCGCCGAGCGCCTTGACCGTGGCCAGGCCGTCCGCGGGCGTCGTGTACAGCTTCTCGTTGATCTCGGCCTCGTGGCCGTCCTCCTCGCCGCCCACGACGCCGACCTCGATCTCGAGGATCGTCTTCGCGGCCTGCGAGAGCTCGAGGAGCTCGGCGGAGATGACGAGGTTCTCGTCCAGCGGGACGGTCGAGCCGTCGTACATGTGCGACTGGAACGTCGGGTTCTGGCCGTTCCTGACCTGCTCGGCCTCGATCGCGAGCAGCGGCTTCACCCAGGAGTCGAGGTTCTCCTTGACGCAGTGGTCGGTGTGGATCGCGATGTTCACCGAGTAGTTCTTCGCGACCTCGGTGGCGTACGCGGCGAGCGCGAGCGAACCGGCGATGCGGTCCTTGATCGTGGCGCCCGAGCCGTACTCGCTGCCGCCGACCGACACCTGGATGATGCCGTCCGACTCCGCCTCGGCGAAGCCGCGCAGGGCGGCGGTGATGGTCTGCGACGACGTGATGTTGACCGCGGGGTAGGCGAACTTACCGGCCTTGGCCCGGTCGATCATCTCGCCGTAGACCTCGGGGGTTGCGATGGGCATCTGCTCCAGCTCCAAGTAACTCGTGGTGTGGGCGGCCGTCGCTTCGAGGTCCGCCCGGGTATGCACCCACGATCTTATGCACGCACGGGCCGCGGGGCGTGGCCGTCCACGACAAGAACCCCCGTCGCGGTTTGCGGTACCCGGCCACGACCCGGCGCCGGGGCACGTCAGGCACGGCACGGGAGCGGCGCGCCGGGGGAGGTCACAGGTGCTGCGCGGCCCACGCGTACATGGCGATCGCCGCGGCGGCCCCGGCGTTGACGGAGCGTGTGGAGCCGTGCTGCGTGATGTGCAGGATGACGTCGCAGACCGCCTGCGCCTCGGGAGTCAGGCCCGTGGACTCCTGCCCGAACAGCAGGAGGCAGCGCGGCGGGAGCGCACGGCCCTCGATCGGCACGGAGCCCGGGACGTTGTCGATCCCGACGACGGGGAGACGGCCGTCGCCGGTCTCCGGACCAGCGGCCCACGCCGCGAGCGCCTCCGCGTCGGCGTGGTGGTGGACGTGCAGGTAGCGGTCGGTGACCATCGCCCCTCGGCGGTTCCAGCGCCGTCGACCCACCACGTGCACGCCCGCCGCGTTGAACGCGTTGGCGGTACGCACCACCGAGCCGATGTTCAGGTCGTGCGACCAGTTCTCGATCGCGACGTGCAGCTGCCGGTCCGCCGGGCGGCGGGCGTCCATGTCCGCGACGATCGCCTCGACCGTCCAGTAGCGGTACCGGTCGGCGACGTTCCGCCGGTCTCCCTCGGCGAGCAGCTCGGGGTCGTAGCGGGGATCGGGGCGCGGGCCCGCGCCCTCGTCCACCGTGGGCCACGCCTGCGGGCCGCCGGGCCACGGCCCGACGCCGACGGGGTCAGGCGCCACGGGCCACCCGGGACTCCCACACCATCGCGAGCAGCACGACGCCGGCGCCGGCCACCGCGAGCAGCAGCGGGCCGACCACCGATCCCGTCGGCGCGAGGAGTTCGTTGGTCTCGCTCTGCCACGGCCACAGCGAGCGCAGCGAGCCCAGCATCAGGCCGCCGAGGACCGCCATGGTGCCCTGGCGGCGGTTGTGCAGCAGCCACCGCAGCAGCTTGACGAAGCTCCCGAGCCCCACCACGGCGCCCAGGAGGAAGACCGCGACGAAACCGAGGTCGCGGGATTCGACCGCCTGCTGCACCGGGATGTACAGGCCCATCACGAGCAGCAGGAACGAGCCGGAGACGCCGGGGAGCACGAGGGCGTTGATCGCCAGCGCCGCGCCGATGAACACGTACCACAGCTCGGGTTCTCCGACCTGGGCCTCGGGCAGGCCCGTGAGCAGGAACGCCACGGCCGCGGCCGCGAGGAACAGCACGGCGTCGAGCGCGCCGAACCTGCGCGGCATCATGCGCAGCGGCACCGCGATGCTGACCGCGATCATGCCGAAGAACACGGCGCGCGTCGGCACGGGGTTCGATTCGAGCAGCGGGGCGATGAGCTTGAGCGACAGCAGCAGCACCACGACCATGCCGACCAGCACCGGCACGAGGAGCGCCCAGTTGATCTCCTTCAGGGCACGCAGGCCCGCGGCCGGGCCGCGTCCCCGGAAGATGCCGGTGACGAGCTCGCGGGCCGCGTGGACGAGCTGGCTCGCGGCGTCGATCAGGTGGTCGTAGAGGCCGACGACGAGTGCCACCGTGCCGCCCGAGATACCGGGTACCGATTCGGCGGCGCCGACCAGCCCACCACGCACGGCGTTCCAGGGAGCGGATGCCCACGACGACGCACGGCTCGGGTTCGAGGTGGCGTGGCGAGGAGACGATGCCTCGTGCTGGGTAGTCACGACACGCAGCGTACTGGCCTCCTCTGACACCCGGAGCGGAACGTCTGCCCCGCGACCCCGATCGTCCTGCCGGCCGGACCGGCGGCAGGACGCGGGGCGTCAGATCTTCTCGAAGCCCATTCCGGGGAGGTGGATGTCCCCGCCCTGCTCGAAGACCGGCTGCCCCTTCTCCAGCGGGATGGTGAGCCGGGCGACCTCGACGAGCCGGGACGACAGCTGGGCGAGATTCTCCGCGCTGGTGCGCCCTGACGTCCACAGCATCACCGACGGGCCGTCCACGCGGATCCGGGTGGTCTGGTAGTCGGGCAGCATCAGCATCGACATGAAGCGCGGGTCGAGCACGCGGCGCGCGAAGTCGTCGTCGGACGCGCGGACCCGCCAGGCGTCGTCGAAGGCCGGGTTGCCTACCTGCACGTCCTGCCCGCCGAAGAGCTTCTGCAGCTTGTCGCGCCACCCCTCGGGCGTGAGCTCGAGACGCGGCTCCGACGGCTCCTCGTCGAGCGCGATCACGTGGGCGTACCGCTTGCGGGAGAACCGGGACTCGGAGGTGCCGGTCCGCCAGGTGTGGGTGAACGAGATCATGCGATGCCCGGAGACATCGCCGTACAGCACGTCCGTGGCGGGCTGCGACACGCCCTGCAGGAACGGTCCGCCCTGCCAGCGGCCGGGCAGGTCGGGGTCGGAGGCGGCTTCCGGGCGTTCCCAGCCGTTCATGTCCGCCCACTCGGCGATGTCCTTGACACGACGGCGGTCGCGCAACGGCCTGGTGACCAGGATGCCCACGACGAGCACCACGGCCACGGCCAGGAATAGGACAAAAGGCTCCATGGCGTAAATGTATCGTCAAGTGAGTCCCATGTCCTCACCTGCGGTGATATCAGTGCAGGTCCTTCACCCCAGGCCCTTCCGCCTGTGGACCCTCGACAAACGTCCGGCCGGTCAGTTCAGCAGGGAATCCGTGAGGGCGGTGTCGCTGGCCGCGACGCACAGGCCGACCCGGTCGCCGTCGTCCCAGGACGACTCGCTCGGCGTCCACACCACGTAGCGGAGACGTTTGGCCTGGTCGCCCTTGCGGACCTCGGCGCTGAGCTGCTTGGCCCCGCAGACCTGGGCGACCTTCTGACCGGCGGCGCCGTCCCCGGGCCAGACCGCGTCCTGCTCGAAGTCGGTACGGCCCACCACCTGGGCCTCGTGCGGCGAGTCGCAGGGGACGACATGGACCGTGTCCACCGCTCCGTCCAGCGGGATCTTGTCGATGCACGACCCGAGCACGAGCTGGACGGAGTTGACCTCCCTGGCCTGGGCGATGTCGGGCGTGACCGGCACCCACCCCTGCTTGTTCATCGCGTTCCCGATCACCGTCAGGACGACGGCGACGACCGCGACGCCGGCGACGGCCGCCCCGGCCAGGCCAAGGTTCCTGCGGCGGCGCTTCCGGGCCGCGGCGATCTCGGACGGGTCCCACCCCGCGTACGACGTCGCGGACGCGTAGTCCTGGGACTGGTCCCAGGACGGGCGGAACTCCGCCTGCCCGGGGAACGCGCCCGGCGCGGGCGGGGCACCGGGTCCGGTGGGCGGGAAGGATGCCTGTGCGGGCGGCTGCTGCCCCGGAGGTGCCTGCCGGGGCGGCGCCGGGGGTGGCTGGGGCGCGGGATGGGTGCTCTGAGCGGGCGGCGCGGGCACGGGTGGCATGGGTCCGACGGCGGGCGTGGGCCCGCTCGGCGACGCGAAGGCCGGCTCGTCCGCGGGGGCCGGAGGTGGCAGAGGTGGCCCGGTCTGCGCTGGAGGTGCGACGGGCGCGGCCGGGTCGGTGGCGGCAGCCGGTTCCGGCGCCGGGTCCGGGGAGGCCTCCGGCTCGGGCGCGGGCGGGGCTTGCGAGCCTGGTGCAGGTGCAGGTGCGGGTGCAGGTGCGGGCTCGGGTGCGGGCTCGGGCTCGGGCTCGGGCGCTGGTTCTGGCTCCGGCGCGGGCCGGTCGGTGGCAGCGGCGGGTTGCGGCGCCGGATCGGGGGAGGCCTCCGGATCGGGCAGGGCTTCAGGGCCCGGCTCAGGCACGGCCTGGTCAGTGGCAGTGGCCGGTTCCGGCGCCGGGTCCCGGGAGACCTCGGTCTCGGTCTCGGTCTCGGTCTCGGTCTCGGTCTCGGTCTCGGTCTCGGTCTCGGTCTCGGTCTCGGTCTCGGAAGATGCTGCCGGGCCCGGCTCGGGCGCGGGCTCGTGGTCGTGCTCGGGCCGGCCGGTGGCGGCGGTCGGCTCCTGCTCCTGCTCCTGCTCCTGGGAGGTTGGCGGCTCTGCGGCGGCTCCGGGCTCTGCGCCGCGCTCGCCGTCGGGCGCCCCGGTCTCGGTGTTCTCCGAGGGGGTCTCCACGATCTCGGCCGAGCCCTCGTCGCCGGCGTCGGCGGGCTGCGCGATCGTCCGTGGGCCGGCGTTCGTCTCGTGCGCCGAGGAGATCGCGAGCAGAGCGAGGTCCTCGAACGAGACGGCCTCGCCCGGCACCGGATCGCCCGTCGGCGGACCTTCGCCGTCGTCCGGGGAGGCTTCGGCGCCTGCCGCGTCCGCGGCATCGCCCCCGTCCTGGGACGCGGCGTCGGCAGCATCATCGCCCGCGTCCACCCCGGTCCGACCCGCTCGCGCCGCGGCCATCACCCGGTCGGGCACGCCGGCCGACGTGGTCACCGATCCGGGCGTCGCGGCATCGGTGTCGGCGTCGTGGTGGGCGGGCGGCTCGCCGTCGCCCGGGGCGCTCGTGTCCGCGCCCGCCTCGCCGGCGTCTTCTCGCATCGCGTCGGCGGGTTCGGTGGCCTGGGCCGGATGCTCAGCCGTTGTCGGCTTGTCCGGCTCGTTGACCTCTTCGTTGACCTCGGGTTGGTCGGGCGACGTCATGAAGGCCAACCTATCGATTTCGACCACGATCGGGTGAATCTGCTGGTGACTCTCGACACATCACACCAGATCTCCCCACGGTCACCTCGGAGGACGGCCGGGAGCCGCTCGACGGCGGCGCCCCGTCCGGTCAGTCCGCCAGCTCCAGGATCACCGGCACGTGGTCGCTCGCGCCCTTTCCCTTGCGTTCCTCCCGGTCGATCCGCACGCTTCGCACCCGCTCCGCCAGGGCCGCCGTCGTCCAGGCGAAGTCGATGCGCAGGCCCTTGTCGCGGGGGAACGCGAGACGCTGGTAGTCCCAGTACGTGTAGGCGTGTTCGGCCGGCACGTGCTCTCGCGTGACCTCGGTGTAGCCCACCTCGGCGAAGGCGCCGAACGCCGTGCGCTCCAGCGGGGACACGTGGGTCTTCCCGGCGAAGTCGGCGACGTCGTACACATCCGTGTCCAGCGGGATCACGTTCCAGTCGCCCAGGAGTGCCACCTGAGCGCCCGGATCGACCGCCCAGTCCCGCGCCGCGTCGTGCAGCCGCTCCAGCCAGGCGAGCTTGTACCGGTAGTGAGGATCGTCGAGGGCGCGCCCGTGCGGCACGTACAGGCTCCACACGCGGACCCCGCCGCAGGTCGCACCGATGGCGCGAGCCTCGACGGGCGGTTCGACGTCGAGCAGGGTGGCCGGCGGCGCGGAGCCGGTGAGCGGCTTCCGGAAACCGGGCTGCCCCGGGAAGGACGTCGCGACGTCGTCCAGCCCGACCCGGGAGGCGATCGCGACCCCGTTCCACTGGCTCAGGCCGGTGTGCGCCACCTCGTACCCGGCGCCGGCGAACGCGGCGAACGGGAACTGCTCGTCACGGCACTTGGTCTCCTGGATCGCCAGGACGTCGAGATCCCAGCGCTCGAGGACTGCGAGCGTGCGGTCGACGCGCGCACGAAGGCTGTTGACGTTCCAGGTGGCGATCCGCACGCGGGCCAGGCTACGTGACCGGTGGCACGCCGGATCATTGCGCGCGGATCAGAACGGAGGCGGGCCGGACGCCGGACTCTCCTCGTTCTCCTCGCTCGCCCGGCCCGACGGCGTGGTCGGCCTGCCAGGTGGCTCGGCGAGGGTCATGCCGTGGGCGAGCCCGTATCGGATGACCGGGTCGACGACGGCGGGGCCGACGACGGCGGTGGCGCCGGCGGGCGCGGTCCAGCGCGTGACACCCGTACCGGGGTCACGGGTCACCCTCCAGTTCGCGTGGGTCTTGAGGTTGTGATGCTTTCGGCACAGGGGATGCAGGTTGTTCGCGCGTGTCTGCCCGGGTTCACCGGGCTGGTACCGGTGATCGTGGTCGAACGCCTCGATGTGGTCGAGGTCGAGGGCCGCTCTGCCACCGACCGTGGCGGGCCGGTCGCAGCCGGGGAACCTGCAGGTCCGGTCACGGGCCGTCACGGCGGCGCGCAGGGTGACGCCCGGGGCATAGGTGCGGCTGGAGTAGTCGGTCAGCACCCCGGCGACCGGGTCGGTGAGCAAGCGGCGCCAGGTCGCGTCCGCGGCGATCCGCGCGGCGTCCTCGGCCGGGATCGGGCCGAGTCCTTCCAGGACGCCAGGGGTCGCGTCGTCCGGGTCCAGCAGCATCGTGGCCGGCACGGTCACGTTCACGGTCGCCGGGACGTCGATGACGCGCAGACGCGTACCGGCCGCGACGGTGACGTCGGCAGCCGATCCCGGGCCGGGCGCAGGGGCGGTCAGTCGCAGACCGCAAGGATCATCAGGAACGCCCGGGACCGGGATGAGGTCCGTGTCCAGTACCGGCTCGACCAGCCGCGGCGGCTCGCTCGCGACCTCGCCACCGGCGACGTCGTCGTTCTCGCCTGCTTCCAGGCACGGCAGGACGACGTTCCCGGTGACCAGCGCGGTGAATGCGGCCGCCCGCAGCGCGCCCAGGGGACGGGTCTCACCGGGCGTGTCCTTGAGGGACCTGGCGGCGGCCTGGACGGCGTTGAAGGTCATGGCGGCATCGGTGACGGGGAGATCGGCGACGATGCGCCCGCGACCCGGGCCGGCTTGCTCGGCCCACACGTTGCAGCGATCGAGCAGGTCGCGGCGCCGTGCCTTCCTGCCGTGGAGCGTCGCGGCGCGGGCGTTCAGCTGCTCACTGATCCACTTCCACGTGTGCCAAGGTGCCGCCGGCAACAGCTCGGCGATCGCCTCGCCACGCTCCGCGACCGTCAGGTCGGCCCCGGCGCGCAGGAAGGTGTCGGCCTTCTTGGCGTCGATGCGGCCCGCCGCCAGCGCCTGGCTGAGCTGCCGGTGGATGCCGCAGCCTTCGCCACGCATCGCGATCTGCCACGCCTCACCGGTGGTCACCTGCAGCCGCCCGGCGATCTCGCCGGCGGCGGAGTCCCGCGCCAGGACTCCGTCGGTGCGGGCGACGAGCTCCGCGGCGGCCTGCGCCTGCGCGGCCCGCGCCCACGACACGACGCGCTCCCACCCGGCGATGACGGTGCGGAGCTCCTCGTCGGACAGGGCGTCGAGCGAGGGCTCGCCGCCCGTGCGGGCCAGTTCTTCCAGCGCGGCGGCCAGACCCACTCCCGGAGCGAGGCGGTCCAGGTCCTCCGGCGCACAGGACTCCCCCGGGAACTCTCGCTCCGCCCGCATCGAACCGCCTCCCTTCGCTGATGGCACCGCGCCGCCTTCCGGCCTGCTCTATGTGTTCGATGCTATATATTGCACCGGCTTACCGCTATCCGAAGGCGCGATCTGTGGATAACCCGTCGCACGGCGGTTCTAGCCGTGGAACGCCTTGCGGTAGGCGGCCGGACTGGTGCCCATCGTGCGGGTGAAGTGGTGGCGGAACGTCACCGGGCTGTCGAAACCGACCAGCGCCGCCGCCCGCGACACCGGCTCCCCGGCCTCCAGCAGCGGGAGGCTCGCCTGGACCCGCTGCGTGATCAGCCAGCGGATCGGCGAGGTGCCCGTGCGCCGCGCGAAGTGCCGCGCGAACGTGCGAGGGGCCATGTGCGCCCGGTGCGCGAGCACGTCCACGCTGATCGGCTCCGCCAGGTGATCGAGGGCCCAGGCGAGCGCGCCTCCGACGTCGTCCCGTTCCTCGGCCGGGACCACCGGCGCCTCGATGAACTGCGCCTGGCCGCCCGCCCGATGCGGTGGCACGACGAGCCGCCGGGCGACCATGTTCGCGACCGCCGGGCCGTGGTCCGTGCGCACCAGATGCAGGCACAGGTCGAGGCCGGCCGCACTGCCCGCACTGGTCAGGACGTCCCCGTGGTCCACGTACAACACGTCGGGGCGCACCGAGACCGCCGGGAACCGTTCCGCGAGGAGACCCGCGTACTGCCAGTGCGTGGTCGCCTCGCGCCCGTCCAGCAGGCCCGCCGCCGCGAGCGCGAAGGCGCCCGAGCAGATCGAGACCACCCGCGCCCCGCGCGCGTGCGCGGCACGGAGCGCCCGGACGACGTCGTCCCCGGGTCCGGAGCGTGGGTCGACGACGGCGGGGACGACGACGGTGTCCGCACCCGCGAGCACGTCGAGACCGTGCTCGGCCGACACGGAGAATCCGCCGGTCATCCGCAGGGGATCGCCCGGCCGGTCACTGCACACGTCCAGCGTGTACCAGGGGCCGTCGACCTCCGGGCGGGGCAGCCCGAACACCTCCACGACGGAACTCAGCTCGAACGGCGCCATGCCCTCGGTGACCAGCGTGGCCACGCGGTGCGGACGAGACGGAGCGACGACGGCGACCATGGCAGGATCTTAGCGATACGCGTCGTTCCGGCCCCTCGCGCGACGGCCGCACCGCGGTGAGGATCGAGCCATGACGACCACTCCCGACACCACTGCCGCCGTCGCCCACTTCAGCCGCCGCCTCGCCTTCGAGACCGACGTCGCCGACGTCCACACCGCGCTCGGCGACACGGGGGCGGACCTCACGCTCGTCGACGTCCGCTCCCCCGAGGCATGGGACGCCGGGCACCTTCCCGCCGCCGTCCACCTGCCGGGCGGCAAGCTCCGCCTGCGCGCCGAAGGGACCATCCCCCGCGACAAGCCCGTCGTCGTGTACTGCTGGGGCCCCGGCTGCAACGCCGCCACCAAGGCCGCCCTCGAGCTCGCGACCCAGGGATACCAGGTCAAGGAGATGCTCGGCGGCTTCGAGTACTGGGTGCGCGAGGGCTTCCCGTACGACACGGCGACGGGCCGGGTCCGGCCCGCCCCGGACCCCCTGAGCGCCCCGCCGCACTCCCACCGCGACCACGTCTGACCGCATCCACGTATGACCGCCTCCACGACCCTGCCCGCCCAATACCTCTACGCTGCGGTTCATGGGTACCGCAATGATCACCGGCGCCTCCGCCGGGCTGGGACTGGAGTTCGCGTGGCAGCTCGCCGCGGCGCGGCACGACCTGGTGCTGGTGGCGCGGAACGAGGAACGGCTGAACGCGGTCGCGGAGAACATCCGTACCGTGACCGGCGTGCGGGTCGAGGTGCTGCCGGCCGACCTGGCAGTCTCCGACGACGTCGAACGCGTCGCCGAACGCCTGGCCGCCACGGGCGCGCACGAGGGCCCGGCCGCCGTCGGCCTCCTGGTCAACAACGCCGGGTTCGCGACGCCCGGCAACTTCCTCCGCGGACGCGCGAGCAGCGAGCTGCGCGGGATCGACGTCATGATCCGCGCCCTGGTACGACTCAGCCACGCCGCCGTCCACCAGATGGTGCCGCGCGGACGCGGCGCGATCCTCAACGTCGCCTCGGTCGCCGCCCTCACCGCGGGCGGCACCTACGCGGCCGCGAAGGCCTACGTGCGATCGTTCACCGAGGGCCTCGCCGTCGACCTGAAAGGCACCGGCGTCACCGCCACGGTCCTGTGCCCCGGCTTCACCCACACCGAGTTCCACGAACGAGCGGGCATCCCCGAGACCACCATCCCGAGCTGGGCCTGGCTGGACGCCCCGCCCGTCGTCAAGCAGGCGCTCGCGGACGTGCGGGGCGGCATCGTGATCTCCACCCCGTCGGTGCGCTACAAGGTGGCATCGGCGCTGTTGCGCGCGATGCCGCGCTGGGCGGTCCGGGCGGTGGGCAAGGTCCGCTGACCGCGGCCGCGGCGCTCCGGCGGGCCCTGCCTGTGGACAACCGGCGGCCCGGGTCCGCCGCCACGTACCCTTGCTCCCGTGAGCGCTGACTTCTCCCCCACACCCCGCGAGCAGCTGATCGAGCTCATCAAGGAGCTCGCCGTCGTGCACGGCAAGGTGACCCTGAGCTCCGGCCGCGAGGCGGACTACTACGTCGACCTGCGCCGGGTGTCGCTGCACCACCGTGCCGCGCCGCTGATCGGGCACGTTCTGCTGGACCACCTGGAGGAGGCCGGGCTCGGCACGGCCGAGGTGGACGCCGTGGGCGGCCTGACGATGGGGGCGGACCCGATCGCCGCGGCCCTGCTGCACGCCGCGGCGTCGCGCGGACAGGACCTCGACGCGTTCGTGATCCGCAAGGAGGCCAAGGCGCACGGCACGGGCCGGCGCGTCGAAGGGCCGGAGATCGCCGGGCGCAGGGTCGTGGTCGTCGACGACACGACGACCACCGGCGGCTCGCTGCTCCAGGCCATCGAGGCCGTGCGGGCCGAGGGCGCCGAGGTGGCCGGCGTGGCGACGCTCGTCGACCGGGACACCGGCGCCAAGGAGAAGATCGAGGCGCTCGGGCTGGAGTACCACTTCCCGATCGGCCTGAAGGACCTGGGGCTGTCCTGAGGCTTCCGGCGGGGCCGCCGGCCGGCGATGGTGCCGGCCGGCGGCCCGGCCGGCCCGCTCAGGCCGGGACCGGAGCCGTCGTGAGGGTGAGGCCGCCCGCGGCCTCGACGCGGTCGACGACGATGGTGTCGCCGTCCGTGACGTCCCCTGCCAGCAGGCGCTTGGCCAGCTGGTCACCGATCTCACGCTGCACCAGCCGGCGCAATGGGCGCGCCCCGTAGGCCGGGTCGTAGCCCTCGAGCGCCAGCCACTCGCGAGCGGCCGGGGAGACCTCCAGGAGGATCCGGCGGTCGGCGAGCCGCTTCGTCAGGGCCTCGACCTGCAGGTCCACGATGCGACCGAGCTCGTCGAGGGTGAGCGCGTCGAAGACGACGACGTCGTCCAGCCGGTTGAGGAACTCGGGCTTGAACGCGGCCCGGACCGCCGTCATGACGGACTCCCGCTTCGCCGCCGCGTCGAGCGTCGGGTCCACCAGGAACTGCGACCCGAGGTTCGAGGTCAGCACCAGGATCGTGGACCGGAAGTCCACGGTGCGGCCCTGCCCGTCGGTCAGGCGTCCGTCGTCGAGCACCTGGAGCAGGATGTCGAAGACCTCGGGATGGGCCTTCTCCACCTCGTCCAGGAGCACGACGGAGTAGGGACGACGCCGGACCGCCTCGGTGAGCTGACCGCCCTCCTCGTACCCGACGTATCCCGGGGGCGCCCCGACGAGGCGCGCGACCGAGTGCTTCTCCCCGTATTCCGACATGTCGATGCGCACCATGGCGCGCTCGTCGTCGAACAGGAAGTCCGCGAGCGACTTGGCCAGCTCGGTCTTGCCCACCCCGGTGGGCCCGAGGAACAGGAACGAGCCCGTGGGGCGGTCCGGATCGGCGACGCCCGCCCGCGAGCGCCGGACGGCGTCGGACACCGCTGCGACGGCGGACCGCTGGCCGATCAGCCGTGCGCCGAGCACCTCCTCCATGTGCAGGAGCTTCTCCTGCTCGCCCTGGAGGAGCCGGCCGGCGGGGATGCCGGTCCACGCGGAGACGACCTCGGCGATCTCGTCGGCGGACACCTTGTCCGCGACGAGCGGCGTCTCGGTGTGGGCGGCCTCCTCGGCGGTCTCCGAGGCCTCCACGGCCTCGGCCTCCGCGATCTGCCTCTCCACGACCGGCATCTCGCCGAACCGGAGGCGGCCGGCGTCCTCGTAGCGGCCTTCGCGCTCCGCGCGGTCCGCGTCGGTGCGCAGCTGGTCGAGCTTGGCCCGCAGGTCGCCGACGAGGTTCCGGCCCGACTTCTCGGCCTCCCACCGCGCGGTGAGGGAAGCGAGCGCCTCGCGCTTGTCGGCGAGGTCGGCGCGCAGTTTCTCGAGCCGGTCGCGGGAGGCGGCGTCCTCGGACTCCGAGAGCACGACCTCCTCCATCTCCAGGCGGGTCACGGCGCGCTGCAGCTCGTCGATCTCGACCGGCGAGGAGTCGAGCTCCATGCGCAGGCGCGAGGCGGCCTCGTCGACCAGGTCGATCGCCTTGTCGGGGAGCTGGCGGCCGGTGATGTACCGGTCGGAGAGCGCGGCGGCGGCCACGAGCGCGTTGTCGGCGATGGTGACCTTGTGGTGCGCCTCGTAGCGCTCCTTGAGGCCGCGCAGGATCGCGACGGTGTCCTCGACGGACGGCTCGCCGACGAACACCTGCTGGAACCGCCGCTCCAGGGCGGGGTCCTTCTCGACGTGCTCGCGGTACTCGTCGAGGGTGGTGGCCCCGACCATCCGGAGCTCACCGCGGGCGAGCATGGGCTTGAGCATGTTGCTCGCGTCCATGGCACCCTCGCCGCCGGCCCCGGCGCCCACGACCGTGTGCAGTTCGTCGATGAAGGTCACGACCTCGCCGTCGGACGCGGTGATCTCCTCGAGGACGGCCTTGAGCCGTTCCTCGAACTCCCCGCGGTACTTGGCACCGGCGACCATGCCGGCCAGGTCGAGGGCGACGAGGCGCTTGCCCTTGAGGGACTCGGGCACGTCGCCGTCGACGATCCGCTGCGCCAGCCCTTCGACGACGGCGGTCTTGCCGACGCCGGGCTCGCCGATCAGCACGGGGTTGTTCTTGGTGCGGCGGCTCAGGACCTGGATGACGCGGCGGATCTCGGAGTCGCGCCCGATCACCGGGTCGAGGGCGCCGTCGCGGGCGCGCTGCGTGAGATCGGTGCCGTACTGCTCGAGCGCCTTGTAGGTGCCCTCGGGGTTGGGGCTGGTGACGCGGCCGGAGCCGCGGACGGCGGGCAGCGCGGCGCGCAGGGCGTCCGCGCTCGCTCCGGCGTCGGACAGCAGTTGCGCGGCCGGTGACCGGCTCGCGGCGATGCCGATGAGCAGATGCTCGGTGGAGACGTAGTCGTCGCCGAGCGCCTGGGCCTCCTTGCCCGCGAGGTCGAGTGCGGTCGCCATGGTGCGGCTCGCGCCCGGCTGCGCCGTGCTCTGCCCGCTGACCTGCGGCAGTGCGACGAGGGCGGCGCGTACCCGCTGCCCGACGGCGGCCGGGTCCGCTCCGACGGCTTCGAGCAGGCCGACGGCGACGCCGCCCTGCTGCGCCAGGAGCGCCGCGAGCAGGTGGACGGGTTCGAGCTGTGGGTTGCCCGCGGCGGACGCCGTTTGCAGGGCGTCGCCGATCGCCTCCTGCGACCTCGTCGTGAACTTCGTCTCCATGGGTCCTCCGTCCGCCATTCGCCTGTTCGCCGCCGTGGGCCGGGTGCCGCGGCCCGATCGGCCGCGTCCGATTCAACTATCTCAAAGTTGAGTCTATTCCGCTCAACTTGCGGTCCGGGACGCGACCCGGCGGGCGGCATCGAACGGCGCGAGAGGGTGAACTCCGGTCACAATCCGGCCACAAGGACTGATATCGCCCGGCCGAGCACGTTATGTCAGGCAAACTTCGGCGCGTGAACCACGTACTCCGGACCACGATCGGCGCCACGGCCATCGCGGCGACCCTTGCCCTGACCGGCTGCGTCAAACTCGACGCCGACGTCGCGCTCCACGGCGACGACACCTTCTCGGGCGATGTCGTCATCGCCTTCTCCGACGAGATCCTCCAGCAGATGGACGTGCCACCGGAGGAATTCCTCGCCGGGATGACGGAGGGTTCCGTCGACGCCTCCGAGTACGAGACGACGCCCTACGCGGAGGACGGCTACTCCGGTTTCACGGCCACCTTCGAGGACACCCCGTTGCGCGATCTCGAGAACACCCTCGACATCACGGTCGAGCGCGAGGACGACGAGTTCGTGGTGGAAGGCGAGATCGTCGAGGAGGGCGAGCTCGACGAGGTCGGCGACTCGGGTGTCCCGGAGCTCGACGCCATGTTCGAGGCGATGCGCTACGAGGTCGCGATCACCTTCCCCGGGCCCGTCTCCTACACCAACGGCGAACTCGACGGCACCACGGTGACCTGGGAGTCCACCGGTGGCGCCCCGCTGGCGGTCGAGGCCCGCGCGAGCGCCCTGACGCAGGAGGAACTCGACGAGATCGCCCGCGCCGAGGCGGAGGCCAAGGCCGCGGCCGAGCGCGAGGCGCTCATCCGGAACCTCACGATCGGCGTGGGAGCCGCGCTGGGTGCGGCCGTTCTCGTGGTGGTCGGGATCCTCCTCGGCAGGCGTGCCGGCCGCAGGAACTCGGCAGCCGGCACGGCCGCGGCGGCCGCCCCCGCGGACGCGGCATCCGACGACGACGCGGCATCCGACGACGACGCGACGCCTGGTGCCGACGACGAGGGCGGCACCTCCGGCCCGGCCGACACGCCCAGCCCGGCCGGCACGCCGACGCCGACGCCGACCGGCACGGCTACCGCCTCCGGCACCACGAGCCCGGCCGACAGCAGCGGCACCGGATCGGCCGCCGACACCGCGAGCTCCTCCTCGACGTCCGACTGAACCGCGGCGGGGGCCGGTCTTGGGCGGCGTGCCGTCCTGCGGCACACTGGCCCGCGTGACCCGTCGCCCGAGAACCGTGCGCCGCCTCGCCGCGGCTGCCGCCGTCGTGCTCACGCTCGCGCTGTCCGGGTGCGTGCGCATGGGCCTGGAACTGGAACTGGCGCCCGACGACGTCGCCCGGCCCAGCCTGGTCCTCGGCGTCGAGGACCAGGTGCTGGAGAACACCGGCCGGTCCGCCGAGGACTTCATCGACACCATGGTGCGGGGCAACGACCCCGCCGACACCGCGGTCCGTGTCGAGGACTGGGCCGCGGACGGCTACACCGGCGAGCGCTACGTGTACGGCGAGGTCAACACCCAGCAGATCGGTGAGGCCACGAGCCTGCCGGTGAACGTCGTGCGCGAGGGCGACGAGTACGTGGTGACCGGCACGCTCGACCTCACCGCCGAAGGGCTCGGGCTGAACGGTCAGGCGTCGCTCGACGACATCGACTTCGCCGTCGACATCTCGTTCCCCGGACCGGTCACCGAGTCGAACGGCGTGATCAGCGGGAACCGCGTGCACTGGGACCCGCCGCTGGGCGCGCCGTACGAGATCCACGCGCGCGGCGCCGCCGTCGACCCGGCCGTGCCCTCCCCGACGCCGGACGCCGGCACGACCGCCCCGGCCGGCACCACGACATCGGGGGTCCCCGACTGGCTGGTCGCCGTGCTCGGCGTCGGCGGCCTCGTGATCCTGCTGCTCCTGGCGATCGTCGTCTGGCAGGCGCTCCGCGTCCGCAAGAGGGACGACGCCGCGCCCCCGGGCGGGCCGGCGCCGTACGGTCAGCCCTATCCGCCGCAGGGCTACGCCCAGCCGGGCCATCCGCAGCACCACGTCACCCCGACGGACCCGCACCGCCCGCCCAGCATCCCGCCGCGTGGCTGACGGCGCGCCTCCCGGCGCCTGCCACCCCACGCCTGGTGGCCGTCTGCCGGCGACGACTACAATCACGGCAGCCCTCTCGTCCTCGCGCAACGGAGCCGCCCGATGAGTACCTGGTCCCCCGACGTCCTCGGTGCCGGCTACGAATCCCGGGCGCTGACCGTGCCCGGCGACGACCGGCCGGTGACGCTCGTCCGGTACACGGCCTCCACCCGCACCGACACGACCAGGCCCGCCGTGCTGTACGTGCACGGCTTCGTCGACTACTTCTTCCAGGCCCATGTCGCCGAGCACCTGGCCGCGGCCGGATACCCGTTCTACGCCGTCGACCTGCGAGGATACGGGCGCTCGTTGCGCGAGGGCGACGACCCGACGAACGTCCCCCCGATCCACGCGCACGCCGCCGACCTGGACGCCGCCACGCGGGCCGTCCGCGAGGAGGGGCACGACCGGATCGTGCTCCTGGGACACTCCACCGGCGGCCTCATCGCCTCGCTGTGGGCGTCCGCGCGGCCCGGCGCCGTCGCCGGCCTCGTGCTCAACTCGCCGTGGGTCGATCTGAACCGCGGCTGGTTCGACCGCGTGGTCACTACGCGGCTGCTGCGCGGGATCGGCGTCGCCGCGCCGCGGGCCCGGGTCAGCGCGCTGGGCGGTGACTACGCGACCGCCATGCACCGTGACCACGACGGCGAGTGGGCCTTCGACCTGCGGTGGAAGCCCGACGCGGCGTTCCCGGTACGGGCCGGCTGGCTCAACTCGGTGCGCCGCGCCCACGCCCGGCTCGCCAGAGGACTGTCGCTGGACGTACCGGTCCTGGTGGCGACGTCGGACCGGACGTCGCCGGGCCGCACACGCGAGGAGAACACCACCACGGACTCCGTGCTCAATGTGCGGCACATGTGGAGCCGCGCGCCGAGGCTCGGCGAGGACGTGCAGGTCGAGATCATCCCCGGCGGCGCCCACGACCTCGCCCTGTCCCCTGCCCCGGCACGCGAGCAGTACCTCAAGACCGTCACGAACTGGCTGGACTCCCGCTTCTGACGGCTGGGCCCGTCAGCGGCCCGTCAGCGGAGGTCGCGGAGGTAGGCCGCCGTGCCGCCCGACGCCGCCGTGCGGCGTTCGTCGAGGGTCGCGATGATCAGCAGCACGATCGCCGCCGGGACCAGTGTCAGGATCCACGGCAGCGGTGAGACGCCCACGCCGAGCTTCGCGAACACCACCAGGACCTCCACGCCCAGGGTGACGCCGCCGAGCCAGAACGGCGCCGAGAGGCGCAGCCGCGACCCCGCCAGCACCGCCATCAGCGCGACGAACACCACGCCGCAGGCGCGAAGGGTGAGCGGGTCGGTGGCTGTGGACAGCACCGACGGACCCACGAGCGCGAGCAGGCCGAGGGCGAGCGTCCGCCACGAACCGGCGAAGCCGACCGGCCACGCCCCGAGCCGCGGCGGGGTCGCGGGCTCCCGCCGCAGCCGGTCGCGCAGCGCCAACCCGCCCGCGAGGACGAGCGCCGCGCCCAGCGGCGCGGAGAACGCCTCGACCCGCAGTTCGCGCGGTGACCACGCCGCGATCGCGACGAGCGCGGCACACACCCAGACCAGCCACGGCGCCGCGCCCATCGCCCGGCGCGCCACCAGCCTGCGGACACCGAGCACGAGCCCCACGAGCAGGGCGAGCTCGAGCACCAGCAACGTGATCACCGCGCCCCAGGCGGGCTCCATGTGCACCAGCACGGACACGGTGCCCAGCACGAGCGCGGGCACGAACCCGTGGCGCCGCAGCAGTCCGGTCAGCCGGGGCCCCGCCGCCGGCCGCACCACCAGCACGCTCAGCGCCAGCACCGCCACCGCGGCCGCCGCCCAGGACAGCCCGGCGACGAACGCGAGATCCGTCGCGGCGGGGATGCCGGTGAACGGCTCCCCGATCCGGCCGGAGGCGTACGACGAGGCCTGCCCGGCATCCGGCGACCGCACCCCGCGGTCGCCCGGCCAGGCACCCGGCATCGGCGCCACCCGCCACGACTCGAGCACGCCGGCGAGCGACGTGAACGCGGCGACTCCGGTCAGACCCAGCCGCGCGACGCGCGCCCACGCCCAGCGCCCGGCCAGGAGGGCGGCACCGAGTGCGACGAAGGCGACGGCCACGAGCGCGTACGCGCGCCAGTCACCGGCGTCGGGCCTGGTCAGATAGGCGATGAAGCTCGGCACGACGGCGAGCGCGGCGCCCGCGCCGGCGAGCGCCCAGGCGTTCCGCACGGCACGCGCCGGGGTGGAGCCCGGCTCCTTGCCGCCGTTCCGCAGCCGCCGGGCGGCCAGGACGCCGACCACGACGGCGCCGGCCGCGGGCGGCAGCGTGTACGCCTCCACCAGCCGGACCCCGCTCGACGCGAGCGCCGTCCACAGGGCCGCGAGCAACAGCGCCCCGGCGAGCGGCCAGACCCGCCCGCGCCCCGGCTCGCGGGCGACGAGTGTCGCGCCCGCCGCGAGGATGAGCAGGACGGCGACGGCGATGTCGGGTCCGGCGGCCGGGCGCAGGTACGCGAGGAGGATCACGATCGATCCGGTGAGCAGTGCGGAGCGTTCCAGCATGCCGCGGATCGTGCGGGCGATCCCCGGGCCGCGGGGGCCGCCGGCGTCGGGCACCCGGAGGTCGATCCGCTCGGCGATCCGTGCCGCGCCGGCGGCGACCGCCGCGACGAACGTGGCGGCGGTCGGGAGCACGTACGGCGATCCGGAGACCTCGAACAGCATCGCGCCGGCGCTGGTGATCATCACCGATGCCGTCGGGAGCAGCAGGAACGCCGATCCGGCGCGCACGGGCACCGGCAGCCCCGCCCGGGCGGTGAGGAGCAGCACCAGTTCGAGCGCGAGCATCGCGGCCGCGGCGCCCGCCGACCACCACGTGCGTTCGAACACGACGGTGACCACGCCCGCCAGGAACGGGGCCGCGGTCACGCCGAGCACCGCGTACCACTCGTTCCGCGAGGTGCGGGTGGCCAGGGTGACCAGGATCGTCACGAGCGACGCGGCCGCGGAGACGGTGCAGACCGCGGCGACGAGCGAGAGGTCGAGCCAGGCGAGCACCACGCCCAGCACCACCAGCGGATACAGGTACCCGGCGCCGACCAGCCAGGGGTGGGCGGGCCGCGGCAGGGTGGCGCG
This sequence comes from Myceligenerans xiligouense, assembly GCF_003814695.1. GTDB lineage: Bacteria > Actinomycetota > Actinomycetes > Actinomycetales > Cellulomonadaceae > Myceligenerans > Myceligenerans xiligouense. Next base: position 4,504,714 of record NZ_RKQZ01000001.1, read on the forward strand.
CAGCGACAGGACGAGGGCGCTGACGGCGAGGGCGCCGGCGGCCGCGGTGGGGCGGGAGATCCACGAGTACGCGCCCAGCAGGACGATCACGAGGACGGCGCCGGTGACGGCGGCGTGCCGCGCGCGGCGGTACTCGGCGGAGGTGACCGGACGCCCGCCGATCAGGCGCAGGCTTCCCGCCGCGCGAGCCAGCGCGCCGCCGGTGTTCCGGACCGCTTCCACGGTGGGGCGGAGGCGGGGCCAGGTGACCGGCGGGCGAGCTGTCGCCGCGACGAGCACGAGGCCGAGCACCGCCAGGAGGGTGAGCGCGGCCGTGGCGGGGAGCCACGGGTGCAGCACGAGTCCGACCACCGCGAGCAGCACGAGGAACGGCGCGGTGGACCGCTCGGGGGCGGACGTGTCGTCGCCGGGTACGAGCCGCGCCGCGAGCAGCGTGACGAGCGCCAGGGCGACCGTTCCCAGGCCCGCCCAGGCGGGAAGCCCCGAACCGGCGCCGGCGGTGGGGCCGACGTCGAACACCGGGCCGACGACGCTGCCCGCGGGCACGAACCAGTCGGTCCGCGGGGCCGACGCGGCGACGGCCCACACGTCCAGCACGCGACCCAGGACGAAGATCGCCGCGGGCACGGCCGCGGCCACCGCGACGGCCCAACCGCTGCGCAGCAGGTCGTGTCGGGTCCCGGGGGCGAGCGCGTGGCGGACGGATCCCAGCCGGGCCACCTGGAGCAGGCGCGGCGCGGTCAGCACCGCCAGCACGATCCAGGCGCAGGCGGCCCCGAGAGGCACCCAGCCCACGGCCGGGTCGCCGGGCGCCCAGCCGAGCAGGGCACCGGAGGCGGTCGCGAGGGCTCCGCCCGCGTACAGCCATGCCCGGTGGTGCGTGACGCGCCGGAGCACGGCGGCGGTCACGGCTGCCAGCGCGACGAGGACTGCCATTCCTCCCCGCCCGGGAAGCAGGTCCGGCGACTGGACGTCGACGGAGCCGGTCACAGCGGCCACCACGGCTATCGCGGCGCCCGCGTCGAGCACTCGCCTCTCGGGCGCGAACCGGGTTCCGAGCCTCGGTCCGGAGACGGCGTCGGCCGCCCGGGGCAGCACCGTCATGACCGCCGCCACCAGGCAGGCGAGGGGCACCAGCCATGGGCTCTCGACCTCGAGGGCCAACGCCCACGCGGCCCACAGGGGCAGCAGCGGTGCGGCGAGCACCGCGGCCGACATCCAGGAGCGGACGCGCAGCCAGTGCCCGGCGAGGGCGCCGAACAGGACGACCACCACCCACAGCAGCGCCGAGCGGGCGGCGAAGTTCTCCCCGAACACGGCGTCGTACGGCAGCCCGAACGCCTCGGCCGGCGGCAGCACGGCCGCGGCCACGAGCGCCAGAGGGACTCCGGTGCCTCGGACCAGTCGCAGGAAGAAGAGCTCTCCCCGGAACGTCGTGGCGGACTCCCGCACCCCCAGCCGCCCCGCGAGCGGTCCGACGGCGCGGTAGCCCGCCCAGGCCAGGAGCGCCACCAGGAGGAACTCGCCGACCCAGCGCCAGGAACTGCCCGCCACGTCGCCCAGGAACGCCAGCTCCCCGAGGATCGGCACCGGCAGGACCGCGACCAGGCCGGTGGAGATCCACGAGCGCACCCGGAGCCACACCCCGGCGAGGAGGGCGACCGCGGTCACCGAGCTCCAGAGCACCGCCGTCGCGCCCGTCGCCGAGAGCATCGGGAGCTCGGCCGCGAAGCACGAGACCACCAGCACCAGCGGGAAACCCAGGCTCCGGACCACCCGGAGCACGCCCGACTCCCGCGTGAACGGGCGGCCGAGCCGGTCGCCGAGGCGCCGGGCGATCGCGGGCAGCCCGCGCATCGCGGCCAGCGCGACGAACGCCGTCGCCACGCCTGCGCACGTCCACCACCAGGCCGACCAGGCCGTCACGTCCGTGCCGCCCACGACGAGGAGCGGTACCGCCGGGGCCGCCAGCACGGCGGCCGAGGCCCACGACCGGACGCGGAGCGCGTAGCCGCCGCCGAGCGCGGCGGCCACGACGGCGGACCAGAGCACCGCCGTCGTCCCCCAGCCGTCGAGCGGTGGGATCTCGACCGCGAAGCACGAGGCCAGGAGAGCCAGCGGGAAGCCCAGGCCGCGGGCCACCCGCAGCAGACGAGCCTCCGCCGTGAAGGGCCGCCCGAGGTCGTCGCCCAGGCGCCGGGCCATCGTGGGCAGCCCGCTCGCGGCCGCGAAGGCGGCGAGGGCGACCCCGACGAAACCGCACGTCCACCACCACGCGGTCCATTCCGACACGGGCAGGCCGGCGGCGACCAGCGGCGGAACCACGGGCGACCCGAGCGCGGCGGCGGTCACCCAGGAGCGGACCCGCAGCAGCAGCCCGCCCAGCAGCGCCACCGCGACGACGGCGCACCAGAGCACCGCGGTCGCGCCCCACGCGGACAGCGGCGTCACGACCGGCCCCGCCGACGCGGCGACCGACGCCAGGAGCGCGGCCGGGACGCCCGCCGCGCGGACCACGCGCAGGGCGCGCGACTCGACGGTGAACCGGACGCCGTCACCGTCCCCCCGGGCGAACATCGCCAGGGCGCGCATCGCCGCCCACGCCACGAACGCGACCAGCACCCATGCGGCGACCCACCACCAGGACGACCACGCCGAGGCCGGCATTCCGGCGGCCGCCGACGGCGGTACCGCCAATGCCGCGACCAGGCCCGCCGACACCCAGGTCCGCACGCGCAGCCGGTGCCCGACCACGATGAACGCCGGCGCCAGGAGGGCCAGGACGACGGCGCGTGCCAGCGGCGGTTCGAGCCCGCCGAGCAGCCCGGCCTGCATCGCCAGCTCGACATCGACCCAGCACAGGACGGCGGCAAGAGCGGCGACGGCCTCGCTGGTCGTCCGGAGGCCACCCCGGCGCAGCAGTCCCGCGACGGTGGCGGCGGCCACGGTGACGATTCCGGTGACCACGGCGCGCAGCGCCAGGTTGTCGCCGAACGTGAAGAAGACGAAGACCACCGCCGCGACGGCGAGCAGGGTCGCCCCCGCACCCGCGAGGATCGGCTGCAGGGAGATGTCGCGCCCTCGGCGCGGGCGGTCCGGCTTCACCGGGGGCCCGGAGGGAGCGGAGGGAGCGGTGCGGCGGGCGGGGGCGGGCGGAACGGGGACCGCAGCGGCCGGCGTGTCGGGGGCCGCACCGCCGGACCGCGCGGCCGGTGCCGGCGGGTTCGCCACCGCGGCGCCCCCGCGACCGGATGCGAGGTTCCGGTTCCGCGCTGCTGCCTGAGCCGTGCGCATCTCGGCGATCACCTCGGCACGCCGCCGCAGCACCTGGGCGGCATCGAGCGACAGCCGCCGCACGTCGTGGGCGCGCGCGACGCTCAGGTCGAGGCCACACCTGCGGCACACGGGACTGTCGAGGCCCATCCCGCATGCGGGACACCTCCGCGTGTCCTCGAGGCGGTGCGCGATGTCATGCCAGGGACCCCAGGTCTCGGTCATGCGGCCAGGGTGGCGGAGCCCTTGCGAACGAACGCGAGTTTGTCGCGCTCCGCCCGGAATCTTCCCAGGGTCTCCCCAGGAGCGGGTCCGCTCCTCACCCGGTGTTCCCCACACGGCCCCTGGCGACGCGGTGCGACGGCGGCCCGTCGTCGCGTCCGATTTCCGCTAGCCTTCGGCCGGGAGGGCGGCGCACGATGGGACGCATGACCGACGTCGTCCACGATTCAGCGGCCGGGCGCGACGCGCCGGACGGTCCGCTCTTCGCCGAGCGGTACCGCGCGATCGCGGCGCGCGACATGCGGTTCGACGGGCAGTTCTTCACGGCCGTCCGGACCACCGGGATCTACTGCCGGCCGTCGTGCCCGGCGCGCACGCCGAAGCCGGCGAACGTCACGTTCTACCTGACCAGCGCCGCCGCGCACGACGCCGGGTTCCGGGCGTGCAAGCGCTGCCTCCCCGAGGCCACGCCCGGCACACCCGAGTGGAACCTGCGCCAGGACCTGGCAGGGCGGGCGATGCGGCTGATCGCCGACGGCGTGGTGGACCGCGAGGGCGTCGACGGCCTGGCCGTACGTCTCGGCTACTCGGTGCGGCAGATCAGCCGCCTGCTCGCCGGGGAGCTGGGCGCCGGCCCGCTGGCGCTGGCGCGCGCGCAGCGCGCCCAGACGGCGCGGGCGTTGCTGAGCGAGACGGATCTGCGGCTGGCCGACGTCGCGTTCGCAGCCGGCTTCGGCTCGATCCGCCAGTTCAACGACACGATCGTCGAGATCTTCGCGGCCACGCCGTCGGAGATCCGGGCGCGGGCGCGGCGCCGAGGCAACGGCGCGGCCCCCCGCACGACCATGGCCCGCGTTCCCCTCGCCCCGGTCGACGCCGGCGAGACCGGCGAGAACGACGCCGAGGGCCGGCCGACCGACCGGCAGCTGCTCCGGCTCAGCCTTCCCGTGCGGCTGCCGTTCGACGCACGGGGAGTGCTCGCGTTCCTGGCCGCTCGCGCGATCGACGGCGTGGAGTCGGCGGATCTCGCCGGTCCCGATCTCCGCTACGCCCGGACCCTGACGCTTCCGCACGGTCCGGGCGCCTTCGAGGTGCGCTACCGCGAGCCGGACCGCTCCGATCCCTCGGCCGCCGACCGCACCGCGTCCGTGGGCGTCACGGTCGAGGTGTCGCGACTCGCCGATGTTCCCGTCGCCGTGACCCGCATCCGGCGGCTCCTGGACCTGGACGCCGACCCGGTGGCCGTGGACCGCGCGCTGGCGGCCGACCCCGCCCTCGCGGCGGGCGTCGCCGCGGCGCCCGGGATCCGCGTGCCCGGCGCGGTGGACGCCGCCGAGCTGCTGGTGCGGGCGATCGTCGGGCAGCAGATCAGCGTCGCCGCCGCGCGCACGCACCTGTCCCGGCTCGCCGGCGCCGTCGGCATGCCGTACGCGTCGGGCATCCCCGGCCTCTCGCGGTTGTTCCCCACCCCGGAGCAGGTGGCCGACGGCGCACGCCACCACCTGCGGCTCCCGGCCCGCAACATCGGCACCATCGAGACGACCATGCGCGCGCTCGACACCGGTGATCTCGCCGTCAGCGTCGGGGACGACCCCACCGAACTACGGCGTCGTCTCGTGGAACGCCCCGGGATCGGCCCCTGGACGGCCGGCTACGTGGCGCTGCGGGTGCTCGGGGACCCGGACATCCTCATGGACGGCGACGTCGCACTGCTGGCGGGCGCGCGCACGCTGGGCCTGCTCGACGGCGAGGCGCCGCGTGCGCGGCAGTTCCGCGAGCTCGCCGCCCGCGGCTCGGCCTGGGCTCCGTGGCGCTCGTATGCCGCGATGCATCTCTGGCGGCGTGCCTCCTGACGGCCCGCACGGCAGCACACCCACCCTCGCACCCGACACCTCACCCGCCACACCGAAGGACGCTCCTCGTGCACACCACCACCATCGCCACCCCGGACGGCCCGTTCACCCTCGTCGCGTCCGACGACGCCCTGCTGGCCTCCGGCTGGACCGAACGCGTCGACGACCTCGTCGCCCTGATCCATCGCTCTCTTGTCCCCGCCCCCGCCCCCGCGGAAGGCACCCCACCGGGCACCGGCGTCCTGGCCGATGCCGCCGAGGCCGTCAGGGCCTACTACGACGGCGACCATCACGCCCCCTCGCGCGTACCCGTCCGCCAGGCGAGCGGGGAGTACCGCGCGCACGCGTGGGACGTACTGCGCGACGTCGCTCCTGGTGAGCGGCTCACCTACACGGAGTACGCGGTCCGGACCGGCCGGCCGTCCGCGGTGCGCGCCGCGGCGGGGGCCTGCGCGATGAACGCGGCGGCACTGTTCGTGCCGTGCCACCGCGTCCTGCGCACGGACGGCACGCTGGGCGGATTCCGCTACGGCCTGGGCATCAAGGAAAGCCTGCTCCGCCGGGAAGGAACGGAGTAGTACGGAAACACGTCCAGTTCACGCTCTACGGCCCCCGGCCTGGCGCCGGCCTCAACGGGGCGCTCACCGTCGCGTCCACGCGAAGCGGCCCGGGACCGGAGTGATCAGCCTCCGGTCCCGGGCCGCAGCCGGGCGCGAAGATCTCAGCCCTTGACCGCCCCCGCGAGCATCCCGCGCACGAAGTAGCGCTGCAGGGCCAGGAACACGATCACCGGCACCACCATCGAGATGAACGCACCCGCCGACAGCACGTGCCAGTCGCCGCCGCGCGAACCCGCCAGCTCCGCGATGCGCACCGTGAGCGGGAAGGTGCGCAGGTCACCCATGACCAGGGCGACCAGCAGGTCGTTCCACACCCACAGGAACTGGAAGATGCCGAACGCGGCGATCGCCGGCGTGAGCAGTGGCAGCATCACCTGGAAGAAGATCTTCACGTGCCCGGCGCCGTCGACCCGCGCCGCCTCGACGAGCGACCTCGGCACGTCCTTCATGAAGTTGTGCAGCAGGAAGATCGCCAGCGGCAGCGCGAAGATCGAGTGCGACAGCCAGATGGTCCAGAAGGTGCCGTTGATGTTGAAGTCCACGTACGCCGACAGCAGCGGCACCAGCGTGATCTGGATCGGCACGATCTGCAGGGCGAACACCGCGATGAAAAGGATGTCGCGTCCCTTGAAGTCGATCCACGCGAAGCCGTACGCGGCCAGCAGCGCGATGGTGATCGGGATGAACACCGCGGGCAGCGTGACCACGAACGAGTTCACGAAGAAGTCGATCATGTTGGTCGAGCTGCCGAACAGCGCTGTCTCGTAGTTCCGCAGCGAGAACACGCCCTCGCCCGAGAAAGCGTCCCCGAAGACCGTCCACCACCCGCTCGTGCGGATGTCCAGCTCCGGACGGAACGACGTGACGAGCAGCCCCACGGTCGGCACGGTCCAGATGATCGCGATCACGATCGCGAGAGTGCTGGCCCAGGGGTTGCTGAGAGCCTTGCGCGCCTTGCGCGCGCGTTCGTTCAGACCCGACGACGCCGGCCGGACGGGCTGGGGTGTCGGCATCTGCGGCGTGGTCGTGGTCATCGGATCTCCTCCACCTTGCGCTGCTGGCGCACGTTGTACACGACCACCGGCACGACGATGACGAACAGCAGGACGGCCAGCGCCGCGGCCATGCCGGCGTCGTTCTGCCGGAAGCCCTGGTCGTAGAACTCGAGGGCCACGATCGACGTGTCGAACTGCCCGGCCGTCATGGTCCGGACGATGTCGAACGTCTTGAGCGTGGTCATGGCGATGGTGGTGAGGACGACGATCAGAGCTGGCCGGATGCTCGGGATCGTGATGCGCCAGAACATGCCGAACCCGCTCACGCCGTCCAGCCGCGCGGCCTCCGTGATGTCGGTCGGGATCGCCTTGATCGACGCCGAGAGCAGGGTCATGGCGAAGCCCGTCTGGATCCAGACGAACACGACCATGATGAGGAAGGTGTTCAGCGGCCTGCTCAGCAGCCACTGCTGCGGCTCGCCGCCGAGCCACACCATGAACTGGTTCAGCACGCCCGTCTGCTCGACACCCTGAGGCTTGAACTCGTAGACGAACTTCCAGATGATCGAGGCGCCCACCATGGAGATCGCCATCGGCAGGAAGACGAGGCCCTTGGCAATCTTCTCGAACCGGCTGCGGTCCACGAGATAGGCATAGACGAGACCGAGGAAGGTGGCGACGAGTGGTGCCACGAGAACCCACAGTGCCGTGTTTCCCAGCACGATGAGGAACTGCGGCTCGGTGAACGCCCGCACGTAGTTGTCGAGACCGACGAAGTCGCCGGAGTTACGGCGCAGGAACGACGTCCAGATCGTGCTCAGCGCCGGGTAGACCAGGCCCGCCAGCAGGAGCAGCAGGGCGATGCCGGTGAAGCCGAACCCGACGAACCAGCGCGGCGGGTTCCGCGGCCGGTCGACGACGAAGAGGATGATCGCCATCAGCACCACGAAGAGCACGATCGCGATCAGCATGAGAAGCAGTTTGTGCACCGGGTCGTCGCCGGCGTACTTCAGCCAGTCCAAGGGAGTTCTCCTGACTTGAGGGGTGCGGTCCGCGCCGTCGGGGACCCTGATCTGCCGGGACGGCCCGGCGCTGACGCACGCAAGGTAGCGTCATCGCCGGGCCGGAGCGAGGAGGCGTGCGGGCGAGTTGTGCCCGCACGCCTCGGTGCGATCAGTCCTAGGGCCAGGACTTCTCGATGTCGCTGGTGACCTGCTCGGTCGACCTGTCGCTCGCGAACCACTCGGTCATCCCCGACCAGAACGAGTCGGTACCCACCGCGGACGGCATCAGGTCCGACCCGTCGAAGCGGGCGACCGTCGCCTCGTCGGCGAGGATCTCCGCCGACAGCTTGTCGAAGTCGGTCGCGAGGTTCTCCGGGTCCATGCCGTTGTTCGCGCTGACCCAGCCGCCCGCCGGCGTGGCCGCCGCCTTGGCGTTGGCCCAGTCGGAGCTGGACAGGTAGGTCTGGAACGCCTCCACCTCGGGGCGGTCCGTGAACGCGCCGATGAACTCGCCGGCCACCAGGGTCGGCTTCTCGTCGGTGGTCTCGGCCGGCAGGTAGAACGCGTAGACGTCACCCTCCGGGCCCACCTCGGTGCCCTCCGGCCACTGCGTCGCGTAGAAGTTCGCGGCGCGGTGCATCCAGCAGTTGCCCTCGAGGATGGGGTAGCCCGCGTCCGTCCAGGAAGCGGTGGCGATCGAGTCGACGCCGCCGAGGCCGCCGTTCACGTGGTCCGGGTTCTTGAGGATCTCGCCGGCCATGTCGAAGGCCTCGACGATCTGCGGGTCGTCGAACGGGATGTCGTGGGAGACCCACTGGTCGTAGACCTCGGGACCGGCGCTGCGCAGCACCATGTCCTCGATCCAGTCCGTGGCCGGCCAGCCGGTCGCGTCACCGGACTCCACACCCGCGCACCACGGCCGGGTCGCACCCTCGTTGCCCTCGGCGATGGTCTCGGTGAGCGTGATCAGGTCGTCCCAGGTCTCCGGGATCTCGTAGCCCGCGTCCGCGAACATGCTCGGGGAGTACCAGACGAACGACTTGACGTTCGAACCGAGCGGCGCGGCGTAGAACGTGCCGTCGACCGTGCCGTACTCCTTCCAGTCCTCGGACCAGAACTCGTCCACGTTCGCCTCGACCTGCTCGGGCGCCGGCAGGACGGCGTCGTACTCGTTGACGAGCGTGCTCAGCAGACCCGGCTGCGGGAGGATCGCGATGTCCGGCGGGTTGCCGGCCTGGACGCGGACGGGCAGCTGCGCCTCCATCTCGCGGGAGCCCTCGTACTCGACCGTGACGCCGGTGCACTCCTCGAACGGCTCGTACGATGCCTGCTGCGTCTCCGCCTCGGGCTCGACGATCGTGGTGTACACGGTGACCGTCGTACCTTCGAGGTCGCCGAACTCCTCGTAGGCGGCGCAGTCGATCTCGAACGCCTCGGCGTCGCCGCCGTCGCCTCCGGATCCTTCGTCTGTGTCGGCACAGGCGCCGAGCACAAGCGCGGTGCTTGCGATGCCGGCTGCCAGGGCGATGCCCCGGCGTCGGCTGCCGAACTTCTGGATCCTCATCGGTTCCTCCACTGCCATGTGGTAAGCGATTCTGACGTGCAGGTACACCTTGACCCATGGCCAGGAGACCCGTGACCAACGGAACCCCGCTTCGCCGCCGGATGCAAGCGTTTCAACGTTGTTGCAACATTACGAAACCGTTGCGATCGTTTCGGCATCCGAAGAAGGCTCCTCGTCCGAGCATAGGCACAGGTACGCACGGACGGCTCGGCGCCACCGCGACGCGGGGCCACGTAGGCTTGTCCCCGCACGCCTGCGGCATCGCGGACGCGCTCTTGCCGACAACAATCCCCGCCGCCACAGAAGGACGGACATGATCGAGCTGAGGACCCCCCGCGAGATCGACGAGATGCGGCCCGCCGGGCGTTTCGTGGCCGAGGTGCTCACCGCGGTCCGGGCGGCGGCGAAGCCGGGCGTGAACCTGCTCGAGCTCGACGAGCTCGCCCACGAGATGATCCGCGATCGTGGCGCCCAGTCCTGCTACATCGACTACCACCCGTCGTTCGGCGCGATGCCGTTCGGCAAGGTGATCTGCACGTCCGTGAACGACGCCGTGCTCCACGGCCTGCCGCACGACTACGCGCTGCGCGACGGCGACCTGCTGTCGATCGACTTCGCGGTGTCGGTGAACGGCTGGGTGGCGGACTCGGCACTCTCCTTCGTGGTGGGCAGCCCCGCGCCGGGCCGGGCCGAGACGGACGCCAAGCTCATCCGCACCAGCGAGCTCGCCCTGGAGGCCGGCATCGCCGCCGCCACCGTCGGCAACAAGGTGGGGGACATCTCCGCGGCCATCGCCAAGGTGGGGCACGATGCCGGGTACTCGATCAACACCGACTTCGGCGGTCACGGCGTGGGCCGCACCATGCACGGCGACCCGCACGTGCCGAACGACGGGCGTGCCGGGCGCGGTTTCCCGCTGAAGCCGGGCCTGGTCATCGCGGTCGAGCCGTGGTTCCTGGAGACCACCGACGAGATCTGGACCGACCCGGACGGCTGGACCCTCCGCTCGAAGGACGGCTCCCGCGGCGCCCACAGCGAGCACACGATCGCGATCACGGAGGACGGCCCGATCGTCCTCACCGCGCGCTGACGACGGGCGCGCCGGCGGGCACGGCGGTCACACGGACAGCAGCACCGGGACCAGGCCGTCGTCGTCCAGGGTTCCGGTGACCTCGTCCGCGCCGGCCTTCACCAGGTCCGGGGAGTGCCCCATCGCGACACTCCGCGAGGCCCACGCCATCATCTCGAGGTCGTTCACGCCGTCGCCCACCGCGATCGTGCGGTGGTCCGCGACGCGCAGCGTACGGCGGATGATCTCCAGCGACGTCGCCTTGCTGAGCTGGGTGGGCGTGACGTCGATCCAGTCGTCGGCGGTGGGAACCGCGGTCACGTCGAGGGAGCGCAGCGGGCCGAGGAGGCGCTCCGACACGTCGGCCCCCCGGACGATCGCGCGGGTCACCGGGACGGACCACAGGTCGGCGAGCGGTACCACCTCCTGCCGCCCGTTCACCTTTCCGTCGGGAAAGCGGTCGAGCACGCGGTAGCCCCAGCCGATCTCCTCGACCGCCAGGTTGACCTCGGGCACGAGGGCGAGCGCCCGCTGCAGCACGGGCTCGGGGTCGAAGGTCCGGACGTCCTCCAGGGCGTAACCGCCCGTGGCACCCAGCGTCAGCCGCGCGGTGACGGCACCGTTCGACGCCACCACCCAGCCGGTCTGGATCCCGAGCTGGTCCGCGATGGGAAGGATGCCGACGAGCGAGCGCCCGGAGGCGAGCACGACATGGTGCCCGGCGGCCCGCACCCGGGCCACGGCCTCGCGTACGGGGTCGGTGATCTCCAGTGTTCCGGAGGTGGCGATCGTTCCGTCGATGTCGAGGGCGACGAGCGCCGGCTCTCCGAGCGTTCCGGCAACGGCGTGCGTGGTCGCGGTACGGGTAGCCCGCGTGGCGGACAATGGCTCCAGTTGCATGCCGCAGACCTCCGGCGTCGCCGCGATAAATCTCACCCACCGGGTGAGACTGGTCACAAGGTACCGGATTGATGCGACGGCACATAGCCGTATCCGTGATTCAGCCGAAAACGGGAATACCGTTCACATCACAGACGCTCGTCCAACAGTGAACGCAGTACCGGCACCACACCGTTCTCCTCAATGCCCCCTGTCGTCTCGCCGGCCGCGTCGCGAACCCGTTCCGAGGCGTGCCCCATCGCGACTCCGCGCGCCGCCCAGCGCAACATGTCGATGTCGTTGGCGCCGTCACCGACGGCCAGCGTGCGCTCCGGCGACACGCCGAGTGCCGCACGCACCCGCTCCAGGCCGGAGGCCTTCGTGACCCCCATCGGCGCGATGTCCATCCAGGCCGACCAGCCGACCGCGTACGTCACGTCCTCCAGGCCGATGGCCTCGGCGAGCCGGTGGAACTCGTCGCTCGAACTGTCCGGCGCGCGAACGACGACACGCGTCACGTCCGCCGACCACAGTTCCTCGAAATCCACGATCTCGTGCTCGCCCTGCAGTTCCCCGTCGGGAAAGTGCTCGGTCAGCCGGAATCCGATACCGACGTCCTCCACCGCGTAGCGGGCGTCAGGCAGCTCCTCCCGCAGGAGCCGGAGCGCCGGACCGGGATCGAACGTCTCGACGTGCTCGAGCTCGTACCCCTCCGGAGCGCTCCGGTCCAGGCGGGCCACGACGGCGCCGTTGGAGGCGACGATCCAGCCCTCGTCGATCTTCAGCTCGGCGGCCAGGGGCGTCATCGAGATCAGCGACCGGCCCGACGCCAGGATCACGTGGTGCCCCGCCGCCAGGACGGCGGCGATCACCTCGCGCGTCTCGTCCGCGAGCTCCTCGTCGTAGGTGACGAGGGTCCCGTCGATGTCCAGGGCCACGAGCCAGGGGCCCGTGCTGCGCGACGGCGTCGCGGCGGCCGCCTCGAGATCCGGAGTAGTCACGTCCTGAACTGTACGACCACCAGCGTTCCGCGCGCTGGAACGCGACATGGCGAACAGCCGAACGGTGACACCGCGGGCCGCGGCGGATCATTTCCCGAGTGCTGCACGGTCCACGGCCGGACCTGCGGCGCCCTGCCCGGTGCGGTCACCCGTGCGGCCCGCCACGCCGAGCACCGTGAGCGTCAGGAGGGGGACGGCGACGACGAGGCAGATCATCCCGATGCGGAGGCCGAAGTCGTTGATCAGCGACCCGATCACCGCCACCAGCCAGATCGCGGCCACGGCAGGACGCAGCAGGGGCCAGGCGGAGCAGGCCGCGACGGACCATGCCGGTTCCAGCCTCCGTCCCAGCACGGGCGTGAAGAGCACGAGCGCCACCGCCAGGAGCAGGAGCACCGTCACCCAGACCGAGGGCCCGGCCAGCACCGACCGCGCCGCGTAGGCGGCCTTGCGTGCCAGGAGGGACCACGCCTCGCCCTCGATCACGTCGGCCACGAAGCGACCCAGGTGCGACCGCTGCGCGGCGGGCCGCAGCCAGTCCGCGACACCGATCGCCGCGACCAGCACCGCCCCGCCCGCGGTGACCGCGACGATCCGCCGGACCCGGAGCCGTCCGCCGTAGGCCGCGATGCCGAGCACGGCGAACGCCGGCACGAGCGCCGGACCGCCGCCGAGGTCCGCGCCGAACTGCGGCAGCACGTCCACGATCACCGCCACCAGCCCGACGCCCGCGACCGCCGTCGCGGCGAGCCCGCGCCGTCCGCGGGAGACGAGCCACTGCGCCAGGGCGGCGGCCAGCACGAGCCCGGCCACCGCGTAGACGCAGAACGTGGGGTTGCCGAACCCGTAGAAGCGGGCACCGTAGCTGGGCGCCGCGCCCAGCGGCGCGGCCCGGTTGAGCACCGTGGAGGCCAGCCCGTCGACCGTGAGCACGACGAACGTCACACCGGCGAGGAATCCGGGACGAGCCCATGTCCGCCGCGCCGGGACGAGCGCGGCGAGGCCCGCGAGCAGGCCCGCGATCGCGACCACCGCGGCGCCCAGCGCGAGGCCCGGCAGGGGGAACCGCCACCACCCCGTCAGCGACGCGAGGAAGCCCGCCACCGGGACGGCGCTCAGGAAAAGCGCCGCTCCGACGGCCGCCGCACGCGCCCCGCTCGCACGTCCCCGGGCCGCCGCCCACCAGCACAGCCCCGCGAGCGCGAGCGCAGCCCAGAACCCACCCTCCACCAGTACCGAGTACGCGGCGCGACGCTCGTGGTCGCGCTCGGTGAGGTCGGCCAGCGCGTCGATCGTCTCCGTTCCGGACGCGGGCCGGTCCGCGCCCGCGAGCAGGGGTGTGTCCTCGATGCCGTCGGCCGCCGCCAGGCCGGCCGCGGCGAGCAGCGTCGCCGGCAGGTCGCCCGCGCGTGCCACGCCCGTCGTCCGGGTGGCCGACGACGTGAGGTACCGCGGCCCGGCACCGTCGGGTCCCGCGGGCCGGAGCACCAGCCCGATCCCGAGCCGCGGCCCGCGCTCGCGCTGGTTCGCCAGGTCGGCGACGACGACGGTCGCGTCCTCCGGTACCTCCGCCAGCACCCGCCGGACCTCGGCGTCGACGGCGGCCACGCGCTCGGCGCGCAGGTCCTCGGCGTCCGCCCGGTCGATCTCGTCGTGCGCGAGGAGGGCGCTTCCCGCGTCGATCACGGTGACCGGGCACTCGAACGCCTCCGGCCCGACGTCGTCCGCGTAGCGCCCGACCGAGCCGTCCGCCCGGGCCACGGCGACCGCCGCTCCGGCCCCGACGGCCGTCGTGCACATGCCGTCCAGCGCGTCGCCCAGCCTGCCGAGGCGCGCGCCGTAGGCGGACCCGCGCTGCAGCGCCTGCCAGTCCGCCCACCCGGCGACGACGGCCTGCGTGTCCTGGCCGGCCGCGGGCTCGACGGCAGGTTCCTCGCACGCCGCGCGCGGGGCCGGGGCGGACTCCGCGAGACCTCCGGCCGACAGGGCCAGCCAGCCTCCGGCGGGACAGCGTGCCGCGGCGCCGGTGGTGAGCGCGAGCCCCGCCGCGTCCGCCCCGCGGCGGTCGGCGAGCCCGGCGTCGTCGAGCAGACCGGCCAGGTAGGGGGCGAGCGGCGGTTCGGCCGGCTCCGCCCCCGCGAGTTCGTCGCCGACGCCGTCCACCGGGGCCTTCAGGTCGGACCATCGGACGCCGGTCGTGCCGACGAGGACGACCGGCCCCTCCGGGACCGCCGGGGCCGCCGATCCGGCGCCGGCCACACTCCCGCCCGCCGCACCGAACCCGGAGACTCCGGGCACCACGAGTATCGCGGCCAGCGCCGCGAGCATCACCGCCACGGCGGCCGGTCGTCGGATCACCGCGTCAGCCTACGGTGGGGGCACCGGACACGCGGCGAGGAGGGCCGGGCCGGCTCACGGCGCCCGGACCCGGAGGGCGGCGGCGTCGACGCGGGACGAGATCTGGACGGCCCGGCCGAGCGGGTCGCCGTCCACCTGCACCTCGTCGCCGCCGCTCACCCGCACGCGGGCCCGGCGGCACGTGGCGTGGTCGATCCGGCCCAGCTTCTCCGGCAGGTCCGACCGGACACCCAGACCCTGCATCGCGACCTCCACGGTGAGCTGGGCCCAGCCGAGCACGCCACCGCGCGTGTCGACGGCGGCGACGTCGAGCACGCCGTCGTCCAGGACGGCGTCGGGGAGCAGGGTGATGCCGCCCGGCAGCATCCCGCAGTTGCCGATCATGATGCTGCGCAGGCGGGCGTCGGCGGGAGGCCCGTCGTCGAGCCAGATCCGCGCCTTGAGCCGCCGCCCCCGCAGGTGCGGGAGCCCGGCGACGAAGTACGCCATCCAGCCGACCCGCTTCTTCAGCACGGGGTCGGCGCCGGCCACCATCGCGGCGTCGAACCCGAGCCCGGCGATGACGAGGAAGATGTGCTCGGTCTCGGTGTCGTGCGGGGGCTCGTCGGGGTAGGCCGGGTCGTCGTCGCGCGCGAACTCCTCCACGCGCATCCAGCCGACGTCGATCGTCCGGTTGCGGCCGTCGCACACGACGGCGATGGCCCGTTCCGGATCGGCGAGAGGGAGGTCGAGGTTCCGGGCCAGCAGGTTGCCCGTACCGACGGGGATCACGCCCATGGGGACGTCGGTGCCCACCAGGGCTTCCGCGACCGCGCGCACGGTGCCGTCCCCGCCCGCGGCGACCACGACGTCGGCCCCGTCCTCCACGGCGCGGCGGGCATGGCCCTGTCCGGGGTCCTCGACGGTGGTCTCGTAGAAGGCGGGCGGCGGCAGACCGCGTTCCACGCACGCCGCCCGCACGCGGTTGCGCAGGCCGGTGGTGCCGCGCTTCGAGGGGTTGAGGACGACGGCGATCCGCCGGGGCCCCTGCTCCTCCGGTGCGCGCTCGGTGACGGCCCCGAGACGACGGCGCATCACCACCACGCGCGTGTAGATCCGCAGCGCGACCCCGAGTGCGGTCACGGCGATGACGATCGCGGCGACTCCGAGCCACACCTGCCAGTCCATGGGGTGATTATCCCCAGTGAGAGGGCGTTCTCACGCCACGGCCCCCGCGCCCCGCGCCAGTAGGCTGGGGCCCGTGATCGATCTGAAGCAGCTGCGCGAGAACCCCGACGTCGTGCGCGCGAGCCAGACGGCCCGCCGCGACGACCCCGCCCTGGTCGACGCGGCCCTGGAGGCCGACGCGACTCGGCGCTCCTCCCTGACGGCGTTCGAGTCCCTGCGCGCGGAACAGAAGGCGCTGGGCAAGCAGGTGGCGAAGGCTTCGGGTGACGAGAAGACGGAACTGCTGACCCGCACCAAGCAGCTCGCGCAGCAGGTCAAGGATCACCAGGCCACGGCGAACGCCGCGCAGGAGCGTCTCGACGAGATCCTCTGGGAGATCGCGAACATCGCCGAGGGCGCGCCGGCAGGTGGCGAGGAGGACTTCGTCGTGCTCCGCACCGAGGGCACCCCGCGCGACTTCGCCGCCGAGGGCTTCGCCCCGCGCGACCACCTCGACCTGGGGGAGGGCCTCGGCGCCATCGACACCCAGCGCGGCGCGAAGGTGTCCGGCTCGCGGTTCTACTACCTGACGGGGGTCGGCGCACGCCTCGAGCTGGCGCTGCTCAACCTCGCGATGGACCAGGCCGTGGCGGAGGGCTTCACGCCCGTCATCACGCCCACCCTGGTCAAGCCGGAGACCATGCGCGGCACCGGGTTCCTCGGCAAGCACGCCGACGAGATCTACCGGCTGGAGAAGGACGACCTGTACCTGGTGGGCACCTCGGAGGTGGCCCTCGCGGGCTATCACTCCGACGAGATCATCGACCTGACGGGCGGGCCGCTGCGGTACGCCGGCTGGAGCGCGTGCTACCGGCGTGAGGCCGGGTCCCACGGCAAGGACGTGCGCGGCATCATCCGCGTGCACCAGTTCCACAAGGTGGAGATGTTCAGCTACTGCCGCCCGGAGGACGCGGCGGCCGAGCACGAGCGGCTGCTGGCGTGGGAGGAGAACATGCTGGCCAAGGTCGAACTGCCGTACCGCGTGATCGACACGGCGGCGGGCGACCTGGGATCCAGCGCGGCCCGCAAGTTCGACTGCGAGGCGTGGCTGCCCACCCAGGAGCGCTACCTGGAGCTGACCTCGACATCGAACTGCACCACGTTCCAGGCGCGACGCCTGGGCGTGCGCGAGCGGACCGACGACGGCTCGACCCGCACGGTGGCCACCCTGAACGGCACGCTGGGGACGACCCGGTGGATCGTCGCGATCCTGGAGAACCACCAGCGGGAGGACGGATCGGTGTCCGTGCCGGAGGCGCTGCGCCCCTACCTGGGCGGCGCGGAGGTGCTCGAACCGGTCAAGGGGTGAGCCGAGCACCGGGACCGGGCTCGGCTCGGGCCCGGTCTCAGTGCCGGACCTGGTTCGTGGTGTGACGGACCGAGTCCATCGCACCACGCATCTTGCGGAAGTTGATCGCCACGAGCACGTCGCGGTACTGGGCGGCGCGGTGCATCTGGCCCTTCAGGTCGTTGGCCGACGCGCGGTGCCTGAGGTCGCAGGGCACCTCGACGGCGACGTATCCCCCGCGGAGCAGGTCGATGGTCATCCCCGTCTCCACACCCCAGCCCTTGGCCAGCGGCGTGACGGACTCGAACGCCTCGCGGGTGAGGCATCGCATACCGGACAGCGGCTGCCGAGGGCTCCACCCGGTCATCGCCTGGATCGCCTTCCGGGCGGTGCCCACGACGATCCCCCTGCCGCCGGCTCCGGGCTGCTTGGGCAGGAGCGCGATCGCGACGTCGGCCACGCCCTCCAGGACGGGCCGCACGAGCGGCGCGGTGTTGACGGCCGTGTCGCCCAGATCGCCGTCGATGAACAGGAGGAGGCGCGGCGGGCGCCCGTCGGCGTCACGCATCGCCACGACGGCCGCGCCGGTCTCCATCGCGGAGGCCTTGCCCCGGTTGTGTGAATGCCGGACGACGACGGCACCCGCGCCGCGGGCCACGTTCGACGTGTCGTCATCGGACCCGTCGTCGACCACGAGCACGAGATCGACGTGAGGGATGGCGCGGGCCGAACGCACCGTCGACGCGATGCGCTCGGCCTCGTCCTTGGCGGGGATGATCACGGCGACCCGCTGGACGTTCTTCCCTTGTCGTGTGCTGCCTGGACGCCGTGTCTTCGCGACCGGAAGAGCGTTCACACCTGTCCTGCCTAGAGCGTTGGTCTGCGTGAAATCGGGGCAAGCCCCGCACAACAGAGTGCAAAGGTTTACCCTCGGGATCCTACTCCACGAGTTGCGGAATTACCGTGAACACCCGGTGATATTGAGCGCTGCCCCTTTCACCGCAGGGTGACCTGCCGCGAGACGATACCCGCTCTCGCGCGTCGCTCGTTCGCATCGAGCGGCCCTTCCGTGGCAAGTGCTTTCGTGAGCCGCTCCGAGAACTCGGCGATCGGCTCCGCGACATCGGCCGCCTCGGTGCCACGCGGCAATTCCCAGACGGGCACGATCAGGCCTGACGCACGAAAGGCGCCGACAAAACGCCCACCGGCGAGTCCTGACTCGCGCTTGGCGTGCAGACGGGAAAGTGCATTGATGACCTCGTCCTCCGGCTCGGGACGCGCCCAGCGCACGAACTCACGGGTCATGCGGCACCAGTAGGCGGCCTCGACACCGTCGAGCTTCACCGTGGGGATCGCACTGGCGGACGCCTCCTCCAGTGACTCCTGGACGTCAGGAGTGACATCGGCATCCCGGGCCAGCCAGTAGTCGAACCCCTCGTGGACGGTCACCTCGAACGGCACCGAGGAGTCGAGCACGTCCTGCAGCCGCGGAGCGTCCGGCGCGGGCACACCCTGCGGCTCCACCGGCGTTCCCGGCTCGGCGTCGAGCGCGGCGAGCAGAGCCGCGGCGAGATCACGGCTGACGTCGCCGGAGCCGACGATGCCCTGCACCGCGAGCAGGACCGCGCCGTCGGCCCGGTGCAGGGCCACCCAGCCGGCCGGAAGGTTGGTGACGACCGTGACATCGCGCGAGCCGTACTCGGAGGTGGTGCGCGCCGTCCCCGTCGCCGACGGCACCACCTCGCGGAACGCGACCCAGTCGGGTTCGCCGGGAAGTCCCTCGAAGGGGCGGAGCACGAAGTCGTTCTGAGCCATGCGGGCGAGTCTATCGGTGCCGAGCGAATGTCACACCTGGTACCGATACGCAACATTGGCTGCGTGCTGGTAGCGTTTCGCCACCCCGAGGGCTCCTGAGTATCAGGAGGTGGTGTTCGGAACCTGGACCGGGACGGGCTCGCCGTTCCGGCCCGCACGGTTGGCGACCAGCAACGCGCCCGCGCCGCCGACGACCAGCGCACCCGCCAGCCCGGTCAGGGCCGCCGCCTCGGTGCCGGTGGTCGCCACCCGCAACGGGGCGTCGATCGTGGCCTCCCTGGTGGCGGCGTCCGCCTCCTCCGCCACCTGGTCGACCACCGTGGGCTGGTACGAGAGGAACTCGGCGCCCGCGGGGGCGAGCGCCCCCCGCGCACCCTGGCCGAGATAGCCGTGCGCGCCGCCCTGAAGCGTCGGGCTCCCGCGCTCGGCGAGCCCGGAGGTGTCCTGCCGCACGCCGCTCGCACCGGCCCCGGAGGCACCGTCCGCGCCACCGGCGTCGCCCGTGACGGCGACGTCCGCGTCCACCACCCCGGCCGCGCCTGCGGACGCCTCGACGCCCTGCGTATCCGCACCCACCGTGACGTCGGCGACGTCCTGCACGTCGGCGTCGACCGAGACGCCCGCCCGGCCTGCCCCGACCTCCGCCTTGACGCCACCCGCCCCGACGCGGACGTCGACGCCCTCGTCGGAGGCGGACAGGGTGAGATCGACGTTGCCGATACCGATACCGCGCAGCAGGTCCGAGGAGGTGACGGACACGGACCCGCCCGCGGCCTCCGAGGCCGGCCGCGCGTCGGACCCGTCCCGCTCGCCGCCGGCCGGCACCTTCATGTGCCGCGGCTCGTAGTCGCCGGAAGGCTTGTGGTCACCGGACGGCTTGTGGTCACCGGACGGCTCGCGATCGCCGGACAGGGTCTCCGGGCCGAACCCGAGCGCCTTCGCCGTCGCCTCGAACGCGAGGAGCTCCCCGCTCGCCTCGGCACCGTCAGGTGCTCCGGAGGAGGACGGTTCCTCGGGCGCCCGCTCCTCCTCCCCGTCGACGCTGTAGTCGATGCCGGCGGACGCGAAGTAGTCCACGCCCTTGCTCGACCCGCCGTCGGCCTGCTCGTCGGACCCGGCCGCCTTCCCGGCGCCTCCGTCCTGGCCACCGGTTCCCTTGCCGGCGCCCTGGCCCTTGCCCTCGGAGCGTGCCGGAGCGTCGTCCGCGCCCGCCGCACCGGAGGCCTTGTCGGCCGGCACCGAGCCGGTCACGTCCTCCACGACGTCCTCGACCGGTTCGGTCACCGTGTCCACGGTCTCGGTCGCGTCCTCGACGACACCGGCCGCCTCGTCGGTCGCGGACTCCGTGGCGTCCTCGGCGGCGTCGGTCACGCCGTCCACGACGTCCGACACCACGTCGTCGACGTCGCCCAGGATCCCTCCGGCCCGCACCTCGACCGTGCCGTCGTCCTTGACCTCGACGCCGCGCTCGGCACCGCCGAACTTCGCGCCGGGACGGTCGTCACCGTACGCGCGGCCGAAACCGTCGCCGTCGCGGTCGGTCTCGCACTCGGACGCGAAAGCGGGCGCGGCCGCGGTCCCCGCGGCCGTCGCGAGCGCGATGGTCGCGACAACGCGCTGGACCTGCTTCGTGGCCGTGCTCTTGCGTGTCGTCTTTGCCTGCTTCATCAGCTGCTTCCCCCGTGGAGGCGGTCCGAGAGTCCTTCAGTGCGTACCTTCAGGACAGTATCGCTCCGGGTTGCCTTGATATAGCCCGGAACGGGCGATCTATGCGGCGCACCATAACGATGGTGTAACAAGGGGTCAAGTCAGGCAGCTGGCCGCCGGAATGCGAGCCATGCAGGGAATTTACCGCCGCGAACGCGGCGGCCCGGCCCCGCGGACGGGACCGGGCCGTGGTGACTCAACGCGTCACTGGAGCAGACCGGTGGCCTTGCCCAGCACGCCGTCCAGGCCGGCCGTGCCGGTCACGCCGTCGACCTCCTCGGTCACACCGTCCACGACGTCACCCGCACCGGTCACGTCCGTGACGGCGCCGGTCACACCGTCGACCGTGCCCGTCACGCCGTCCACGGCGCCGGTCACGCCGTCGGCCGTGCCGGTCACGCCGTCGACCTTCTCGGTCACACCGTCCACGACGTCACCCGTACCGGTCGCGTCCGTGACGATGCCGGTCACGCCGTCCACGACACCGAGGCCGTCGACCTCACCGACGGTGCCCTGGAGGGCCGGGTCCACGGCGTCGGTCGCGGCACCCGGAGCGCCCTTCACCGTGCTCGTGGCAGAGCCCTTGACGGCGTCGGCCGCGGCGAGCGCACCCGGCGCGATGTCGCCCTTGACGTGGCCCACGGCGCCCGGGACGACGTCGTCGGTCACCGGGCCGGCGGCACCGGGCACGACGCCATCGGTCACGGCGCCGACCGTGTTCGGCACGACCTGGTCCGTGACGGCGTCCGCGGCACCGGGCACGACGCCGTTCAGCGCCGTCGACATGACGCCCGCGGCGGCCCCCGTCGCCGGCGCGATCGTCGTCGGCAGGCCACGCAGCATGCTCGCGGCGAGACGCGAGACGCCGGAGGTGACACCCGGGACGTTCGACACGACGTCCGCCGCCGGCGACGTGCCCTCGGCGAGGAGGGACGGCGCCGCCGCGACGGCGCCCGGACCTGCGGTGCCGACGGTGCCGAGCGCGGTGTCGGCGGCCGAGCCGGCCGCCTCGGTCGCGCCCTCGCCCGAGAACTCCGGCAGGGCGTAGTTCGGGGCGAGGTAGGAGGTCGGGGAGACCATCGGGGGCATGACGTCCTCGGCGGCCGACCTGGCCTCGCCGACGACCGTCCCGGCCGCGCCGAGGTCCGCCAGGCCGGTGGGCACGCCCGGCACGTCAGCCGCAGGCACGTCGGTGACCGGCAGGGCGAGTTCGGGCAGCTCCGCGGCCGGGAGGTCGGCGTCGGGCAGCTCCGCGGCCGGCAGGTCGGAGACCAGGGCGTCGTGGTCCGGCAGGTCCACGAGGTCGGTGGTGGGCAGGTCGCCGAGGCCCAGGTCCGGCTGGGGCAGGTCGGCGGCGATCGCCGGGGTGGTCGCGCCGGCCGCCGCGGTCGCGATGGCCACGGTCGCGACGGTCCGCGAGACCGGCGTCGATCCGGTCTTCTTCTTCGGTGCTGCGTGCTTCAAGGAGCTACCCCCATTGCTCAGGCGCGGTGCGCGAATTCGAAAATTCCCCTTGCGTGCCGCCGAAGCTAGCGGCGGTGAGGAGGTGAAAAAAGTCCCCCTCACCACGCGCGGGTTCATCAAGCGACATCAACGCGGCAGTTCGCACGGGGGCACGAAATCGCCCGTTCCGAGGTTCCGTGACGAAGATCACATTTTGCTGACGGTGCGAGTGCTCATCTGCGGTTTCGCGGGGCAGCCGGCGCCGGAAGACCGAGCCGCCCGGCCCCGCACCTGCGGGACCGGGCGGCCGTGACTCGGTGGGTCACCCGACGAGACCGGTGGCCGTGTCCAGCACACCGTCCACTCCGGCCGTCCCGGCCGCGCCGGTGGCGGCGTCCTCGACCTGACCCGTCACGCCACCGATGACGTCGTCGCCCGGCATGCCACCGATCGTCCCCGCCACGTCGTCGAGCGTGCCGGTCGCGCCGTCCGCCCCGTCGGCCACCCCGGTCGCGCGCTCGACGACGCCGGTGACGCCGCCGACCTCGTCCACCGCACCCCGGACAGCCGGGTCCACGGCGTCGGTCGCGATCGCCGGGGCGCTCTGCGCCGCGCTCTCGGCAGAGCCCGTGACCACCTCGGCCGCGGCGAGAGCGCCCGGCACGACGTCGCCCTCACCCGAGAACCCGGGCAGGGCGTAGTCCGGGGCGATCTGCTCGACCGGGGGGATCGACGCGGGCATCGCCGTCCCCGCGACCGCCTCGGCCTCGTCGGCGACCGCCGCGGCCTTGTCGACGACGCCCCCGGCCCCGGCGAGGTCCGTCAGGCCGGCGGGGGCGTCCGGTCCGAGCTCCGGAACCTCCACGCCCGGGAGGTCGACGCCCCGGGGACCCGGGACGGCACTTCCCAGATCGGAGACCAGTGCGTCGTGGTCGGGCAGGTCGACGACGTCGGTGGTGGGCAGGTCACCGAGGCCGAGGTCCGGGTGGGGGAGCTCGGCCGCCACGGCCGGGGTGGCCGCGCCGGCCGCGGCGGTCGCGATGGCCACGGTCGCGATGGTCCGCGAGACCGGGACCGACCCGGCCTTCTTCTTCGGTGCTGCGTGCTTCAAGGAACTAACCCCCTGGATCAGGCGCGGTGCGCGAATTCGGTCCCCTTGCGTGCCGCCGAAATTAGGCAACGGGAGCAGAAGTGCGACATCGCACTTGTGGTTCGCCACACACCAAGGCGCACCAACCCGGCAGTTCGGGGAGAAGCACGATCTCGCTCGCCCGAAGGTTCCGTGACGAGGGTCACACTCTTGCCGCTCGCGAGGCGCGGCGGGCCCCCGTCAGCGACCTCAGGGCCCCGTCAGCGACCTCCTGGGGCGCCGGTGGCAACAGCCGCACGCGCGTGCGCGACGATCGCCGCCAGCCCCGTGCCCGCCACCCAGCCCCCGGTGACGGTCAGCCCGGGAACTCGCGCGGCGGCATCGAGGAACTCGCGGACCCGTTCGCGGTACGCCGGCGTGGGCGGCGGGAGCGCGCCGTCCCAGTGCTGGGTCATGACGTCGCGGACGCGCCCGGTGAGGTCCACGCCGAGCAGGCCGGACGCATCACTCGCGGCCTCCTCCGGCGTGGGCGCGCGCGTCGGTTCACCGATCCGCCCGTAGCTCAGCCGGACCACGTGCATACCGGGCCCGGCCGCCTCGCGCACCCGCTCCGCGAGCCACGGCCACTTGGCGGTCGAATGGGTGAGCGCCTTCGCGCGTACCGGTCGCCGACCACGGCCGCCGGGCCCGGCGGCACCCGGCGCGACCAGCATCCCGGTCCCGCGTGGTGCGGAGTCGAGCTCGGGTGCGGCCACCAGGAGGGTCGCGAGCCAGATGTCCGCGCCACGCTCCGGAACGGGCGGCTGCGGCTCCGCACCCGCGCCCGCCGGCGTCGCCGGGCCCGACAGGCCGGACCACCGGCGCGCCAGCAGCGGCGCGACGCCGGCCGTGGCGACCACGAGACGATCCGCGTGGAACGTGGCGGACCCGTCGCGGGTGTCCGCGGTGATCGTCCAGTCGCCGCCGGGCCCCGCACGACGTCCCGCGTCGATCCCGGTGACGCGGTGCCCGGTCCGCACGTCGAGGCGGTCGGCCAAGGTGTCCACCAGCGCGTGCACGCCGCCTTCGACGCCCCGGACGGCGGCTCCCGGCGGCGCGGCGGCCCGCAGCCTCGACACCGCCCGGGACAGCGACCCGGTCTCCGCGAAGGCTCGCCGCAGCCCGGGAGCCACGGCGTCGACGTCGAGCCGCTCCAGCGGTGCCGAGTGGACCCCGGCCGCGACCGCCGTGACGAGGCGGTCGGTGATCCGCCGGCCCATCCGTGAGCGTGCCAGCGCCCCGAGGTCGTCGAGGTCGGCGAAGCGGCGCGGCAGCACCCGGTCCAGCGAACCCCGGAGCGCGCCCGGCCATCCGACGGCCCGGCGTACGTCCGCGGCCCACGGCCGCGACGGAATGCCGAGGACGCCCGCCGCGGGCAGGGGGAAGGCCTTCCCCGCGGCGAAGCCCCAGGCCCCGGCGGCAACCGGCGACTCCACCCGCAGCCCGAGCTCCACCGCGAGCCGTTCGACGACGCCGCCGCGTACCGCGAAGGACTCCGCCCCCAGGTCGATCGGCACTCCGGGCAACAACTCGAACGCCCCGCCGCGCACGGGACCGCCAGGACGCTCCGACGCCTCCAGCACGACGACCCGTGCCCCGCGCCGGCTCAGCTCCCAGGCGGCGACCAGGCCCCCGATCCCTCCGCCGACCACGACGGCATCCACGACGGCGTCCACGCCGGTTCCCGCCGGCGACGCCGCCCCGTCCACGGTCACAGCGAGTGGGCCAGCTCCACGACGCGGGTCAGCACCGCCGGGTCCGTCTCCGGCGGAACCCCGTGGCCGAGGTTCAGCACGTGCGCCGGGGCCTCGGCACCCCGCGCGACGACGTCGCGCACGTGGGCCTCCAGGACCGGCCAGGGCGCGGCCAGCAGCGCCGGGTCGATGTTTCCCTGCAACGGCACGCCGGGCAACGCCTCGGCGGCCTCGTCCAGCGGCGTCCGGTAGTCCACCCCGACCGCGTGCTCCGCCACGCCCGCGGAGACCAGCACGTCGCGCATCGCGCCCAGCAGGTGGCCGGTCCCGGTCCCGAAGTGGATCCCGGGCACCCCCAGGCCGGCCACGTGCGCCAGGGCCCGCGCCGACGCCCCGGCGACCCGCCCCGTGTAGTCCGCGTGGGAGAGCGACCCGGCCCACGAGTCGAAGAGCTGCACCGCCGAGGCGCCCGCCTCCACCTGTGCCCGGAGGAACATCCCGGTCAGGTCCGCCGTCCACGACACCAGGCGGTTCCACGTCTCGGGCGCGGCGTGCATCATGGTCCGCGCCGCGAGGTGGTCGCGCGACGGGCGGCCCTCGACCAGGTAGGCGGCCAGCGTGAACGGTGCCCCGCCGAACCCGATCAGGGGCGTGGAGCCCAGCTCGGCCACCGTGAGCGCCACGGCCTGGCGGATCGGCGCGAGGGCGTCGTCGTCCACCGACAGGGACACCAGGCGCTCGACGTCCTCGGCGGTCCGGTACGGCCGGTCCATCACCGGCCCGACGCCGGGAGTGATGTCCACGCCCACGCCCGCCAGCCGGAGCGGCACCACGATGTCGCTGAAGAAGATCCCGGCGTCCACACCGTGCCGCCGCACGGGCTGCAGCGTGATCTCCGACGCGAGCTCGGGCCGCAGGCAGGAATCGAGCATCCCGATCCCCTGGCGCACCTCGCGGTACTCCGGCAGGGAACGGCCCGCCTGACGCATGAACCAGACCGGCAGGTGCTCCGGCCGGTCCCCTCGCAGCGCGAGGATCAGCGGAGCGGCGGCGGTCCGCCCGTCGACGAGCGGATGGTCGGCCGGAAGGGCGGCGTCCGCGGAGTGAGCGAGGGTGGCGAGGTTCACGCTTACCGATTGTGCCTTGCGGCATGCCACCCCATAAAGTCGGGGGACTGTGGTTCTCCTCTCCCTCACCGCCTCCCACCGTGAGCTCGACCTGGACGCGCTGGAACGCCTGTCCATGGGGTCCGCGTCCGTGGGCCGCACCGTCGTGGGCACGTGCCGGCCGGTCGTCGGAGCCGTGGTGATCTCCACGTGCAACCGGTTCGAGCTGTACCTCGATGTGGACGCGCCGCTCGACGGCACCACCGTCGGTCATGCCACCCGGCACGTCGCCGAACTGGTCGCGGGCGAGTCGGGCGTCACGACGCAGGCCGCGGTCGACTCCTTCACCGTGCGAACCGGACCCGAGGTGACCGAGCACCTGTTCGCGGTGGCGGCCGGTCTCGACTCGATGGTCGTGGGCGAGCGCGAGATCGCCGGCCAGGTGAAGCGGTCGCTCGCCGTCGCACGCGAACAGGAGACCACCTCCAAGACGCTCGAGCTCCTCTTCCAGACGGCGTCGCGCACGTCCAAGCGCGTCGGCACCCACACGGAACTCGGCGCCGCCGGCCGGTCCGTCGTGTCGCTCGCGCTGGATCTGGCGGAGGGTGAGGTACCGCGCTGGGACGGTGCGCGCGCGGTGCTGATCGGCACCGGTTCGTACGCGGGCGCGTCGGTCGCGGCCCTGCGGGCCCGCGGCTGCGCCGACATCCGCGTGTACTCGCAGTCCGGCCGCGCGGCGCAGTTCGCGGGGTCCCACGGCGTCGACGCCGTCGCCGACCTCGTCGACGCCCTGGCCGACGCCGACGTGGTGGTCTCGTGCAGCGGTGCGCGGGGCCGTGGTCCGCACCCGGGGACGGCGCAGCCGCACGACCGCCCCGCCCCGGAGGCCAGCCTGGGGCACGTGCTCGACACCGCCGCGGTGGTGCGCGCCCGGGAGCGGGCGGCCGATCGCGCGGGCGACGAGCCGGAGCCACGCGCCCTGGTCGTCCTCGACCTGGCGCTGCACCGGGACGTCGACCCGCGCGTGGCCGACGTGGAGGGCGTGCTGCTCTACGATCTCGCCAGCCTGAAGGCACATGCCCCGGCGGTGGCACGCGACGTCGTCGGACACGCGCGGAGCATCGTGGACGACGCCGCACGCGCGTTCGAGGAGACCCGGCTCGGCCGTGAGGCGGACGCCGCGGTGATCACGCTGCTGGACGAGGCGGAGGCACGGGTGCGCACGGAGGCGGACGCCGCCGTGGCCCTGCTCGCGGCAGAACGCGCGAGCGCCGGAGCCCCGGGGCCGACGCCGGACGACGTCGACGACATCACCCGCGGGATCCGCCGGCGTATCCACGCCGATCTCCACCCGCGGATCGTCGAGGCCCGCGCGGCGGCCCGTGCTCGCGCGAAGGCTCAGGAGGCAGCGGTGATCGAGGGCGCCGAGTCGATCACCCGCCGGGCCGAGGCCGCGCACCGGCCCGCTTCCTGACGCCGCACGCCCAGCGGCCGGAGCCCGGTGCGGTCGTCTGCCGCGGGTGCCGGACGGGAGATGACGCGCCGGTGTGAGATACGCCGACGGAGCAACGTCGAATTCCTTTCGGCGCCCTCCAGGGTGGAGACTGGGTTGGTGACCTCGACCCCCGCTTCCGTCAGCACGCCGCCCGGCGGCGCCCCCCTTCGCCTCGGTACACGCGGCAGCGCCCTCGCGATGACGCAGAGCGGCACGGTCGCCCGGCGGATCGAGGAGCTGACCGGTCGTCCGGTGGAGCTCGTCCGGATCAAGACCGAGGGGGACGTGAAGACGGGTTCGCTCGCGAGCCTCGGCGGCACGGGCGTCTTCGTCACGGCGCTGCGCGAGGCGCTGCTCGACGGCCGCTGCGACGTCGCCGTGCACTCCCTGAAGGACCTGCCGACGGCGCCGCACCCCAGCCTCACGTATGTCACGCCCGAGCGCGAGGACCCGCGTGACGCGCTCTGCGCCCGCGACGGCCTGACGCTGGCGACCCTGCCGACCGGCGCACGCGTCGGCACGGGCTCGCCGCGACGCGCCGCGCAGGTCCGGGCCGCGCGCCCCGACCTCGAGGTCGTCGACATCCGCGGCAACGTGGGCACCCGGCTGGACCGTGCGCTGGGCCCCGACGCGGACCTCGATGCCGTCGTGCTCGCCACGGCGGGCCTGAAGCGCGTCGACCGGACGGACGTGATCAGCGAGTACATCCCGGTCGAGGCCATGGCGCCCGCACCGGGACAGGGTGCGCTGGCCGTGGAGGTCCGCACGGCCGACGTCGTCCCCGGCGTCTCCGGGGGCGCCCCGGACCGCGGGCTCGCGGACGCCCTGGCCGACCTCGACCACCCCGCCACACGCCTCGCCGTGCTGGCGGAGCGCTCCGTGCTCGCCCGGCTGGAGGCCGGCTGCGCCGCGCCGGTCGGCGCGTACGCCGTGCTGTCCGACGGGGAGCTGCGGCTCCGGTCCGTGGTCGCCGCCGTCAGCGGGGCGGGCCGGATCACGCGGACCCTGCGCGCGAGTCTCGGCGCGTATGCCGTCGGCGACCGCGCGTGCGCCGACCCCGACCTGGACGCGATCGCCCGGGACCTGGGCGTTCGCATGGCCGAGTCACTCCTGGACGCCGGCGCGGGCGCGCTCGCCCCTCTGGGGACGGCGGTGTCGGTCTCCACGGGCTCGCACCCCACTGCGGGCCCGCCGGCGGAGGGTGCGTGACGACGACGGTTCCCCTGGAGACATCTGGCGCCGATCGGGCGGGGCGGGCCCGGCGGCGCGTCCTGGTGGTCCGGGCGCCTGACCGGGCCGCACCCCTGCTGGCCCTGCTCGACGAGTCCGGGATCGACGCCGCCGCGGCTCCGGTGGTCGAGCGGACGCCGGTGGAGGATCCCGCGGAGCTCGACCGGGCGCGCGCCGCGCTCGCCCGCGGCGAGTACGCCTGGGTCGCCGTGACCAGTGTGAACGCCGTCGAGGCCCTGTGTGGTGCGGCACCGCCACGGCCCCGTGCGCCCGACTGGCTGGTCGAGGGGACCCGGTGGGCGTGTGTCGGGCCGGCCACCCGTCGTGCGCTGGAGGCCCACGCGATCGGCGTCGACCTGGTGCCGGGCACCATGACCGCGGCCGGGCTCGTCGCGGCGTTCCCCGAGGCCGGTTCCGCCGGCACCCCGGCGGAGGCCGGGCGGCGTGTCCTGGCTCCGCTCGGTGACCTGGCCGCGGACACCCTGCCCGACGGCCTGCGGGCCAAGGGATGGTTGCCGCGGGTCGTGACCGCCTATCACACCGTCGCGCGGGAGCTGCCCCGGGACGTCGTCGACCGCGCGGGAGCCGCGGGGTACGACGCCGTCGTCGTCGCGTCCGGGTCTGCCGCACGGCAGGTCGCCGAGCAGCTCGGGCCGCAGCGGGTGGTCGCCATCGGCGAGCCGTCGGCGCGCGCCGCCCGGGACGCGGGGCACGACGTCCTCGCCGTCGCCGCGGCCCCCACCGACGGCGCGCTCGCGACCGCCGTCCGCGACGTCCTCGGACGGCCCGCATGAGTTTCCGCCCTGACCATCACGAAGGAGTCACCCCGTGAGCACCACCGGGATCGTGTACCGGCCGCGCCGTCTGCGCGCGACGCCGGGCATGCGCCGCCTCGCACAAGAGACCCGCCTGCACCCGGCGGACCTCATCCTGCCCCTCTTCGTGAAGGAGGGGCTGCTGGAACCGCAGCCGATCGCCTCGATGCCGGGGCAGGTGCAGCACACCGAGGAGTCGCTCGGGAAGGCGGTGGCGCAGGCGGCCGAGGCCGGGCTGGGCGGTGTCATGCTGTTCGGCATCCCGGAGCGGCGGGACGCCACGGGGACGCAGGGCGACGCCGAGGACGGGATCCTCCAGCGGGCGATCCGGATCGCGCGGCAGGCCGTGGAGAGGGCCGACGGCGGTCCGGCGCCGGTCGTCATGGCCGACACCTGCCTCGACGAGTTCACCGACCACGGCCACTGCGGCGTCGTGACGACCGACGGCCGCGTGGACAACGACGCCACGCTCGACCGCTACGCGCGCATGGCGGTGGCGCAGGCGCGCGCGGGGGCCGAGGTCGTCTCGCCGAGCGGGATGATGGACGGCCAGGTCGCGATGATCCGCGAGGCGCTGGACGAGGCCGGTTTCGAGGACACCGCGATCCTCGCCTACAGCGCGAAGTACGCGAGCGCGTTCTACGGACCGTTCCGGGACGCCGTCGACTCCCAGCTGCAGGGCGACCGCCGCACCTACCAGATGGATCCGGGCAACGCCCGGGAAGGGCTGCGCGAGGCGGACCTCGACCTCGCCGAGGGCGCGGACTTCGTCATGGTGAAGCCCGCGGGCTCGTACCTCGACGTGCTCCGCGCGGTCGCGGACCGGAGCGACGTGCCCGTGGCGGCCTACCAGGTATCGGGCGAGTACGCGATGATCGAGGCGGCCGCCGCGAACGGCTGGATCGACCGCCGCGCGGCGGCGCTGGAGTCGGTGACGAGCATCCGCCGCGCGGGCGCCGACCTGGTGCTCACCTACTACGCCCTGGACATCGCCGCCTGGCTCGCCTGAGACTGCGGACGAGGAAGACCGAAAAGAGACTGATGTGAGCGAGATCAAGACCCGGGCGGTACACAAGGACCCGAACCATGCCGCCTTTGTGCGTGCGCAGGGTGCCATCCCCGGCGGGGTGAGTTCACCGGTGCGCGCCTACGGCAGCGTGGGCGGCGACCCGCGGTTCCTGGCGTCCGCCCGTGGCCCGTACGTGACGGACGTGGCGGGGCGCGAGTACGTGGACCTGGTCTGCTCGTGGGGTCCGGCGCTGCTCGGGCACGCGCACCCGGAGGTCGTGGCGGCCGTCCAGGAGGCCGCTGCCCGCGGGCTGTCGTTCGGGGCGCCGACACTCGGCGAGGTCGACCTCGCGGAGGAGGTCCGACGACGGGTGCCCGCCGCCGAGCACGTCCGCCTCGTGTCCACGGGGACCGAGGCGACCATGACCGCGGTGCGACTCGCGCGCGGCGTGACCGGCCGGCCCCTGATCGTGAAGTTCGCCGGGTGCTACCACGGGCACGTGGACGCGCTGCTCGCGGAGGCCGGATCGGGCGTCGCGACGCTCGCGATGCCGGGTTCGGCGGGTGTCACGGAGGCCACGGCGGCGGAGACGCTCGTGCTCCCGTACAACGACCTCGCCGCCGTCGAGGCGGCCTTCACCCAGCACGGGTCCCGGATCGCGGCGGTCATCACGGAGGCGAGCCCGGCGAACATGGGCGTGGTCCCGCCGCACGAGGGCTTCAACGAGGGCCTGCGCCGCATCACCAGCCGGCACGGCGCGCTCCTCGTCCTGGACGAGGTGCTCACCGGGTTCCGCGTGGGGCCGTCGGGCTGGTGGGGCCTGGAGGACGCCGCCGACCGCGAGTCGGGCGGGGCTGGTTACACCCCCGACCTGTTCACGTTCGGCAAGGTGATCGGCGGCGGCATGCCGGTGGCCGCACTGGGCGGCCCGGCGTCGCTCATGGACCACCTGGCGCCGCTGGGTCCCGTGTACCAGGCGGGCACGCTGTCGGGGAACCCGGTGGCGGTGGCCGCCGGCCTGACGACCCTCCGCCTCGCGGACGACGCCGTGTACGCCCACGTCAACCGGGTCGCCGCGACCCTGTCCGAGGCGGCGGGCGAGGCACTGTCCGCCGCCGGGGTCGAGCACGTGGTGCAGCGCGCCGGTTCGCTGTTCAGCGTGTTCTTCGGGCCGCTGGCCGCCGTCTCCGGGGTGCGTGACTACCGGCAGGCCCAGGCGCAGGAGTCCTTCCGCTACACGGCGTTCTTCCACGCGATGCTGGACGCGGGTGTCGCCCTGCCGCCCTCGGTCTTCGAGGCGTGGTTCGTGTCCGCGGCGCACGACGACGACGCGGTGAACCGCATCCTGGAGGCGCTTCCGGCAGCGGCCTGGGCGGCCGCCGCGGCGACGGCGTAGGACCCCGAGGCGGGTCCCGCGGGCGGGGCCGGCACCCGCGCCGGTTCGCACGGGTGCGGCGGGATGGGCGCCGCCGCCGGCCGGGAGGCTCCCACGGCCGGCGACGGCGGGTCGGGGACAGGTCAGGAGAGGTTGACGACGTTGCCGCCGATCGTCACCACGAGGCGGCCCGAGGAGTCGAAGCTCCAGTCCAGCCCGCCGCCGTACTGCGAGCACCGCGAGCCGTTCGAGCCGGACCACCACTGGTTCCCGCCGGCATCGTTGCCGATGATCCGGTCGGTGGACCCGCTGTCGCAGGAGGTGTTGTCGCGGAACGTCGACGAGCCGCCGTCGAAGTTGTAGTTGCGCTCCTCGCTCCCGATGCTCAGGTTGTTGCTGATCGTCATCGACCCGAGGTTCCGGTTGTACGTGAACCCGTGCTTGCCGTTGTCGAAGGCGATGCTGCGCCGCACGGTGTGGTCGACGCCGATGTCCTCGCCGCCGAGCTTGTAGCCGTTGCGGTCGCCGTTGCCGGCCTGGGAGCCGTCGGACAGGGTCCCGTTCTCGTACGAGAGTGAGTCCTCGACGACGACCTCACCGATCGCGCCGGTGTCGGACTTCGTGTACATGTCCCAGCCGTCGTCGATGTTGTTGTGGGCCACGGTGTACCGGAAGACGTTCCCCGGCCCGACGGTGAGCTTGGGCGCGAACCCGTCGGCGTCCTCGCCGTCCGAGTCGGCGTTGTCGTGCGACTCCGAGGAGACGATGAGGTTGTTCGAGGGCCACTCGCTGCTGGGCGCCCCGGCGGTGTACCGGGAGAGCTGGAGCCCGGTGTCGTGGTTGAACCGGGTCACGACCCGCTCGATGATGTTGTCGTTGCCGCCCAGGAGGATGCCGTTGTCGCCGGCGTGCTCGACGACGATGCCGCGCAGGTGCCACCAGTCGCCCCCGATGGCGAGCCCGCGGTTCGCGGAGTTCTCGCTCTGCGCCGAGAAGTTCAGCACCGGCGTCTCGCCGGGGTAGGCGAACAGTTCGGTGCGGTTGCCCGAGAGGCCGTCGTGGCCCGGCTCGATGTGCACGGTCTGGGAGAGCGCGTAGGTTCCGCCCCGCAGGTAGATCGTGCCGCCGGGCTCGATGCCGGCGATCGCGGCGGTGAGTGTCGTCGGGTCGCTCTCGGTGCCGGCCGCGCCGGCGGAGCCGTTCGGGGCGGCGTACAGCGCGTCGCCGACCGGGGGCTCGCCGTCGCCCGGGTCACCGCCGTCACCCGGGT
Organism: Myceligenerans xiligouense; assembly: GCF_003814695.1. Classification (GTDB taxonomy): domain Bacteria; phylum Actinomycetota; class Actinomycetes; order Actinomycetales; family Cellulomonadaceae; genus Myceligenerans; species Myceligenerans xiligouense. The sequence goes on from NZ_RKQZ01000001.1 coordinate 4,538,134, forward strand.
CGGTGCCGGTGGAGCTGTCGAGGTAGTCAATGTTCGCCAGGCCGGCCGAGCTGGTGGCGACCAGCTCGACCGTGTTGGTGCCTGCGCCGAGGTTCACCGTCGCCGACTCCGTGGACCAGCTGGTCCAGGAGCCGGTGGGCCCGAACTGGAGCGATCCTACGGTGGAGCCGTTGACCACGAGGTCGGCGGTACGGGCCGACGTCGTGCCGTTGGCATAGCCGAACGCGACGGTCGCCGAGCCGGCCGTGGCGCCCTCGACGGTGAACCCGGCGGACCGGCCGCTCGCGTTGTCCGTGTTGCAGAATCCGGTCCCGGAGAATCCGGAGTTGTCGGAGTCGATCGTGCCGTCACAGGTGGACGAGGCGGCCTCGGCCTCGTAACGCACCGTGGCGCCGTCGCCGGGTGCCGGGTCGTCGCCCCCGCCACCGTCACCGGCCGACGCGCTCGCGTACGTCTCGAACTCCGCGACCGCCGGAGTGCCGGAGGAGCTGGTGATCTCGAAGTTGATCTTGCGCAGCGACGTCGCGGGGAAGGTGATGACGCCCGCGCCGCTACCGGTCGTCAGGACCGCGCCCGTGTCGTGGTTCACGACCTGGTACGAGCCGATGTTGCCCTCGGTGCCCGCGGCCTCGCGGATGGTGATCGCCGCCACCGTCCGGTCGGTGCCCCACTTCACCGAGATGCGGCCCGTGGAGCCGCTCGGCGACCAGTAGGTGCTCATGTCGCCGTCGATCACGTTGCCGTAGCTGGTGCCGCTCGCCTTGCTCGAACCGTCCGCGCCGGCGCCGATGCTCAGGTTCTCACCGCTCGGGTCGCCCGGGTCGCCCGGGTCACCGGGGTCGGTCGGGTCGTCGGTCGGGTCGCCCGGGTCGGTCGGCTCCGGGTCGGGCTCGGTCGGGGAGCAGCTGCCGTCCGAGACGGCGAGGTTGGTGTGGGCACCCGCGGTCTGCTGCAGCAGGTTGGGCACGCACTCGGCGCCGTCGAGCGTGTAGCCGTACGGGATGCTCACCGAGGTGGTCGACTGCGGGTTCGGGCCGGCGGGGTGGTCCCCGCTGTCCCAGGTGATGTTGTCCCAGATGTTGCCCGAGACCTCCCAGTAGCCCATCTCGTCGGTGTAGAAGGTGCCGAGCGGGTTGGCCGAGTCCTGGAAGTAGTTGTTCTCGACCTTCACCTTCGCGCCGAGGCGCGAGTTGATGCCCGACTTGACGAGGCCCACGAAGTGGTTGTTGTACGTGTGGCCCGTACCGGCACGCAGGAGCGGGGTGCGCGAATCGATGTTCTCGTAGAGGTTGTGGTGGTAGGTGACAGGACCGTTCCCGGTGTCGCTGTCGCTCGACCCCACCAGGCCACCACGGCCCGAGTTGCGCAGGATGCTGTAAGAGAGCGTCACGTACTTGGTGTCGTTCTTCAGGTCGAAGAGGGCGTCGTAGCCCTCCGACTCCCCGCCCGAGGCCTCCAGCGTGAGGTGGTCCGCCCACACGTTGCGGACGCCGCTCTCCATGCCGATGGCGTCCCCGCCGTTCGAGGTGGGCGAGCCGGACTTCTTGACGTTCCGGACCGTCAGGTTCTGGATGATGATGTTGCTGGACTCGCGCACGTGGATGCCGAGCTGGTCGAAGACGGCGCCGCTCCCGACGCCGATCAGCGTGACGTTGCTGATCTGCTTCAGCTCGATCACGTCGTCGGCCGTGTTGCAGCTGTCGCCGGACACCTTGCTCGTGTTGCCGTGGTTGATCGTGCCCTCGACCTCGATGGTGATCGGCGTGTCACTGCTGGCGCGCGAGCACAGGGCCTCGTGGATCTCGGTCCCCGTGGTGGCCCGCACCGTCGCGCCGCCGGCGCCGCCGGTTGTCCCACCGTTCTGCGTGGCGTAGCCGGTCGCGTTTCCCAGGGCCTGCGCCTCCGGCATGAACTGCGTGGCCACGCCTATCGTGGCCGCGAGCGTCACCGTAGCGACCCCCGCAACGATCCGTGCTCCTGGTCGTCTCATCGTCTTCCTCACGTTCGTCGTTGAAGGTGGGGCTCCACGACATCCGTCCCGGATATCGCTTTCCACGCAAGATACCGGTTTCTCGGGGTGAAATCCAGGGGGTTCGGCAGATCGGACAGATCCGCGGAATCACCCCGTTTCTTCGAGCGTTCGCTGGGAATGCCGCGGCGGGGTTGCGCGTCAGTTACCCCTGAGGGGTATGGTGATCCCATGAGCGAGAACGAGACGCACGGCTCCCACGACACCACGGGCGCCGTCGTCGGGCCGGATGACGAGCACGGCCTCGGCCCGCACGACGGACCACACGGGTACGCCTCCGACAAGGAGGCCTACCTCAAGCGCATGCGCCGCATCGAGGGTCAGGTGCGCGGCATCGCCAAGATGATCGACAAGGACGCCTACTGCATCGACGTCCTCACCCAGGTCTCCGCCGTGACCAAGGCGCTCCAGGCGGTCAGCCTGGCCCTCGTCGAAGACCACATCGGTCACTGCGTCGTCGACGCCGCCAAGGCCGGGGACGACGACGGCGCCGCTGCCAAGGTCCGCGAGGCGAGCGAGGCCATCGGCCGGCTCGTGCGGATGTGACCGCCGTCGCCACGGCCGCGCGTCCCACTCACCACGAACCCCACGTCCCACCGACGACCAACGAATGAAGGAGTCCGACATGACCACCGTGACCACCCTGAACGTGACCGGCATGACCTGCGGGCACTGCGCGTCCGCCGTGACGAGCGAGCTCAAGGCCCTCGACGACGTGCAGGACGTGTCCGTCGAGCTGCACGCCGGAGGGACCTCCCGGGTGGCCGTCGTCTCGAAGCTGCCGCTGACGGAGGCTCCCCTGCGCGACGCCGTCGACGAGGCCGGCTACGCCGTCGAGAGCGTCGAGGTCCTGGAGAACGCCGTCGCCGCCGAGTCCAGCGCGCAGGCGCCCGCGCGGCAGGCGACCCACACGCTGCCGATCGTCGAGAAGTAGCGGGCCGGGCGGCGCTGGGCGGTCCGCCGAGCGCCGCCACGTCCGGGACGCGGCACACCCGCGTCGTCAAGGGTGGAGGAAGGACAGATCGTGACCATGCACGCTGAGCACGAGACCGGGCGGGGGGCGGCCCGCGCGGGCGAGGTCGAGCTCGCGGTGGAGGGCATGACCTGCGCGTCCTGCGTGGCGCGGGTCGAGCGCAAACTCAACAAGGTCGAGGGTGTCGAGGCCACGGTGAACCTGCCGCTGGAGTCGGCCCACGTGGTGCTGTCCGCCGACGTCGACGACGCGGTACTGGTCAAGGCCGTCGAGGCGGCGGGTTACCAGGCGCGCGTGACGCGCACCCGCCGGTCGGCGCACGACACCGGGGAAGCCGGCGGGCACGTGCCCGGACCGGCGGAGCGCACCCGGCCGGAGGGGATCGAGCACGACGAACCCAGCGGCGGACACCGTGCCGCCGCCGACCACCGGCACCCGGAGTACCGGGGCGAGGACCTCCTGCGGCGGCTGCGCGTCGCGGCGATCCTCACGGTCCCGGTGCTGGTGCTGTCGATGATCCCCGCGATCCAGTTCCCGGGGAAGCTGTGGCTGGTCGCGGCTCTCTCCCTGCCCGTCGCGACCTGGGCGGCGGCGCCGTTCCACTCGGCGGCCGCACGCGCGGCACGCCACGGTTCGTCCACCATGGACACGCTCGTCTCGCTCGGCGTGGTCGCGGCGACGCTCTGGTCGCTGTGGGAACTGGTCGCGGACGCCCTGTCACCCGCCCCGGCGGGCGAGCCGCACGTGTACTTCGAGGTCGCCGCCGTGGTGACCACCTTCCTGCTGGCCGGCCGGTACACCGAGTGGCGCAGCAGGCGCCGGGCCGGCGATGCCCTGCGGGCGCTGCTCGCGCTCGGGGCGAAGGACGCGGAACGGGTACGGCTCGGGCCGGACGGCGCACCGCTGCGCTCGGACGACGGCCGCTGGCGCACCCACTCCGTGCCGGTGTCGGACCTGCGGGCCGGCGACGTCTTCACCGTCCGGCCGGGCACGACCGTCGCCACCGACGGCGTCGTGGTGGACGGCGTGTCCGCGATCGACACGTCGCTGGTGACCGGCGAGCCGGTGCCGGTGGACGTGGCCGCCGGTGACGCCGTCGTCGGCGGCACCGTGAACACCTCGGGCCACCTGCTGGTCCGCGCCACGCGGGTCGGCGAGGAGACGACGCTCGCGCGAATCGGGCGGCTGGTGAGCCAGGCGCAGACCGGAAAGGCCCCGGTCGCCCGGCTCGCCGACCGGATCTCGGCGGTGTTCGTGCCGGTGGTGCTGGTCATCTCGGCGCTGACCCTGGTGGGCTGGCTGCTCGCGACGGGCGATCCGGACGCCGCGTTCACCGCCGCCGTGGCGGTCCTGATCATCGCCTGCCCCTGCGCCCTGGGGCTGGCCACGCCCACGGCGATCCTGGTCGGCACAGGTCGTGGTGCCCAGCTCGGCGTCCTGATCCGCGGGCCGGAGGTGCTGGAGCGGACACGGCGCGTCGACACGGTCGTGCTCGACAAGACGGGCACCGTGACCCAGGGCCGCATGATCCTGGAGGACGTCCTGGTTCCGGGCTCCCCCGCCGGGTCGGGTCAGGGCGGACCGGCAGGCGCGTCCGACGGCTCCGGCGACGGTCGGGCCCGCGACGTGCTCCGCCATGCGGCAGCCGTGGAGGCCCTCAGCGAGCACCCCATCGCCCAGGCGATCGCCCGGGCCGGCGCACCGGCACCGGACGGGCCGGAGCAGGACGGGCCGGTGAGCCCTCCCGGACCGGGCAGCTCCGCGAACGAGGGCGGGCTCGAGGTCAGCGGATTCGTCGCGCACCCCGGAGGCGGCGTCGAGGGTCTGGTGCGGAGGTCGCACGCGGGCCTCGGCGACGGACCCGGCTCGGTCGGCCTGGGCCTGAACACCCGCCGCGTCGCCGTCGGCCGCGCCGGCTGGCTCGAGGGCCAGGGCGTCGCCGTCCCCGCCGAGGTGGCGACCGCCGTCGAACAGGCCGAGGCGTCGGGTGCGACGGCGGTGGTGGCCGCGCTCGACGGCACCGCACGCGGGGTCCTGGTGCTGCGGGACCCGGCCAAGCCGACGTCGGCGACCGCGGTCGCGGAGCTCCGGGAACTCGGCCTGCGGCCGGTGCTGCTGACCGGCGACAACGAGGGCGCGGCCCGGCACGCGGCTCGCGAGGTCGGGATCGCCGAGGAGGACGTGATCGCGCGGGTGCTGCCCGACGCGAAGGCCGCGGTCGTCTCCCGGCTGCAGTCGGAGGGCCGCACCGTGGCGATGGTCGGCGACGGCGTGAACGACGCCGCCGCGCTGGCGACGGCCGATCTGGGGCTCGCCATGGGCACCGGCACCGACGTCGCGATGGAGGCGAGCGACATCACACTGGTGCGCGGGGACCTGCGCTCGGCCGGGTCGGCGGTACGGCTCTCGCGCCGCACGCTGCGGATCATCAAGCAGAACCTGTTCTGGGCCTTCGCGTACAACGTCGCGGCGATCCCGCTGGCGGCGTCGGGCCTGCTGAACCCGATGATCGCGGGCGCCGCGATGGCGGCGAGCTCGGTGCTGGTGGTCTCCAACAGCCTGCGCCTGCGGCGGGCGGGCTGAACGGCGGTGACGCCGCGACGGAGCTCCGTCGCGGCGTCACCGTCACCGCGTCGCGAAAGGCCGGCGCCGGTCGCACCGGCCCGGACGGTCAGCGGAACCGGCGCCCCTCGTCCCGGCGGTACGACCAGGTCGCCAGGGCCGCGAACAGGATCGTCCAGCCCACCAGGATCGGCAGGGCCAGGGAGTAGGCCTCGACCCCGGTGAGCGCCTGGACCAGCAGGTCCCGGCCGGCGCGGGTGGGGGTTCCCATGGACAGGGCGTCGAGCCAGCCCGGGAAGATCTCCGGCGGCATGAACAGGCCGCCGGCGAACGCCAGCGGGAACAGGACGACCTGGACCACCGGCAGGGCCGCCTTCGCGGGCAGGGCGTAGCCCACCCCGAGCCCGAGCAGCACGAACGGCACCGCCACCGCGAGGATCGTGCCGACACCCGCCGCCAGCTGCGCGAGCGTCGCGGTGGCCTCCGTGAACAGCACGGCGACCAGGATCAGCGGGACCAGCCCGAACAGCGCGAAGATCGCACCGTTCAGCACGCGCCCCACCATCTGCGGCCCGGGACCCGTGGGCAGGGAACGCAGGTACGGGTAGAACGGCAGCTGCCGGTCCTCGGCGACACCGAGCCCGTAGGTGAACAGGCTGGCGGAGCACACCGCGAACAGCCCGAGCCCGGCCACCGCCATCGTGGCCCACTCCGGGTTCCCGGCCACCTGCGGCTGGGGCACCACGAAGAACGCCATCGCGAGCGCCGGGAAGAGCATGTTGCCGAGCACGGCGATGGGGATCCGCACGGTCTCGAGGAACTGGTACTTCAGGTGGAGCCAGGACAGCGTCCAGAAGGGCCGCATGCCCTGGGCGGGGCGCGGTCGCGTCGTCGGGATGGTCATCGGTTCGCTCCTTCGGTGCCGTGGCCGCTGCCTTGCCGGGCGATCCCGGACCTCGCCGGCGGCGTGGGCGCCGTGCCCGGGCCGGGGCCGTCCGCGGAGCCCTTCGTGAGTTCCGTGAACGCCTCTTCCAGCGAGGCGTGCCGGATCTCCAGGCCGGTGAACTCCGTGCCCGATCGGACCAGGTCGCGCACGAACTCGTCGGAGTCGGGGACGAGGTGCTCCTGGCGCGCTCCGTCGGGCCCGGCGTAGGAGACGCGGCTGGCGCCGACGCGCTCGAGGATCGCCGCCAGGCTGTCGTCGGCGAGGACGCGGCCGTGGTCGATGACGACGACCCGTTCCGCGAGCGCCTGGATCTCCTCCAGGTAGTGCGAGGTCAGGAGCACGGTCACCCCTGCCCGGTGGCAGTCGCGGATGGCGTCCCACAGCGCGGTGCGGCCGGCGACGTCGAGTCCGGTGGTGGGCTCGTCGAGCAGCACGACGCGGGGGCGCCCGGCCATCGCGAGCGCCACGGCGAGCCGTCGTCGCTGGCCGCCCGACAGGGATCCGGTCTGGCGCCGTGCCAGGTCCTCGATGCCGAACTGCGTGAGCAGTTCAGGGGTCGGCACGGCGTCGGGGTAGTGGCCGCCCACGAAGTCGACGACCTCGCCGACGCGCAGGGTCGCGGGGAGGCCGGTCTCCTGCGGGGTCATGCCGAGGCCGGCGCGGGCCGCGGCGTCGGTGGGGTCCTTGCCGAGCAGCCGCACGGTGCCGGAGTCGGGCCGCCGCAGGCCGCTGACCAGGGAGAGGAGTGTGGACTTTCCGGCGCCGTTCGGCCCGAGCAGCCCGACGAGCTCGCCCGGCCCCACGTCCAGGGAGACGTCGTCGAGGGCGACGACGTCGCCGAACGTGCGGGTCACGCCCTCCACGGAGACGACGGCGCCGTCGTCATGGTTCAGGTTCATGCGCCAGTTCCCTTCAGGAGGCCGGCCAGGGCGGTCCGGTAGTCGCGAAACGCGGCGCGGCCACGGTCGGTGAGTTTGAGGTAGGTCGCCGGGGTGCGTCCCTCGTGGGTCTTGGTGACCTGGACGTAGCCGGCGTCCTCGAGCTTGCGGAGGTGGGTGGACAGGTTTCCGGCGGTCATGTCGAGCAGTGCGCGCAGTTTGGGGAACCCGATCTCGTCACCGGGGTTGAGGGTGGCGAGGGTGGCGACGATCCGCAGGCGCGCCGGTGCGTGGATGACGCCGTCCAGGTCGTCAGCGGACATCGCGCTTTCCTCGTCGCGCCTGGACGACGGCGGTCACCGCCCCCATCGCGAGGAACCCGCCGCCGCCCAGGAGGGCCATGACGAGATTGGTGCCGGGCAGCCCGGCGTACGTCGCGGCGCCGGCCGTGACCAGCATCCAGACTCCGAGCGCGTAGAGGCCGTTCTCCTGGAAGACCATGCCGCCGCCGAGGTACATGAGTCCCACGATGAGGCAGGCGATCCCGTTCGCCGCGAGGGCGATCAGCTCGGCCCCGGCGCCGGCGCGGATCAGCCCGTTGAGGATGGCCCACAGGGTCACGAAGCCGAGCATCCACCCCCAGCCGTACATCGCCCCGACCCGTGCCGAGACGCCCCGGGTTCCCGCGGTGCGCCGGATCGAGTGCACCATCGTGAAGGCCATGGCCGCGACGATCGCCAGGGCCAGCAGCCAGCCCGCCCAGCCGGCGGGCCGGCTGCCGTCGCGCGAGGTGAACCACATCGCGAGGTAGCCGACGAGCCAGGCGACTCCCCAGGCGAGGTAGAGCAGGCGTGCGTCGGGCTCGAGGCCGCTGCGGGCGCGTTCCTGCTGGTCGTCGATCATCCGCAGGCGCGCGGCGGCGTCGAGCGCGTCATCGCCGCCGGCTTCCGTGCCCGACGGCGCGCCGTGGTTCGCTGACATGATCCGGCCTCCTGAGTGCCAAGTAGTTTGTGCTGCAAACCAGTTTGCCCCATCCGCCGGTGCCGGCACAAGTCCCCAGCCGCTGAGATCCGTTCAGCAGGGTCTCGCGGACCTTTCGGCTTCCTTAAATGGATTCGATTCCCTACTGAACGCACGTCAGTCGGTGGTGGGGGGTGGGGTAGGTTTTTCGAGGTGAGCGACACTCCAGAGACCACCAGCCCCTCCAACGACAGCAGCGCCGGACCGCCGTCGGGCGGCAGCGCCGGGAAACTGCGGGCCGAGCCCCAGGACGACCTCGTCACCACGCACCACACGCTGCACACCCCGGGCGGCGACCTCGCGTACACGGCCACGACCGGCCGGATCGTGCTGCGCGAGGAGGTCACCACGGACGACAAGTACGACGGCCGCAAGCCCAAGGCCGAGATGTCCCTCACCTACTACACCCTGGACGACGCCGACGTGACGCGGCGCCCGGTGACGTTCGCGTTCAACGGCGGGCCGGGGTCGTCGTCGGTCTGGCTCCACCTGGGGCTGCTGGGGCCCCGCCGGGTGGACGCGGGCGACGTCGGGAACCTGACGCCACCGCCCTACGGGCTCCTCGACAACCACGAGACCCTGCTGCGCGTCAGCGACCTCGTGTTCATCGACCCGGTCTCCACCGGCTGGTCCCGCGCCGCCGAGGGGGAGAAGGCCCGGCCGTACCACGGCTTCACGGGCGACCTGGAGTCCGTCGGCGAGGTCATCCGCCTGTGGACGTCCCGCCACGACCGGTGGATGAGCCCCAAGTTCCTCATCGGCGAGTCCTACGGCGGCACGCGGGGCGCGTCGCTGGCGGAGTACCTGCAGCGCCGGTTCGGCATGTTCCTCAACGGCGTCATGCTCATCGCGCCGGCCCTGAACCTGGAGACGCTCTACCACGCCGACGGCTCCGACCTGCCGAACCCGCTCTTCCTGCCGGTCTACGCCGCCACCGCGCACTACCACGGGCTGCACCCGGACCGGTCGCTCGACGAGGTGGTCGCGGACGCCCGTGGGTACGCCGACGAGTACCGCGCCGTCCTCGCCCGCGGCCAGGCGCTGGACGACGACGCCCGGGCGGCCGCGGTCGCCCGGATCTCCGCGATCACCGGCCTGAGCGAGGACTACGTCGACCGCGCGAACCTCCGCCCGGAGCACCTGCGGGCCTACGCCGAGCTGTTGCGCTCCCGGCGCCTCGTCACCGGACGCCTGGACACGCGGTTCACCGGCCCGGCGGACCACTACCTGCACGAGACGATGCCGAGCGACCCCTTCATCTCCGCGATCCTGGGGCCGTACTCGGCAGCCCTCCACCACTACCTGCGCGGCGAGCTCGAGTACCCCCACGACGCCGTGTACGAGTTGCTGGCCGATGCGGTGCACCCGTGGTCGTTCAAGGAGTTCGAGGGCCGGGCGGTGGACGTCGCCGACAAGCTCGCCGAGGCCATGATCGCCAACCCCCACCTGCAGGTGCACGTCGCCATGGGCCGGTACGACGGCGGCGTCCCGGTGGAGGCGATCGAGTACAGCCTCGACCAGATGCCGATCCCGCGCGAGGCCCGCGAGCGCATCGAGACGAGGACGTACCCGGCCGGGCACATGATGTACGTGCACCCGGAGGCCCGGGTGCGGCAGTCGGCGGACCTGGCGGCGTTCGTCGAGCGGGCGTCCCACCGGTGACCCGCTACGTCCCAGCGGGCACTCAGGCCGGCGGGTGAGGATCGGCGCGTGAGCACTGTGGAGAGCCGGCGGCGGATCGGTGCCGAGATCTGGATCGTGCTGGGGCTGAGCCTGGGCAAGGCGGCGCTCTACTCGGTCGTGAACATCACGGCACGCCTGACCGACGGCACCCCGCTCGCCGAGCAGACCGCCACGCTGAACGCGAGCCAGTCCGAGCGTCCCTGGCTGGATCTGACGTACCAGCTGCTCGGCATCGGTTTCGGCCTGGTCCCGGTCGCGCTGGCGCTCTACCTCCTGAGCGCCCGCGGCCGGGGCTCGCTCGCCCGGATCGGGCTCGACCGCGCCCGGCCGGGCCGCGACCTGGCCTGGGGCGTCGGCCTGGCGGCGCTGATCGGGATTCCCGGGCTGGCGTTCTACTCGCTGGGTCGCCTCCTGGGCATCACCGTCGAGGTGCAGGCCAGCGCGCTGAACGACCAGTGGTGGACGGTTCCGGTGCTGCTGCTGTCCGCGCTCTACAACGGCCTCCTGGAGGAGGTCATCGCGGTCGCCTACCTCTACGAGCGCACCCACGACCTGGGGTGGGGACGGGTGCGGTTCATCGTGGCGAGCTCGCTGCTGCGCGGTTCGTACCACCTGTACCAGGGGATCGGGCCGTTCCTGGGGAACGTCGTGATGGGCGTGCTGTTCTCGTGGTTCTACACGTCCCCGCGGTTCCGGCACGGCGGCCGGCACCGGATCGTCCCGCTCGTCGTCGCGCACACCCTGCTCGACGTCGTCGCGTTCGTCGGCTATGCGCTGGTTCCCGTGGAGTGGCTGGCGGCCATGGGTGCGGCGTGACCACGTTGTCCGTCGCCTCGCAGACCACAGCCCTAGACTCGCGAGTATGTCCCACGCGACCCGGCGGGCCGCCGATCCCCTGAGCGTGGTCCGCGTCGTGGACACGCCGGAGGTCCGCGTCCGGCACCCGCGCGACCTGCTCGGCCTCGTGGTGAGCGCGCTCGGCGTCGTCCTCGTGCTGGTGATGTCGGTCGCCGCGCACGGCACCACCGAGGGTGTCACCCAGGACGTACGGAACTTCAACGACCTCGTCGCGGACATCCTGTTCGTCCCCGTCGTGGTGCTGCAGGGCGTCGTGGCCATCCTCGGCCCCGTGGCGGTGCTCACGGAGCTCGGCCTGCGCCGGCTCGGCCGCCAGGTCGTGGAGTCGATCGTGGCCGGAGCCGGCGGGCTGGTCATCGGGATCCTGTTCGGCCTCGGCGTGCGCTACCTGGGCAGCGACGACCTGGTTCGCGGCATGTCGGTCTGGGTGCTCGGTGAGGGCTACCAGCTCGTCATCCCCACCTACGCGGTGGCGCTCACGGCACTGCTCACCGTGGCCGGGCCCGCGACCCGCCGCCGGTCCGTGCGGTGGACCTGGAACCTGCTGTTCCTCGCGCTGCTCATCGTCCTCATCACCGGCCAGGTGTCGCTGCCCGGAGTGCTCGTCGCGATGTTCCTCGGCCGCGCCGTCGGCCAGGCCGTGCAGTACGTGTCGGGTGTCCGGAGCGAGCGGGCCTACGGCCCGGATCTCGTCGAGGCGGTCCGGCGGGCGGGTTTCCGCCCGCGGGCGGTGGTGCGCGTCCGCGCCATGTCCGACGACGCCGACCACGTCGGAGCCACGACGGAACCGGTGACCGAGGTGGACAAGAGCGGCACCACCACCACCCATCTCCCGGTCAGCGTGCTGAGCGCGCCGCGCGGGGGCGATACGCACCCGGGCCGGTCCGAGCCGCCGTCGGACCCCGCCACGCTGGCCCTCGCCAGGACCCGCGACACCCGGGTCTACGCGCTGTTCACCGACGACGGCGTACGCCGCGACGTCGTCGTGCTCGACGGCGACCGCCAGGTGGTCGGCACCCTGACCCGGCTCTGGCGGGCCCTGCGGCTGCGGGGCATCGAGGGCCGCGCCGCGATCTCGCTCAAGGCGGTGGCCGAACGGCACGCGCTGCTGTCGTACGCGGCGATGGCCGCCGGGGTGCGCACCCCTCGGCTGCACGGCATCGGCGAGGCCGGCGACTCCGTGGCCCTCGTGCTCGAGCACCCTCAGGGCGCGACGCCCCTCGCGGAGGTGCCCGCGGACGAGGTGGACGCACAGGTGCTCGACGAGGCCTGGGACCAGCTCGGCCGCGCGCACGGCGCCGGGCTGACCCACCGCGCGCTGGCGCCCGACGTGCTGCTCGTCCACCGGGACGCCGCCGGCGACCCGCACGTGTGGCTGACGGGCTGGGAACAGGGCGACATCGCCTCGACCCCGCTCTCCCGACGGCTCGACCTGGTGCAGATGCTCGCCGTGCTGTCGGTGAAGGTGGGGGCGCGGCAGGCGGTCGCCTCGGCGGTGCGGGCCCTGCCGGACGAGGACATCGCCGCCATCGGACCCCTGATCCAGTCCATCGCGCTGCCCCGGCCCACCCGCGAGGCCCTGCGCGCGCAGAAAGGGCTGATCGGCGAGCTGCGGGACGCCATCGTGGAGCATCTTCCCGAGGCGGACATCCAGCCGCAGCGGATCACCCGGTTCGGCGCGCGCACGGTCATCATGCTCACGCTGACGATCGTGGCCGTGGCCGTGGTGGTCGGCACCATCAGCTTCGAGCAGATCGCCGACGCCGTCCGCGGGGCGAATCCCTGGTGGGTGGCCGCCGCCTACGGGTTCGGGCTCGTCACGTGGTTCGGCCCGGCCCTGACGCTCGTGGCGTTCTCACCCGGCCGCGTACCGCTGTTCCGGGCCACGCTGACGCAGGCCGCCGGTTCGTTCGTGGCGCTGGCGGCACCGGCGGGGATCGGGCCGGCCGCCCTGAACCTGCGCCTGCTGACGCAGCGGGGCGTGTCGGTACCGATGGCGGTCGCGACCGTGGCGCTGGTGCAGGTGTCACAGTTCGTGGTGACGGTGCTGCTGCTGATCGTGATGTCGGTGTTCACGGGGGAGGGCGTGCTGGTCGAGCTGCCCTCGGCCTCCGTCCTCCTCGCCCTGGGCGGCGCGGCCGTGGCCGTGGTCGCCGTGCTGCTGGTGCCCCAGGTGCGGCACCGGACGCTGAACTACATCGGTCCGCGCGTACGGCAGGTGTGGCCGCGACTCGCGTCGATGCTGTCGCACCCCGGACGGCTGGCCGTGGGAGTCGCGGGGAACCTCGTGATGACCCTGGGCTACGCGCTCACGTTCGACGCCTGCCTGCGCGCACTCGGGGAGTCGCTGCCGCTGGTCGACGTCGCGCTCGTGTACCTGGTCGGGAACGCGCTCGGCGCGCTCCTGCCCACACCGGGCGGCCTGGGCGGCGTGGAGGGTGCGCTGACGGCCGGGCTCGCGGCGGCCGGGCTGTCGCCGGCGCTGGCGGTGTCGGGGGCGCTGCTGTACCGCGTGGTCACGTACTGGGGCCGCATCCCGCTGGGCTGGGTCGCGATGCGCTACCTGGAGCGCAAGGGGGACCTGTAGCGTCCGGGCAGACCGGAGGCCCGGCACCCTCGAGGTGTGCCGGGCCTCCTTGCGCCGATCAGCTCGGCAGTCACCGAGCGGGCCGGCGTCGCGTCACTTCGCGACAGCCTTCTTCAGGAGCGAGCCCGCGCTGATCTTCACACCGAAGTTGGCGGGGATCTGGATCTCCTCGCCCGTCCGCGGGTTGCGGCCCGTGCGGGCGGCACGCTCGACGCGCTCGGCCGAGAACAGGCCCGTCACCTTGACGGCCTCGCCCTTGCCGAGCGACTCGATGAGCACCTCCTGGAAGGCATCGAGCGCCTTGTCAGCGTCAGCCTTCGTGAGGCCGGACTTGGACGCGATGGCCGAGACGAGCTCGGTCTTGTTGAGCGACATGCGGTTCCCTTCTTCGGACACGAGTCGGCCGTCACGCCGACGTCGATGTCCGATCATGCCAGCAGATCGGCAGAAAATCGCGAAGAACCGCATTTCTGCCGCGAGTCATCACGTGACGAAGACCTCACCAACGATTTGCTGACGACCGTAGGGCGCGGACATGAATCTCCGAACACACGTTCGTGACGGTCGCCGGGAGAGCCTCGCCGGCGGCGCGGAGCGCCGTGGGCGCACTCACTCGCCGCCGCCACCACCCGAGTCGCCGCCACTTCCGGAGCCGCTGTCGGAGCCGCTGTCGCCGTCGGACGACCTGTCCCGGTCGCCGGAGTTGCCGTCCGCAGAGCCCGTACCCGCGGCGTCGCCGCGGTCCCGCCTGCGCCTCGTCGCGTCGTGCTCCATCCTGCGCCATCTGACCACGAGCATGACGAGGACCACGGCGAGCCCGCCGATGAGCGCGAGCCCCGCAGCCCCGCTCGGGATCCCGGCGGACGTCTCGGGTGACGCGTCGGCGCTCCCGGCACCGACGTCGCGCCCTGCGCCCGTCGGCTCGTCGGGCTCCGGCGTTTCGCCCGGGTTCGCGGACGCCGCCTCCGTGGAGTCCTCCACCGGCTCGGCGTCCTCGGGTGCCGCGGACGGCTCGGGCCCGGCGACCGTGAAGGAGAACGCCCCCTCCAGCGGGTGGCCGTCGCCGGAGACGATGTGCCAGGCGGCGTCGTAGTCGCCGCCGGGCAGCGTGGCGGGGACCGTCGCGGTGAGCACGGCACCGTCCACCGCGATGTCCCTGAGGCTGACGGCGTTGCCGTCCTCGCCCGTGAGGACCACCTCGGCGCCGGTCGCCAGCGGCTCGCCGGAGAACGTCAGTGTGATGGCCGCGGGCATGGCGTCGAGCTCGTCGCCGTCGGCGGGATCGCTCGACAGCAGCTGATCGTGCGCGGCGGCGGGCGGGGAAGCGATCAGGAAGATCCCCGCGACGCTCAGGCAGGCGACGCACGCCGCGACGAGCAGGACGGCGATCCGGGTGCTCGCACGCGGGCCGGTGGCGGCGCGCGAATCCGCGGGGGTGACAACTTCAGGCATGTCTCGCACCCTACTCCGGGACGCCGACATTCCTCCGTGGTTCGGCGGCCTGTCGATCGTGCGCTTCACCACGTCACACGGCTGGATGTGACGGTGCGCACACGGCGGCCGGGGGGCGCACGGAGGTGTCGGTGTCCGCGGCTACGGTGTGGGGAACAGCCCGTCGAGAGCGAACACGATGACCGAACCCACCGCAGCACCCCCGCACGGCCGCCGCAACACGGCCGTCCTCGTCATGAGCAATCTCCTGGGCGGGATCGGTGTCGCCTCCGGGGCCGCGGTGGGCGCCCTGCTGGCGGAGCACCTCGGCGGCACGTCCATGGGCGGGCTGGCTCAGGCGGCCAGCGTGCTCGGTGCCGCGGTGGCGGCCGTCCCTCTCGCGGGAACCGCCGCCCGGCGCGGCAGACGGCTGGCGCTGAGCTGGGGATACGGGCTGGCGACCGTCGGCGGGCTGCTCATCGTCACGGCGGCGGTCCTGGACCAGGCCCTGCTGTTCCTGGCCGCGATGGCGTTGTACGGCGTGGCCAACGCCGCCAACCTGCAGTCGCGGTACGCCGCCGCGGACAACGCGAGCGCCGCGACGCGCGCCCGCACCATGGCGATCGTCGTCTGGGCGACGACGGTGGGATCGGTGGCGGGCCCGAACCTCGCCGCGCCCGGAGCGGCACTGGGCCGGGCATTCGGTGTGCCCGGCCTGTCCGGGCCGTATCTCTTCGCCATCGCCGGGTACGTGCTGGCCGGCCTCGTCGTGGGGCTGTTCTACCGTGACCCGCGGCCGGCGTCGGCCCCTGCCGGGACGCGGGACGTCGCCGAGACACCGGCCACGGGCACCGGAGCGCCCGCCACGAGCACCGAGGCACCGGCCACGAGCACGGGAGCGCCGGCCGCGACCGTCCCTCCGGAGGAACGCCCGGCCACCGCACTCGGCGCGCTCGCCTGGGCCTGGCGTCACGGCCGGGCCCGGTTCGCGGTGGTGACGATGGCGGTCGCGCACGCCGTGATGATCATGGTGATGGTGATGACGCCCCTGCACATGCAGCACGGCGGGATGTCGCTGGAGCTCGTCGGGATCGTGATCAGCCTGCACGTGCTGGGCATGTTCGCGCTCAGTCCGGTGTTCGGCTGGCTCGCCGACAGCTGGGGCGCCGTGCGGACCGCCGTTGCCGGTCTGGCGCTCCAGGCGACGGCCGTGGTTCTCGGCTTCGTCGCCGCCGTGGCGGCCGACGGCGCCGGGGCCGACGCGGAGGCGCACGCCGCCGCGACCGTCGTGACCGCGGCGGCGCTGGTGCTGCTCGGGCTCGGCTGGTCGGCCTCGGTCATCGCGACGTCGGCCCTCCTGGCCGGCGTCGGCGAGACGCGCGTCAGGGTGCCGCTCCAGGGCGCGTGCGACGCCCTGATGAACTACGCCGGTGCGGGCGCCGCCGCGCTGGCCGGTCCGGTACTGGCGTTCGGCGGGTTCCAGGCGGTCAACATCACCGGAGCGATCCTGCTGGTCCCCGCGGCCATCGCGTTCGCCACCCGGCGGCGGGTCCGGCGGGGCGCCACGCTCGCCGCCCGATAGGTCAGCCCGCGGGGACGTTGCGCTCCAGCTCGGCCAGCCATGTCGTCGCCCGGGCGTCCGACGGCATCCGCCAGTCCCCGCGCGGCGACAGCGTGCCACCGGCGAGGACCTTCGGGCCGTTCGGGATCGCGGACCGCTTGAACTGGTTCGCGAAGAACCGCCGCAGGAAGAGCTCCAGCCAGCGCCGGATCGTCGCCAGGTCGTAGGCCGTCCGGTCGGCGTCCCGGTAGCCGGGCGGCCAGGTGCCGCTGTCCGGGTCACGCCACGCGTGCCAGGCGAGGAACGCGATCCGGCTGGGCCGCATGCCGTGGCGCAGGGTCCAGAAGAGCGAGAAGTCCTGCAGCGCGTACGGCCCCACCGACGCCTCCGTGGACTGCGGCGCCTCGCCGTCGCGGGCCGGGATGAGTTCCGGCGTGATCTCCTGGTCGAGGATCTCGGCGAGGACGGCGTTGGTCCCGGAGCCCGCCTCCCCGAGCTGCTCCGTGTCGATCGCCCAGCGGATGAGGTGCTGGATCAGCGTCTTCGGCACGCCCGTGTTGACGGCGTAGTGCGACATCTGGTCGCCGACGCCGTACGTGGCCCAGCCGAGCGCCAGCTCCGACAGGTCACCCGTGCCGAGCACGATGCCGCCCCGGTGGTTCGCGAGCCGGAACAGGTAGTCCGTGCGCAGGCCGGCCTGCACGTTCTCGAAGGTGACGTCGTACTGCCGCGTCCCCGCCGAGTACGGGTGGTCGAGGTCCTTGAGCATCTGCTCGGCGGCGGGCTTGATGTCGAGCTCCGCGAACGTCACGCCCAGCGACCGCGACAGCCGGGTGGCGCGCTCCTTCGTCTCCGCCGACGTCGCGAAGCCCGGCATCGTGAACGCGTGGATGTCGCTGCGGGGCCGGCCGAGCCGGTCCATCGCCTTGGCGGCCACGACCAGGGCATGCGTCGAGTCCAGCCCGCCCGAGACCCCGATGATCACCCGGGGCGAGCCGATCGCCGTGAGCCGCCGCTCCAGCCCGCTGACCTGGATGTTGTAGGCCTCGTAGCAGTCCTGCGCGAGCCGGTCGGCGTCGTCGGGCACGAACGGGAAGCGGTCGACGGTGCGCCGCAGCCCGACGTCGCCCGACGGCGGCGCCGCCGTGAACGCGATCTCGCGGAACGTGTCCGACGACGCCGCACCCGACGCCGCGGTCGCCCGGCCCGTCACGCCGTGCACGCCTTCCGCGCCGTTCGCGCCCGCCGCGCCACGACCGCCGTCGTCCGCGATGCCGAGCGACCGGGCGTTGTCGTCGAAGCTGCCCTGCCGCTGCCGCTCCTGGCGGATGCGGTCGAGGTCGACGTCGACGACCGTGCGGCGCGGTCCGTCCGGGAAGCGCTCGGTCTCCCCGAGCAGGTCGCCGCACTCGTAGACCATGGTCTGCCCGTCCCAGGACAGGTCCGTGGTGGACTCACCCTGTCCGGCCGCCGTGTAGGCGTACGCGGCGTTGCAGCGCGCGCTCGCGCTCCGGACCAGGAGCCGCCGGTCCTCGGCGCGCGCCACCGTGATGGGGCTCGCGCTGAGATTGAGCAGGACGGTCGCGCCGGCCAGGGCGGCACGGGCCGACGGCGGCACCGGCACCCACATGTCCTCGCACACCTCGACGTGGATCGCGAGGCCGGGCACGTCCTCGGCCCGGAAGATGAGGTCGGTGCCGAGCGGCACGTCCGCGCCGAGGAGGCGCATGGCGGTGTTCTGGATGCCGGCCCCGGAGGCGAAGTGCCGCTTCTCGTAGAACTCCCGGTAGTTCGGCAGGAAGGACTTGGGGGCGACGCCGAGAACACGCCCGCGATGCACGACGACGGCGCAGTTCAGCAGCCGGTTCCCGTGCCGCAGCGGCGCGCCGACGACGAGCACCGGAGCCAGGTCCGCGCCCTCGGTGAGCAGGTGTCGCAGGGCGTCCAGCACGCCGTCGAGCAGGGTGTCCTGCAGGAGCAGGTCGTCGATGGCATAGCCGGACAGGCACAGTTCGGGGAACACCGCGACCGCCACGCCCTCGTCGTGGCAGGCGCGGGCCTGCTCCAGGACCGCCGCGGCGTTGGCGGCCGGATCGGCGGGCGTCACCGGAACGGTGCACGCCGCGACGCGGGCGAAGCCCTGGGCGTACGCGTTGTAGAAGTCCACGCTCCGAGTCTAGGTTCGGGGCTCGTGCCCCGACCGCCGGCGGCGACCATGGTCCCGGTGGGGTGGGGGCTACGCCTGCGCCGGTTGCGGGGTCCTGAAGGTGCGGTAGAACGGGTAGGTGAACGCCAGCGTCCAGACGAGGAAGAACACCGCGATGACCACGTTCCCGGTGGGCGTGTAGCCGGCCTTCTCCTCGGCGTCCGTCACGGCCATCACGGTGCCCGCGGGATCGGCCGGGTCGTACACCACCTCGAACGAACCCTCGTACGGCGCGGGGGCCGGGGACCAAGCCTCCTGGTACGCGGTCTTGGGCGCGCTCTCGGGGTCGTTGAGGGCGAGCTGCTGCGACCCGTCCGGCAGTGCGACCGTCGCCCGGACCTCCGGGTCCATGACCTCGCGCCGGTCCACGCCGTCCCGCTGCTTCTCCCGCACCGCGGCGCGACCCTCGGCGCCCGTCGCCGTGGCGCGGTCGCCGTCGGACAGCAGGTTCTCCGCGTCGGCCGCCTGGCCCATGGCGGCCGGGATGAGCGCGAGGGCCATCACCGTGAGCACGGCGCCGATCGTGAACAGCAGCCGGATGACGCGCGTTCCCCAGGTGTCGCCGAGGAACCTGCCGAGCGTTCGGGATGCCACGTTGAGTCTCCTTCGCGTAGAACGTCCGCCCGGATCCTATCGCCGGCCGGTTCGCCCGGAGCACTGCAGCGCCTGCGCCATGATGTTGCCCATGACAACTCGCTCCAGCGTCGCCATCACCGGCGCCTACGTCGTCCCCGTCGCCGCGGAACCCGTGCGGAACGGCACCGTCCTGATCGAGGACGGCGTGATCACCGCCGTCGGACACGACGTCGCGATCCCCGAGGGCACCCCGACCGTCGACGGCTCGGGCAAGTGGCTGCTCCCCGGGTTCGTCGAGGCCCACGGCCACATCGGCACCCACGAGGAGGGCGAGGGCTGGGCCGGCAACGACACCAACGAGATGACCGACCCGGACGGCTCCGCGCTGCGCGCGCTCGACGCCGTGAACATCGAGGACGAAGGCTTCCACGACGCTCTCGCGGGCGGCGTGACGAGCGCCGTCCTGAAGCCCGGCTCCGGCAACCCGATCGGCGGCCAGACCATCGCGATCAAGACCTGGGGCGGCCGGGTCATCGACGAGCAGGTGATCAGCGACTCGGTGTCCGTGAAGTCGGCGCTCGGCGAGAACCCCAAGCGCGTCTACGGCGACCAGCAGAAGCAGCCGTCCACCCGTCTCGGCACCGCGCACGTGATCCGCAAGGCCTTCGTCGACGCGCGGAACTACATGGCCAGGCGCGACGCCGCCGAGGCCAAGGGTGAACCGTTCGAGCGGAACCTCGGCAAGGAGGCCCTCGCCCGGGTCCTCGCCGGCGAGCTCGCATGGGACCAGCACACCCACCGGGCGGACGACATCGCCACGGCCATCCGGCTGTCGGAGGAGTTCGGCTACCGGCTCGTCATCAACCACGGCACGGAGGGCCACCTGATCGCCGACGTCCTCGCCGAGAAGGACATCCCCGTCATCTACGGCCCGATGTTCGTGTCCCGCTCCAAGGTCGAGGTGCGCCGGCGCGCCAACGTGAACATCGCGAAGATGGCCGCCGCGGGCGTCCGCGTCGCGATCACCACGGACCACCCCGTCATCCCGATCGACTTCCTGGTGCACCAGGCGTCGTTCGCCGCCCGCGACGGCCTGCCGCGCGAGACCGCACTCGCGGCGATCACCACCAACCCGGCGTCGTTCCTGGGGCTCGACGACCGGGTCGGCGCCATCAGGCCGGGCCTCGACGGCGACGTCGTCCTGTGGTCCGGCGACCCCTTCGACTCCGACCAGCGGGCCGAGCGGGTCTTCATCACGGGCACGGAGGTCTACCGCTGGGACCACGAGGCCGACGGCGGCCGTGGCGCCCGCCGCGTCGTGGAACGCACCGACCGCTTCGCCTGAGGTGCCGGGCGGAACGGCACCCCGGGGTGACGCATCCGGCGCGGGCCCCGGCTAGCGTGGCGAGCATGTCGCTCGAGCAGGAGGGCCGCCCGCTGCAGGCCACCGCGGACCGGGGGCCGCTCGATCGGCGGCGCCCACGGGTCTTCGTCGCGACCGCCGTGCTCGGCGGGGCTCTGCTGGGAAGCCTCGGGGCCGGCTACTCCCAGCCCGAGGCGCGAGGGTTCGACGTCGGCGCGTTCGCCCTGCTCCTGGTCGCGCCCCTGGCGATCGTCCTCCTCCTGCCACGGCGCCCCGCGACCGCCGTGGTCGCGTCCGTCGGCGCCACCGGCTCCTACCTCCTCGCGGGCTACGCCTGGGGGCCGGCGATCCTCGAGCCGGTGGTGCTGCTGACGGTGGTGGTGCTCTGCGGCCCGGCCCGGCGCGGGCGGATGATCGCCTGGGCGGGTGTCGCGTTGCTGCTCGCCACGGTCGTCGCCAGCTCGGCGATCGCCCCGCCCGTGTTCCGGGAACCGGGCTGGGGCGGGCCGCCGGGGCGCTCGGGCGTGTGGGGCCCGCACAACGGCCCGGACGGCGGCGGGTGGGAGCCCACGGTCGGTCTGTCACCGGCGGGCTTCGTCGCGGGCGCGGCCTGGACCGTCGTCCCGCTCCTGGCAGCGGGCGCGGTCCGGGACCGCGCCACCCGGCGGACGGCAGCTCGCGCGGCAGCCCGCGAGACCGCCGCCGAACGGGAGCGCACCGCCGTCACGGCCGAGCGGCTGCGGATCGCCCGCGAGCTGCACGACGTCCTCGCCCACTCGCTGTCCGGCATCAACGTGCAGGCCGGCGTGGGACTGCACCTCCTCGACCGCGATCCGGGCCAGGCCCGGACCGCCCTCACCGCGATCCGCGACACGAGCCGCGACGCCCTCGCCGAGGTCCGCACGGTCCTCGGGATCGTCCGCGGGGAAGCGGGCGAGGAGCAGGCGATCGCGGGCACCGAGCGTGCCGGAGCGCCCGAGGGTCCCGGACCGCCGTCGTCCACCGACACCGGCGGCGCGCCGCTCGCACCGTCCTGGGATCTTTCGGCTCTGGAGCGGCTCGCGGCACAGACGCGTGCCGAGGGACTCGCCGTGACCCTGGACGTCGACGCCTCCGGGCTCCCCGACCGCGTCGCCGGTGCGGTGCACCGGGTGGTGCAGGAGGCGCTGACCAACGTCCGGCGGCACGCCGCCGGCGCCACGCGCGTCACCGTCTCGGTGCGCCGGAGCGGCACGTCCTGCCAGGTCGTCGTGTCCGACGACGGTCGTGGCGCACCCGGTACCGGCGATGGTGTCGGCGCCGGCACCGGCGGGTATGGACTCCGGGGCATGCGGGAACGGGTCGAGGCGCTCGGCGGGATCGTGGACGCGGGCCCCGACGACGTCGGATGGCTGGTCCGCGCCTCGTTCCCGCTGCCGCTTCCCGCGGCCGGCCACGACGCGGACACCGGGTCCGGTCACGAGACGGACCTCACGCCCGGCCACGCCCCGAACGGCGACGGACCCCGAGGAGAGCACGCATGATCGACGTCCTGATCGCCGACGACCAGGCGCTGGTTCGCGGCGGGTTCCGTGCCCTCGTGGACTCCGAGCCCGACATGCGCGTCATGGCGGAGGCGGCGACCGGCGACGACGCCGTCGCGCTGACGCTCGAACACCTGCCCGACGTCGTCCTCATGGACATCCGGATGCCCGGCACCGACGGCCTGGCGGCGACCCGCAGGATCGCCGCGGACTCGCGCGCGGCCGGCGTGCACGTGGTGGTGGTGACGACGTTCGAGCTCGACGAGTACGTCACGGAGGCCATCCGGTCGGGGGCCGCGGGCTTCCTCGTGAAGGACACCGACCCGGCCGACCTGGTGCGGGCGGTGCGGGTCGCCGCTTCGGGGGAGGCGCTCCTGTCGCCGAGCGTGACCCGCCGGCTGCTCGCCCGGGTCGCCGGCGCGGCGCGGGACGTCCCGCCCCATCCCGGCCTGGACGACCTGACGCCACGCGAGCGCGAGGTGCTCGTGGAGGTCGCGGGCGGGCTGGCCAACGACGAGATCGCCCGCGGGCTCCACCTGTCGGAGTCGACGGTGAAGACGCACGTGTCGCGCGTGCTCACGAAGCTCGGCGCGCGGGATCGCGCGCAGCTCGTCGTCATCGCGTACGAGTCGGGCCTGGTCCGGCCGGGCTGGGACGGCGAGCTCTGACCGGTACGGACGGGGTACTCACGACGGTACGCGGGGCCGACGACGGCGCAGCTCCTCCGGAGAAGACTCGTGGTGCGGCCGGAGATCCGGTCGCCGGCGCGGACCGCGCCGACGTCGGCGGCCCGTCCCGGGCCGCACACCGGAGGAGTCCGACATGAACACCCTGGCGCAGATCGCCACGCACGTGCCGCACGACGGCTGGGGCTGGGGCGGCAGCCCCGGCTGGTTCGTCATCTTCCCGATCCTGTGGTTCCTGCTCGTCGTGGCGATCGTGGTGCTGATCGCCCGGTCGGCCCGGCGCGGGTTCCGCCAGGGACCGCCGTGGGCACGGCAGGCCGGACCGCACCCCGTCGCGATCCTCGGCGAGCGCTACGCCCGCGGCGAGATCGACGAATCGGAGTACCGCAGCCGCCTGACCGTCCTCCGCGGCACCGGGGATCCCGGTGGTGACAGGAGCTGACCACGACATGCCCATGGCGGGTTTCTGCCATACTCATGGCATAAACCCGCCATATCACGAGTTTGGAAACGTGACGTGAAGCGACAAAGATCCTTCACATGCGTACCCCCATCATCGCGGCCGCCGTCGCAGGCGTACTCCTGCTGAGCGGCTGTTCCGTGGCCGGCGCCCAAGCCGGCGAGTCGACCGGTGCCCCCGAGGCCACCCCCACCGGTGAGAGTCGGATCGATCTCCAGGCGCCGGACACCCAGGTCGGCCTCAGCCAGGAATACGACGTCGTCGAGGCCTGTGACGCCTTCTTCGGCGGGCGCACCCCGCTGGCCGGCAAGGTGCGGTCGCTCGCACCCGTGGTCGCCCAGCAGCTCGACCCGTCCACCACTCAGGGGCAGGTCTCGAAGATGAGCAACCAGATCTCGTCCTTGATCGGCCTCGCGCCGAAGAAGCTCACCACGCACCTCGAACGCATCCGCACCCCGTTCGACCAGGCCAAACAGGGCAGCCTGGCCCGGCCGCAGGACGTGGTGACCGGCATCGAGTCGTTCAGGGCCACATGCCTCCAGGAAGGCTGGGTCAAGGTCGCCTAGCGGCGCGGGCCTGCCGGAACCCCGGTCCCGGCAGGCCCGTCCGTCAGTTCCCCGCCAGGAAGTCACGCATGATCGGGCCGGCCGTGGTGGAGCCGAGGTCCCCGTCCTCGACGAACACGGCGACCCCGATGTCTCCCTTGATCGCGACCATCCAGACGTTCGTCTTGCCGTCGTTGCCCTCGGCGCTGCCGGTCTTCGCCCCGACCACGCCCGAGACGCCCGCGAGCGCGTCCCTCGCCGACCCCTCCTCGACGACGCCCCCCATGAGCTCACGGAGCGTGGCGGCCTCGTTCTCCCGCAACGTTCCCGACGGCGCCTCGGCACCCTCGGTCTCGTCCGTGACCACGAGCATCGGGCTCACCGTGCTGCCGCCCGCGGCGCTGGCCGCGACCGTCGCCATGGCGAGCGGCGACGCGAGCACCCGCGCCTGCCCGATGAACGACGCCGCGTGGTCCGCCTCGCTGATGTCCGCGGCGGGGACCTCGCCCAGGTAGCCGGCCGCGCCGAGTCGTGACGCCTCCAGCCCGAGGCCGAGCGACGCCGCGGCGTCGTGCAGGTCCTGCTGCGAGACCAGTTCGTGCTGCCCCACCATCGCGGTGTTGCACGAGTGGGCGAACGCGGTGCGGAACGGCACCTCACCGAGCGCACCGGCCGGGTAGCCGTCCACGTTGTCGAACTCCTTGCCCACCACGATCCGCTCGGGGCAGGAAACCGTGCTGTCCGGCGTGAGCCCGTTGCGGAGCATCCCCAGGGCGGAGGCGATCTTGAACGTGGACCCGGGCGGGTACTGTCCGAGCATCGCCGTGTTGTACCCCTGGCTCCCTTCGCCGGAGGCCGCCGCCAGCACGCCGCCGGTCGTGGAATCGACCGCGACGACGGCGCTCGGCGAGTCCTCGCCCGCTTCGGCGAGCACCCGCTCCGCATGCTGCTGCATCGCCACGTCCAGCGTCAGCTCGACCGTCTCGCCGTCCTTCGCCTCCTTCGCCCAGAGCTCGCGAGGCTCGTCGTCACCGTCGGCCTTCGCCGCCGTGACGCGGATTCCCGGCGTTCCGCCCAGTTGCTCGTCGTAGGCGGCCTGGAGCCCGGAGACACCGACGACGTCGCCCGCCTCGACGCGCCCGTCGGACTCCTCGATGATCTCGGCGGTGGCCTCACCGGTGGTGCCGAGAACCGGGCGGGCGAACTCCGCGGTGGGCGCCAGCGCGCGGGTACCCGGGATGAGCAGCACGCCGGGGGTCTCCTCGAGGGCCTGCCGGTCGTAGTCGGGGTCGCTCACCCGGATGACGATCGCCTGCACGAAAGCCTTGTCGCCCGAGGACTCGGTGCGCGCCACGAGGTCGGCGCGCGCCTCGTCGCCGAAGTCGAGCAGGTCGGCGAGGGTCTCCGCGGTCGCGCTCCACCGGTCGGCGTCGACGCGTGACTTGTCGACGCCGACCGTGAGGACGTCCCGCTCCGTCACGATCGTCTTGCCGCCCGCACCGACGATGTCCGCGCGCCGGGGGGCGACCCTCTCGACCGCCAGCCGTTCCCCGGACTCCAGTTCGGGCGCGAGGATCGCGGGCGTCCAGGCCGCCTGCCACTCGCCGGGCTCCCGTCCGTCGGCGCCCGGGTAGGTGAACTCGACGTCGGTGGTGTACTCCCAGACCTCGTCCTCGGTGAACGGCCAGGACCAGGCGTAGGTGGCCGTGAACGACGCCGTCCCGTCGTCGGCCTCCGTGACGGGTGTCGTCTCCGCCAGCGAGACCTCGAACTCGTCCGCGGACTCGACCAGCCCGGCGAAGACGGCCTCGTACTGCTCCTCCGGGACCACCGAGGTCTCGGTCGTCATCGGGACACCCGCGAGTTCGCCCGATCCGAGCGCGGCGGCGAGGTTCTCGGCGGCGGGGTCGGGGGCCGGGACCGGTGGCTCACGGAGCAGGAACCAGCCCAGCGCGACCGCGGCCGCCGCCAGTGCCACGCCGGCCACGACGCCGAGCACGAGGCCCGTGCGGCGGCGTCTCGGCACGCCCGGCGCCGGGGGTACGGCGACGGGCGGAATCTGCTCGACGGGCGGCGGGGTGTTCGGTCCGGATTCGGGCTGCACCCTTGCGAGGTTAGTAGAGCCCTTGGCTCAGGTCATGCACTGTTGCCGCGGTTCGCGGGTGAAACTGTTGCCGCGGTTCGCGGGTGAATCCGTGCGACGTCACCCGACCGGCGCCTCCTTGACCACGTCACGCCACTCGGCGGGATCGAGCACCGCGCTGTCCTCCCGGCCGGCCCACCGGCGCACGTCGTCGATGGTGTCGGCGAGCAGGGAGCGCAGCCGGGCGTCGACGTCGGGCACGAACGCCTCGGAGATTCCCTGGACGGCGGTCGACACGACGCTCGGGGCGGCGTCCCGCACGAACCGCTTGGGACGCACCGTGGTTCCCGCGCAGAACCGCTCGGCCCACGCGGCCGTCTTGGGGACCGACTCGAGCGCCTCGACCGATTCCGGTGCGAGCGTCCCGGACGGCCTGTCGTCCAGCACGTCGAGCATGCGCTCGGCGCCGTAGATCGCCACGGCGAGGGTCTGCTGCCGGTCCGCCGGTGAGATGGGCAGCGCGGCCTGGGCGGCACGCAGCGCGATCCGGACGTCCCAGCGCTGGTCGTCGCTGGTCAGCCCGATCACGGACGGGATCAGCGGTGCGAGTTGCGGCCGCGCGTGATCCGAGGTCAGGTCGTTGACGGCACGGGCGAGCATGGCCACCAACGGGTGCGTGCACGACGGGTGGTCACTCCATCTCTCACCCGCGAGGAACGACGCGAGCTCCATGAAGCACGCGCCCTTCTTGGGGCTCCGGTGCTTGCCGCGTCCGAGCATCGGCAACATGTCGAAAGTTCCAGCGCTTGCGGTCACGATCCACCCCCACTGTGGGTTCGATGCTTCGTCCAGTGTGCGCGCGGTGTGATGAGGATCGCAATACCTACACCGACGTTCGGCCCATCCCGCCACCCGGGCACGAGGCCGTCCAGGCCCGCCATCCCGCCGATATCCGCCTCCGGCGGGCGTGGCCGGACGTTTCCCGTGATACTGGGAAGATGCCGACGGACCTCCAGGCCCTGAACGACCTGGCGCACGTCGGTCTCGGGACCCCGGCCGCCGATGAAGCCTTCGAGCGGTTCGCCCGACTGGTGCGCCGCCATCTCGCCGTGCCCGCCGCCGCCGTCGTGATCCTGTCCGACGACGGCACCCCCGCGGCGGGGCATGGTCACGAGCGCTCCGGCACCGCGGCGAGCCCGCCGGACGACGAGCTGCTCCACCTCCGGACCGGGCTCGCCCGGCCGGTCGTCGAGGCGGACAAGCCGCTGGTGATCGAGGACGTCCGCGACGACAGGACGTTCGGCGCCGGCCCCGTCGTGCGGAACCTGGGCGTCGTCGCCTACGCGGGCTTTCCGGTCCACGACCTGCGCGGACGACCCATCGGCGCGCTCGTCGCCGTCGACGACCGGCCGCGGCGCTGGTCCCCCGAGGCGCTCGCCACCCTCGAGGACCTCGCCGCCGCCTGCAGCGCGGAGTCCCGCCTCCAGGCAGAACGCGAGCGCGCCCGCCGCGTGCAGCACGCCGCGGTCCGCGCGAACCGGCGCAGCCGCTTCCTCCTCTCCCTCAGCGAGGCGTTCGCCGGCGCGCAGTCGGTGAACGACATCGACGCCGTCATCGCCGACATCGGCACCACGGGCATCGGCGCCCGGTACTGCGGCCTCGCCCTCGTCGACACCGACCGGCGCGGGATCACCTACACCTCGCTGGCCCATGTCGAACCCGGGTTCCCCGCGTCGTTCCGGCACGCGCGGCTCACCGAGGACCGCCCGGTCTGTGAGGTCGTCCGGACCGGAAAGCCGCTCTTCTACGCGTCGGACAACGAGCTGATCACCGCGTTTCCCGAGGTCGCGCAGTACAGCAACCACGGCTTGGGGGCCCGCGCCTTCCTCCCGGTGCTCTCGCCGAGCGGCACGGCGTTCGGCATCCGGCCGGGCGGGGTGGTCGGCGTCGTGGTCTTCGTCTGGGAGCGGGAGGCGCGCAACGACCAGGACCTGTTCGCGCTCGGCGCGGCCCTGGCGCAGTACGCGGGCGACGCGCTGGAACGCGCGTGGCTGCTGGACGAACGCCGCCGGGCGGCGACCACCCTGCAACGCTCCATGCTCAGCCGGCTGCCGCAGATCGCTCACCTCGACCTCGCGTGCACCTACTCCCCGGCCACGCGGTCCGACCAGGTGGGCGGCGACTGGTACGACGCCGTCCCGCTGGACGACGAGGCGTCGATCTTCATGGTGGGGGACGTCACCGGCCACGACATGCGCGCCGCCGCCACGATGGGTCAGCTCCGCTCCCTGCTCCGGGCTCTCGCGTGGAGCCATGACGCCGCGCCGTCCGAGCTGCTGCGCCTGCTCGACAAGGCGAACGACGGCCTGGGCCTGCGCGCCTCCGGCACGGCCGTGCTGGTGCGCCTGGACCGCGTGAAGCACGGTGGCGGCACCTACGAGGTGACCTGGTCGAGTGCGGGACATCCGCCGCCCCTCGTGCTCCGCCAGGACGGCAGCGTCGACCGGCTCGACGCGCGCGGCGACATGATGCTCGGTGTCGTCCCCGGCATCCGCCGCACGGACCACGCGACGCTGCTCCGGCCGGGCGAGACGCTGCTGCTGTACACCGACGGGCTCACCGAACAGCACTCCGCCTCGGAGGACGAGGCGCTCTCGGGCCTCGAGAAGACCCTCGCGAGCCTCGCCGACACGGCGACGGCCGCGCTCCCGATCACCCTCGTCCGCCGGCTCATCGGCCAGGACCAGCACGACGACGTCGCCGTGCTCGCGGTCCGCGTGCGCAGGGCGACCATGCCGAGCAACCGCTCGGAGCCCGGCACCGCGCGCGTCGAGCGCAAGGTGGCGGACGACCTGTCGGACCTCGCCCCGGCCCGGCTCTGGATCGACGACATGCTCGAGACCTGCGGGGTCCCCCTCGCCCAGCGCCGGACCATCACGCTGCTCGCGTCGGAGATCCTGACGAACGCCCTGGACCACGGCCGGGCTCCGATCAGCACGGTGCTCGACATCGATCCCGCGCGGGTGCGCGTCGGCGTGCGCGACGGCTCGCCCGTGCGGCCGCGGATGAAGGACCCGGACGTGCGGGAGTTCGGAGGCAGGGGCATACAACTCCTCGAACGGCTGGCGTCGCGATGGGGCGTGGACCGGCACGTGGACGACGACGACACCGGGCTCGACGAGGCGACCCGAGGCGCCTCCCGGGACCGCGGCCGGGGAAAGACCGTCTGGTTCGAGATCGACCGGGAGCCGTGACCGGCCACGCCGCGTCGGTGTCAGACACCCGGCGTAGCGTGTGAGTCATGGCACAGCCGACAGGCGTCGCACCTGACGCCGAGAAGTTCGATCCGGAGCTGGTGGCGAGCCTCGAGAAGCACCGCCGCGAGCTGACCGGGTACTGCTACCGCATGCTCGGCGGCGCGTTCGACGCCGAGGACGCGGTTCAGGAGACGATGCTGCGTGCGTGGCGTTCCTACGATCGCTTCGAGGGCCGCTCATCGCTCCGTACCTGGCTCTACCGCATCGCCGGCAACGTCTGCCTCGACATGCTCGGCTCGAGCCGCGCCAAGCGCGAACGCCCCATGGGCCTGGGCGCGGCGTCACCCCCGGAGGCGGCGTGGCTCGCCGCCGAACTGCCCGAGGAACGATGGATCGAGCCGGTCCCGGACGACCGCGTGCTGCCCGGGCCGGGCCACCCGGCGAACACGGCGATCGCGCGCGAGTCGGTCCGTCTGGCGTTCGTCGCGGCGCTGCAGACCCTGCCGGCCAAGCAACGCGCCGTGCTGGTGCTGCGCGAGGTGCTGCGCTGGCCGGCCCAGGAGGTGGCCGAGCTGCTGGAGACCTCGGTCGCCTCGGTGAACAGCGCACTGCAGCGGGCACGCGCCACCCTGTCCGACCGGGCGCTCGATCTGGACGAGGCGACCGCCACGCCGCGGACCGGACCGTCCAAGAAGGAGAGCGCGCTCCTGGAGCGATACATCGACGCGTTCGAACGGTACGACATGGACGGTCTGAGCGCGCTGCTCCGCGAGGACGCCGCCATGAACATGCCGCCGTACGCCATGTGGCTCCAGGGCGTGGAGGACATCAGGGCCTGGCTGCTGGGTGTCGGGTCGGGCTGCCGCGGCTCCCGCCTCGTGCCGGTGCGCGCCAACGGCTCGCCGGCCTACGGGCAGTACCGGCCCGACCCGAAGGGCGGCTGGTTCCCCTGGGGCCTGGCGGTCCTGGAGCACGACGGGGAGAAGATCACCGGGATCACGACGTTCCGGTACCCGGAGCGGCTGTTCCCGCTGTTCGGTCTGGCGGACCATCTGGACTGACGGTGACGTGGCTCACAGGTGCCGATAGCCTCGGGGTGTGACGATGAGATCCGTCGTGGTCGGCGTGGACCACAAGCAGCCGGACCTCCCTCGGCGGGCGGCGTCGCTCGTGCAGAGCCTGGGGGGATCACTCGTCGAGATCGTCTGCCTGTGGGTGGACGAGACCGCGGTGACGGAGCCGAACGGCTTCGCGGTGTCGGTGGACCCTGACATCGTGATGTCCGACGACCGGTACGCCGCCGACGTGCTGGACGGCCTGAACCGCTCGATGGCCGACGTCGGGTTGCCCTGGTCGGCGGTGCGCGGCGCGGGCGACCCGGCACGTGAGCTGGCCCGTGTCGCAGACGAGGTCAGCGCGGCGATGATCGTGATCGGCGCCCGGCGGAACGGCCTGCGGGGCTGGGCGACGAGCATGGTGGGCGGCACCGTGGCCGGCCACCTGGTTCACGATCAGCGCCGCCCCGTCGTGGTCCTGCCCGAGCGCACGCTCGGCGACGAGGATGCCGCGTGAACACCACGGCGCGCGTCGGCGCGCATGCGGCATCGTGGTCCACGATGAACACGTCGAGCCCCGAGCCGTCAGCGGCGCCGTCGCCCGGTCCGGGCGGCCGCCGTGGGCTGCCCGCCCACCTGCGCCCCTCGCTGATCGGCCTGGTCGCCCTCGGCGGTGCTCTGGGCTCCGCGGCGCGGTACGGCACGGAGATCCTGCTGCCCGCCGCCGGCACCACAGGCGGCTGGCCGCTCGCCACGCTCACCGTCAACCTCCTCGGCGCGTTCGCCCTCGGGTTCGGCCTGGAGGCCCTGGCGCGGCTCGGCCGGGAGACGCCGCGCCGGCGCAACGTGCGCCTCGCGGGCGGCACGGGCTTCCTGGGCGGGTTCACCACCTATTCGGCCCTCGCGCTGGAGACCGAGCGCCTGCTGTCGGGCGGACAGGCGGGTGTGGCCGTCACCTACGCTCTGGCGACGCTCGCCCTGGGCTTCCTGTCCTGCCTCGTGGGTGTCCTGCTCGGGGAACGAGCCGGGGACGCGCACCTGCGACGGTCCCGGGCCGCGGGGTCGGAGGCGGACGAGTGACGGGACTGCTCCTCGTGGCCGCGGGCGGAGCGGTCGGCGCGGCCGCACGCTTCGTGCTCGACGGCGTGATCCGCGCCCGGCACCACGGCGCCTTCCCGTGGGGCACGTTCGCGGTGAACGTGCTCGGCTCCCTGGCCATCGGCCTGGTCGCCGGACTCGTGATCTTCGCGGGCAACGGGACGGACGAGGTCGCGCTGTGGCGCCTCGCGCTCGCCACCGGCCTCTGCGGCGGATTCACCACGTTCTCCACCGCCATGGTCGAGGCGGTGCGCCTGGCCCGGTCGAACCGGGTCCGGGTGGCGCTCGTCAGCACGATCGGCACTCTCGTGGCCACGGTGGCGGCGGTGGCGGCCGGCATCGCCGTCGTCGGCCTCGCCGCCTGACCCGGCACGAGAACGGGCGGGACGCCGCCGCAGCGTCCCGCCCGTCCTCGTCGTCGCCGTGGCTCAGCCGGAGGAACAGCTCGCCGTCGGCGTCGTGTTGCTGCCGTTCTTGTACAGCGTGATGCCGAAGTTGTTGCCGTTCCCGTTCGGCGTCGCGGTCAGCGTCCCCGACGACCCGCTAACGTTGGCATTCCAGGAGTTCTGCAGGCTCTGGCCGCCACTGGTGTTGATCGTGACGCGCCAGTTGTCGGAGCCGCTGACGGAGAACGTGGTGTTGAACCGGTCACCCCACTCCTCCGCCCGGTTCACGCTGACCGTGCAGGACCCGTCACCGCCGCCCGGGTCACCGCCGCCCGGGTCGCCTCCGGAGCCCTCACTGACCGTGACGTTCGAGCTGCCGCTGGACTGATAGCCCTCGGTCGCCATGATCTGGTAGTAGTGATTGCCCAGGTTCAGGCCGTTCTGCCCCCACGCGTTCGCGTGGTTCTGGAAGGTGATGGTGCCGCTGGTCCGCTTGGACGTGCGGACGCTCCAGTACTGGTAGAACGTGGCGGTCCCGTCGATGGACGGCTGGTTCACCCGCTGGGTGCGGTAGATGTCGTAGGTGCCGCCGTCGCTGTTGACCGTGCCGTAGTAGTCGGCGTTGCCCGGCGGGCGCCACGAGCCCCAGGACTCGATGACGTAGTACTCGACCAGCGGGTTCCGGGTCCAGCCGTACAGGGTGAGGTAGGAGTTCCCGCTCGGGTTGTACTGGGCCGAGTAGTTCACCACGCGGCTGTTGGTGCCCGGGTTCCAGCCCTTGCCGGCCACGAAGTTGTTGGTGCCGTTCCACTGGGTCGAGTAGTTGCCCCCGGATCCCAGGTTCATGGAGACGCTGCCCTGCGTGTCTGTCCAGAACGAGTAGAAGTACCCGCCGTGGTTGCCCTCCTCGTTTTGGTCGACCGCGGCGGCGGGGTTGCCGGCGGTCACGACAAGCGCGAGCGCGGCTGCCGCGCTCGCGAGCCCCTGGGCCAGGCGGCGGCGCCGCCGTGGACCAGATCTCGTGTTGGTAAACGTTTTCGACATGGTGTGCACTCCTTCGTGCGGTCGGCGATGGTGAGTCGCGCGGGGCGGCGGTCCCGCGATCGTCAGTTTTCGCGCTGGTTGATGGTGGTGTCAACGTTTCAAACGTTTAAGCAAAAATATCCGATACTTTCGTGCAGTTTCGTGCTGAGGCGGTGGCGGCGGATTTCTTCCGGGTTGGTGTCAGCGTCCGATGGCAAGCTGTGCTCATGAGCCTGATGCTGCTCGACACCGCCTCCCTGTACTTTCGCGCCTTCTTCGGGGTGCCGGACTCGTTGCGGTCGCCCCGGGGCGAGCCCGTCAACGCCGTCCGCGGACTGCTCGACACGATCGCGTGGCTGATCACCGAGCACCGGCCGGACCGCATGGTGGCCTGCTGGGACGATGACTGGCGCCCGGCGTTCCGGGTCGCGGCGATCCCGTCGTACAAGGCGCACCGCGTCGCGGACGAGGCCGCCGGGACCGAGGTGGTGCCCGATGCCCTGGCCCCGCAGGTCCCGGTCATCGCCGAGGTGCTCGCGGCGATCGGGGTCGCCCGCGTCGGAGTGCCGGGCTACGAGGCCGATGACGTGATCGGCACCCTCACGGACCGCGAGGTACGCCGGGCGAGCGCCGCGCCCGGCTCGCCGTCGTCCGGCGTCGACATCGTGACCGGCGACCGCGACCTCTTCCAGCTCGTCGACGACGACGCGGGCGTCCGCGTGCTCTACCCGGCGCGCGGCGTGCGGGACCCGGACGTGGTCGACCAGGCGAAGCTCGCCGAGAAGTACGCGGTACCCACCGGTCAGGCCTACGCCGACCTGGCCACCCTGCGTGGCGACCCGTCCGACGGCCTGCCGGGCGTCCCGGGCATCGGCGAGAAGACGGCCGCCAAGCTGCTCGACCGCTACGGTGACCTGGCCGGCATCCTGCGCGCCCGCGACGACGAGGCCGACAAGGGCCTGACCGCCACGCAACGCAAGCGGCTGGTCGAGGCCGCGGACTACCTGGCCGTCGCCCCGACCGTGGTCCAGGTGGCTCGCGACGTCCCGCTCCCGGCGTTCGACGACGCCCTGCCCGCCGCGCCGGCGGACGACGAGGCGCTGGAGACCCTCAGCGAGCGCTGGGGCCTCCGGTCGAGCGTGACCCGGGTCCGCGAGGCCCTCGCAGGTCGCGTCCCCGCCACGTAGCGGCAGGCCACGGGCCGCTCGGCCCCGACGTGGCGGGCGCCGTCGCGGTCGCGGAGGCGATTGCCGTCGCGGACGCGGGCGCCGAACGCGGCCGTCGTCGCGGACGACGACACGGACGCGGGCGACATCACGGACGCGGTCGTCCGGGCTCCGGTCAGCGGGGCACGCCCGCCCGGGGCCCGAGCCGCTCGGCCGCTGCCTCGTAGCGATCGATGATGATGCGGACCAGGCGGTCGTCCGGTGCGTCCGGGAGCGCCAGCGGGGCCGTCACGACGTCGGCCCCCGCCTCCAGGACACGGTCGTGGAAGTACCCCGGGGCGAGCAGATAGGACGCGACGACGACACGGCCGGCGGTGCCGAACGGACCGGCGCGTTCCGCGGCGATCGCCGCCGGGACACGCGGCTCGGCGCCCGCGCCGTACGACGGCCTCACCGGCCGCCCGAGACGCGCCGCGAGCCCTGCCGCGACCTCCTCGACGGCGATGGCCGCCGCGGGAACGGACGAGCCCGCGGCGGCGAGCACCACGGCGTCGTCCGGGCGCAGGCCCGCACCGCCGTCGGTCTCCGCGAGCCGGTCCGCCAGCAGGTCGACGAGACGCGGATCGGGGCCGAGCGGCCCGGCGGCCACCGCCGCGTCACCGTGCGCGGAGACCGCTCGCGCGATGTCGTGCCGCACGTGGAAGCCCGTCGACAGGAGCAGGGGAACGACGACGCCGGAGCCGCCGTCGGCCACCGCCGTGGCCAGCACGTCGTCGACCTCGGGGGTCTGCACGTCGACGAACGCCTCGCGGACGTCCAGGTCGGGCCGCGCGGCGCGGACACCGTCCAGCAGCGTGCGCACCGCGGCGCGCCCCGCGGCGTCGTCCGTCCCGTGGGAGGTCCCCACCAGTACCGGCGCCATGTCGATCGTTCCCTTCGTCATCGCTACCTCCGCCGTCGGGCAGGCGGCGCCGGCGATCGGCCGCCGGCCGCTCGACAGCGCCCGCCGTACCCCGCCCGCCGGATCAGCCGGTGTTCTGCAGGCCCGCCGAGACGCCGTTGACCGTCAGGAGCAGCAGGTGCTGCAGCCGGCCACGATAGTCCGCATCGACCTTCGAGTCGCCGTCCGTGCCCGTTCGCAGCCCGCGCAGTGCGCGGACCTGGAGCAGCGAGAGCGCGTCGACGTAGGGCGAGCGCACCTGGACGGCGCGGCCCAGCACCCGGCGGTCGGCGAGCGGGTACGCGTTGCCCGAGATCTTCAGCACCCACTCGCGGGTGAGGCGGAGCTCGTCGAGCACCATCCGCGCCAGGTCCTCCCGGTCGCCGAGGGCCAGGTACATCTCCGCGATCCGCTCGTCGGTCTTGGCGAGCGACATCTCGACGTTGTCGACCAGGGTCGCGAACAGCGGCCACCGCGCACGAGCCTCACGGAGGCGGTCCAGCCCGCCGTCGGGCGCCTCGCCGAACTCCCTGAGGGCGGTGCCCAGGCCGTACCAGCCGGCCAGGTTGATGCGCGCCTGCGACCAGGAGAACACCCAGGGGATGGCTCGCAGGTCGTCGAGGCTGTTCACCGACAGGCCGCGCTTGGCCGGCCGGGAGCCGATCGGCAGCATGCCGACCTCCTCCAGCGGCGTGACCTCGGCGAACCACTGCGGGAAGCCCTCGGACTTCACGAGCTCGTGGAACCGGCCGCGCGAGGCGGCGTCGAGTCGTTCGGCGAGACCGCTGAACTCCGCCGCG
This sequence comes from Myceligenerans xiligouense, assembly GCF_003814695.1. Taxonomy (GTDB): domain Bacteria; phylum Actinomycetota; class Actinomycetes; order Actinomycetales; family Cellulomonadaceae; genus Myceligenerans; species Myceligenerans xiligouense. The sequence continues at coordinate 4,573,829 of NZ_RKQZ01000001.1, forward strand.
GCGTCCGCGTTCCGCTTCTCCACCGACGGGGCCGACGCCAGCAGGGTCGCCGCGGCGACCTGCTCGATGTGCCGGGCGGCGATCACCGGGTCGCCGTAGCGGGCCAGGATGACCTCGCCCTGCTCCGTCAGCTTGAACCGGCCGTCCACCGAGTGCGGCGGCTGCGCCAGCACGGCACGGTTCGCGGGGCCGCCGCCCCGGCCGAGCGCGCCGCCGCGGCCGTGGAACAGGGTGAGCGTGATGTCGTGCCGCCGGGCCCAGTCCGCGATCCGCGACTGCGCCTGGTCGGTCGCGAACGTGGCGGAGACCGGCCCGACGTCCTTCGACGAGTCGGAGTAGCCAAGCATGACCTCGACCCGGCGCCCGTTGTCCGCGAGGCGCTTCTGCACGGCCGGCAGCGTGAGCATCGACTCCAGGATGTCCACGGAGTTACGCAGGTCGGCGAAGGTCTCGAACAGCGGGATCGCGTCGATGACCGGGGCGTCGTCGGCGCCCTCGAAGGCGAGCGCGGCGAGCTCGTACACGGCGGCGAGGTGTGCCGGCTCCTGGGTGAAGGAGACGATGTAGCGGCGGGCGGCGCGCTTGCCGAACCGCTGCTGGACGGCGCCGAGCGCGCGGAAAGTGTCGAGCACCTCGGTGGTGCGCTCGCTCAGGTCGCCGTGGACGCCCTTCTCGCGGATCTCCTCGAGCGCGGCGGCGTGCACCTGGGAGTGCTGGCGGACCTCGAGCTCCGCGAGGTGGAAGCCGAAGGTCTGCACCTGCCACATGAGGCGCTGCAGGTCGCCGTAGGCGGCGCGGGGCGCGCCGGCCGCGACGAGCGAGTCCTGCACGATGCGCAGGTCCTGCTCCAGCTCCTCGACCTCGGCGTAGGCGAGGTCGGCGTCGCGGGTGCGGGTGGCGGCGATCCGGTCGGCGATGGCGAGCATCGCTGCCCGGTGGGGTTCCCGCGGCGACGCGGCGGCGGCCTTGTCGGCGAGCTCGCCCGACATCTGCTTCTGGCGCAGCAGCAGGCCGTTCAGCTCCGCCGACGGCGCGGTGTCGCCCTCGTCGAGCGTCAGCCGGCGGCCGGCCTCGACGGCGACGCGCTCCAGCGCCCCGAGGGCGTGCTCGGACGCGATCGTGGCCGCCTTGCGGGTGACCTCGGCGGTGACGTTGGGGTTCCCGTCGCGGTCGCCGCCGATCCAGGATCCGAGCCGGACGAACGGCTGGGCCACGGGGGTGACCCGGCCGGCGTCGTCCGCGAGGAGCCAGTCGTCGAGGCGGCGGTACACGTCGGGGAAGACGTCGACCATCACGGCGTCGAACACGCCCATGATGGTCTTGACCTCGTCGAGCACCGACGGCTTCGACTGCCGGATCGGGGAGGTGCGCCACATGGTGTCGATCTCGGCGAGCAGCTTGCGCTCGTTCTCGGCGCGGGACACGCCGCCGGGACGCTGTGTGTCCCGTTCGGCGAGAAGGTTCCCGATGCGCCGGATCGTGCCGCTGATGGCGCGGCGGCGGGCCTCGGTCGGGTGGGCGGTGAGGACCGGCCGGAACTCGAGCTCGTCGAGTCGGCGCAGTGCCTCGTCGCGCCCGACCTCCTCGGTGAGCTGCGCGAACGCCTCCGGAAGGGTGTCCTCCAGGACGGCGGGACCGCTGACGGTCTGCGCCTCGCGGGTGCGCAGCACCCGCACGCGGTGGAACTCCTCGGCGAGGTTCGCGAGGTGGAAGTAGCAGGTGAAGGCTCGGGCGACCTGTTCGGCGCGCTCCAGCGTGAAGCCGTCGACCAGCGTGGCGGCCTCGGCGAGCGCGCCGTCGTGGCCGTTGCCGTAGGCGTCGATGGTCAGCTCGCGCAGCCGTTCCACGTCGTCGAGCAGCTCCTGCCCGCCGGCCTCGCGCAGGATGTCGCCGAGGAGGCCGCCGAGCAGTCGGACGTCGTCGCGCAGCGGGTCGGGAATCTCGTGACGGGCCGAGCCGCGGGCAGTCGTTGTGTCACTCACGATCTAGAGACTATTGGTAACTGGCGTTGAGATGAACTTTGCGTCCGAACCCCGAACGGTCACGATCCGGCCCGGAGGTGGATCTGCTCCCGCACGGTGAGCTCCGACCACCGCCGGGCCTGCGGCACTCGTTGAACGAGGATCTCGCCGGGTTCGCCGCCCGACGGCGGCCGCGGCGCGATCCCGAGGACGTCCGCGGTGAGCAGCGGGCCGAGATCGATCGATGTGAGGGATCCCACGTCGACCACCGGCACCTGATAGGTGCGGAACGGTCCGAGTGGCGGGACCCGGTCCCGGGCGAGCGCCTGCGCGGTGATCGCCTCGAGGTCGGCCTCGTCCAGCTGCGGGGTCTGGTCGAGCACGAAGGCCGCGGCGTGGAGGAGCGCGTCCTCGCCGTCGTCGGCCGAGGCCCAGGCGACCACCTTCCAGAACATCCGGGGAATCGCCACGTCCCGGTAGACCGGGTCGTCGTCGTCCAGCACCGGGCCGGTGAACACGACGATCCGGTGGTCGTGGGAACCCGCGTACTCGAGGACGTGGTCCTCGAGCCCGTTCCACAGGTCCTTCGACTGGTTGAACGTGCCCACCTGAGGGGCCGCGTTGGTGAAGGTGAACGTGTCGCGGTTCGCCTGCTCGGCCGCGGCCAGGTCGCCCCACACCGGGTCGAGCCGGCGCACGAGATGGCCTCGGTCCAACGGGTTGTTCTCGTACAGGCCGTTCCCGGCCTGCTCCCCGGGTGGGACACGGACGTCGAGCCGCCAGCTCCCCGTCCGGGGCAGCTCGACCAGCTTGCCGCCGTCGATGACGCAGGCCGTCAAGGACGCGAGCCGGCGCGCGGGATCCAGCAGCACCGTGAAGTGGGTGTAGTCGAGCCGACGGGTCTCCTGGGCGGGTACGGGAAGCGGGACGGCGAGGCCCCCGGGGCCGATGAACTCGGCGTCGTATCCGGTCACGGCCGACATCCCAGCAGACAACGTTCCCCACGCCACCCGCGACGCGCCGTCCGCACCCCCGGCCGCTCCCTGACTCCGGTTCAGCGGGGCGGCGCAGTCCTCTCCGGGCTCCGTGAAGGGATCCGATCGCCTGCTGAACCGAGGTCAGCGGGGTGGGGCCCGTAGGGTGGGGTGATGGTGAAGATCGGTGCGCATGTGGGGCTCGCGGACGCCGTGTCGCAGGCGAAGGAACTCGGCGCGGACCAGGTGCAGGTGTTCCTGAGCGACCCGCAGCAGTGGAAGATCCCCGACCTCCCGTACGAGGGCGGTGTCGACGCTTTCCGGGCCGACGTCGAGGCCGCCGGGCTGGACGTGTACGTGCACGCGCCGTACATCGTCAACGTGGCCTCCACGAACAACCGCATCCGGATCCCGAGCCGCAAGCTGCTGCAGGCCACGATGGACCGCGCGGCCGAGGTGGGCGCCCGCGGCGTCGTCGTGCACGGGGGGAACGTCACCGCGGGTGACGACCCGGCCAAGGGGTTCGACAACTGGCGCAAGGCCATCGACGCGCTCGAGACCGACGTTCCCGTGCTCGTGGAGAACACCGCCGGGGGTGAGCACTCGATGGCCCGCACGCTGGACCGCATCGAGCAGCTCTGGGCGGCGATCCAGCGGGCCGACGGCGCCGGCGTCGTCGGGTTCTGCCTGGACACGTGCCATGCCTGGGCCGGAGGCCTCGACCTGACCGAGGTCGCACACCAGATCCGCGCCGTCACGGGCCGGATCGACCTGGTGCACGCCAACGACTCCCGGGACCAGGCGGGGTCCGGTGCCGACCGCCACATCAACTTCGGCCAGGGCACCATCCCCGAGGAGCAGCTCGTGGGGGTGATCGCGGCCGCCGGCGCGCCGGTCATCTGCGAGACCAAGGGAGACATGGCGCCCGACATCGCCTGGCTCCGCGAGCGCCTGCCCGCCTGACGGCCTCTGGTCTCTCCGGCCCCGACCCGGAATGATGAGGGCATGGGCCGGCCTCGGAGCACGGACCGCGTCGTCTTCGAGATCGAGGACGATGACACGCTCGTGCCTCCGGAGGGCCCCGAGGCGGAACCCGGGTTCGAGGACGGGGAGGGCCCGGTGGGGCTTGCCATGCCGTTCCGGCCGTGGTGGCGGCGCCGGCGGTGGTGGCTCGTGGCGGCGGTCGTGCTCGGGCTCGTCGTCGTGGTGCTCGTCGACGAGGTGAACGAGCGCCGGGAGCGCGCCGAACTCCTGGCGGCCGCACCCGGTGGCGTGCTGTCGCTGGCGGACCCGCCGGGCGAGCGGTGGCGGGTCGCGGGGGTGGACGCCCCGTGGCCGTCGGCGGAGCTGATGGTCGCGACGCTGCGCGGGGCGGTCGTCGGCCTCGATCCCGGCTCGGGACGGGTGGTCGAGGAGTTCGGCCCCGCCGCCACCACGCGGTGCGGTCCCGAGGTGGGCCGCCCGGCGGCGCCGGTCTGCGTGGCCGGGGAGCAGGTGCCCGGCCCGGACGGTACATCCCTCACCGCGGAACGGATCGGTCCGGAGCCGGCGGACTCGCCGGTCAGCTCGTCGTGCGAGGACGGGGTGTGCCGGTGGTTCGGTGCCGTCACGGACGGTCGGGACGTGCGCGTGCAGGCCACGGACGCCGGGACGGGCGACGTGAGGTGGCGCCGTACGGTCGCGTTCCGGACGGAGGGCCGGGCGGAGCACTGCGCGAACGGGAGCGAGCTCGACCTCACCTCGGTCGTGTTGACCGCGACCGCGCACACGGTGCTGGTGGAGGGGTGCGGGATCGACGCCTGGCTGTCCGGTAACGGGCGGGTTCTCGAGCGTGCGCGGACGGTGCGCGGCGACGTCGAGGTGCTGGCCCGGCCCGACGGCGGTTACCGCGCCTGGGCTCAGGGCTCGATCGGCACGGGGCTGACCTTGATGTTCGCGCCGGACGGGCGCGGGGTGCGGGACGCGTCCGGCGTCGTGCTGGATCCGGTCGCCACGGACGGTTCGTCGGACGCGGTCACGCTGGTCCAGCGGGGCGCACGGCTGTTGCGCGTCGGGACGGAGGGCCGGATCGTGTGGGACGTGGAGCAGAGCGCCGAGCTCTTCCTGGCGCGGACGCAGCGGGAGGGCGTGGTGCTCGGCCACGACGGCCTGGCGACGGGGATCGATCTGGCGTCCGGCGCGACGTTGTGGCGGACCCAGGTGGGTACGCCCGCGCCCGGCGCGTGGAACGGCTACGCGGACGAGGTGGCGTTCACCGACGGGAGGCGGGTGATGATCGTGGTCGAGGGTGCGGGCGAAGACCGCCGCGCCGTCACGCTCGACCTGCGTTCGGGTGAGGAACGGTGGGCGTGGGACGTGCCCGGCGGGTGGCAGCTGCGTGCCGTCGGCGGCAGGCTGGTCGCAGAGACGCCCGGCGACCTGGTGGGGCTGGGCTGACCGCCGTTCCCAGGGCGTTGTCACGTGCGCCGGATAGATTTCCTGCAGCGATGGTTCACGTGAAACGTGCGTGGCAAGGGAGATCACGTGAAGAGACGGCAACGGGACCAGATCGTCTTCGACCTGGTCGATGGTGAGCACGAGATCAGCGCGGCCGACGACGGTCGGGGCGGGCAGGAAGACCCGCCGCGGCCGGGAGGTGGCGCGGTCCGGGGCGGCCTCGGGCCGGCGGCCGTCGCCGGCATGGTGCGGGCACGTGGCTGGGTGTCCCGGCACCGTGCGGTCAGTCTCGTCGCGACGGGTGTCGCGGCCGCCGTCGTGCTCGGGGCGGCCGGGGTCGGGACCGTCCGGGAGCGGGCCCGCGTCGACCTGCTGCGGACGGCGCCGGGCGGCGTCGAGTCGCTGGCCGAGCCACCCGTGGAGGCGTGGCGCTACGTGCCCGACGGCGCCACGAACCTCGTGGGCCGGTACGGGTTCGGCACGGAGAGCGTCACGATGGACGGGAACGTCGTCTTCCTCGAGGGTGAGCAGAGCGAGGTGAACCGATCCGGCCTGGACGCTCCCGACGCCCGCGTGCGGTGGAGCGACGCCGATCTCGTCGCCGTGGACGCACGTTCCGGCGAGGAGGCGTGGCGCGTCCCGCTCGGCGTCGATCCGGAGTGCACGCCGCCGGAGGCGGGCGGGACGACACGTGCGATGGACGAGATCGTGTGCCTGGTGGGGCGGGCCGACGAGCGCGCCGTGGTGGCCGTGACCGCCGACGGTGAGGCCTCGGAGGCGCGGCGTCTGGCTCCTGGCGACGTCGTCCCCGATGAGGTGGTGCCCGTGTGGGACGGGCTGGTCGTCCGGGCGCGCTCCCTGGCGGGGGCCGTGCCGGAGATCGACTGCGAGGACGCCGTCGCGGCTCCTCAGGAGTGCACGGTGCTGGGGGGCCTTCCCGACGGCCCGTCGATCACCGTGCGTGCGGAGGACGCCCGCACGGGCGACGAGGTGTGGCGGGAGACGGTGCCGTGGAACGGTGACCTCTCCGCGTGCGTCCAGGGGTTCGACGCGGCGAACCCGCCCGCCTCCGGCGCCGACGTCCTGGGGATGTCGGTCTGGGGGAGCGTCGTCCAGGTGTGGGGCTGCGGCGTCAGCGCGTCGTTCCGCGCCGACGGAACCCAGCTCCCGCCCGACACCGTGCCGTCCGACGGCGGCACGGGCGACCTGCTCCTCGAACAGCGCTACGACGCCGGGACGGACGATCTCCGCACGACGGTGCGGACCGCCGACGGCGACGTGCTCGTGAAGGCGGACGGCGCGGTGCTGGAGGGGCGGGTGACGGACGGAACGCCGCCCGACACCCTCGTCATCGCACCCGGAGAACGCCCCGTGATGCGGGCCTACCGTCACGACGGATCCTTGGCCTGGGAGTCGGATCCCGTGGACGGGGAACTGGTCGCGCGGGTGGGCACCACCGGGGTCTTCAGCCGGTCCACCGTCTCGTCGGTGGGGATCGACCTGCGCACGGGGCGACAGCTCTGGGAGTGGGAAGGCGACTTCGACGGGTTCGCCGGGATGCAGGCCGCCGACCCGGCGTTCACGGACGGCACCTCACTGATGCTGCTCCGGACGGCGACGCCCGGGGGCGCGAGCGTGCTCGCCGAGGACGGAAGGGTCGTGTCGCTGGACGCCGGCGAGGTCCACCTGGTCGCCGTCGACCTCACGACCGGCCGCACCCGCTGGCACGTGGAGCACGAGGACCGGAACTGGTTCGCCGCCGACGGCCGGCTCCTGTCCGTCGCGCCGGACGGTTCGCTGGTGGGCCACCACGGCTGAGGTCGCGCGAGCGGGTGCTCCGCCCGCGCGACCCGGTTCACCCGGCCGACGGGACCAGCCGGACCTCCACCTGGGCGACCGTGGGGTCGACACCCTCCAGCTCGATGCCCACCTCACCGTCCACGGAGAAGGCCTCGCCGGTGTATTCGAGGCTCGCGAGGTCGACGTGCTCCTCACCGTCGCACCTGATGGTCAAGGGCTCGGCGCCGGGGGGCACCGCCCACGTGCCGCGCAGCGTCACGAGGGCGAAGTAGTCGCCGCTCTCGGGCTCCGTCGCCGTCGCCGTGCAGCGGCTCCGCACCTCGAACGCCGTTCCCTCGGTCGCCAGCCGCTCCGCCGCCCCCAGGTCACCCAGGTACGACACCCGGCGTTCGCGCTCGCCGGTGCGGTCCAGGACGACGCTGTTGATGCCGCGCTGCGCGACGATCTCGTCATCGGGTCCTTCCGGGAGGTCGATCGGCTCGGACACCTCGACCCCGCCCGCTCCGCCGGCCACCGTCCGCTCGCCGTCGACGATCTCCATGCGCTCCGGCGGCCCGGCGATCAGCTCGCCGTCGGCGTCCCGGATCGTCATGGCCCGGACCTCGTACGTGCCGTCCGGCAGCTCACCGCTCGCACCCTCCGGTGCGCACTCGTTGGGCGCCACGGACGAGGCCTCGGTGACGCCGGAGAGGTTCTCCGTGTTGGTGAACGGGAACGGGGACCATCCGCCGATGTCGACCACTGTGCCTCCGGCGTCCGTCCAGACGAGCGTCGGCCAGTTCAGGCCGTCCGCCGGCAGTTCGCCGCCCTCGGGGTCGAACACCCGGGTGGGCACCGACTGGGAGTAGCTCCACTCGCCGTCCTCGCCGATCACCGCCGTCGTCCGGATGTCGTCGCCGTGCACCAGCCGCGCGTCGTCGGCCACGACCACCTCGGACCACGGCACGCCACAGGCCAGGCTCGTACCGGCGAGCAGGTCCGGCTGGTAGCCCTCGTCGAGCGCGAGTTCAGGTGCCGGGACGGTCGGCTCGGGCTCCGCCGGGGCCGACGTCGACGGGTCCGCGGGCAACACCGGCGACGCGTCGTGCAGGGGCGCGAACTGTGTCGCGCCGAACGCCAGCACGCCGGCGACGGCGAGCGCGCTGCCCCCGGCGGCGCCCAGCTTCGCGGTCCGGCGCCGCCGCACGCGGCCCGCCATACGACCCAGCGTGGCGGCGGGTCCGCTCGGGGAGTAGGGGTCGACCCCCTGCGCCATGGCGGTGAGGGTCTCGGCCAGGACGCGGCTGCCGTCCGGGTCGATCCAGCCGTGGTCGGGGGTCCGGTCGCTCTCGTGGCTCATCGGTGGCCTCCTTCGGCCGCGCTCGTCGTCGGTTCCAGCACGCCCCGCAGGACGCGCATGCTGTCGTGCAGATACCGCTTCACGGTGCCCGGCGCGGTACCGAGCGTCTCGGCGACCTGCGCGATCGTCATGTCCTCGAAGTAGCGCAGCACGACGGCGGAACGCTGCCGCGGCGTGAGCTCGTCCAGCGCCCGCACGACGTCGGCCCGAGCGGTGATGCCCGAGTCCGGGAACCGCACGTGCGCGGGATCGGCGACGCGCGGCTCCAGCGCGGTCCAGCGCTTCTTCCGTCGCCAGCCGTCCAGGTACAGGTTCAGGATCGTGCGGCGCACGAACGCCTCGGTCTTCTCGACCCGGGACGGCGGCGCCGAGCGCTCGGCGCCGCCGTCCAGCGGGACGCTCCGCATCCGCGGGTCGCCGGACGGATGTCCGCCGCGCACCGCGCGCGGCTTCACCAGTCGCGAGCAGTACCGCACGAGCGCCTCCTGGACGAGGTCCTCGGCCTGGCGCACGTCGCCGCAGAGCGTGTACGCGTACCCCGTCAGGGCGCTGCCGCGTTCTCGCGCGAGCGTTTCCAGTTCTTCATGCCACCCCATCGCGGGCTCCCATTCCTGGCTTCATGACCCTCCTGACGAACCCGCCCCGCAAAGGGTTGTGCGCTCGCCGGAAGAACGGTTGCGGGAGCCCGCGTGGGACACGCTCCCGGCTACCCGGTCGCGAGGCCCGCGATCCCGGTGCCCGTCACCTGCACGAGGTGCCCGTCGACGCTCGCGATCTGCGCGTACGGCTCTTCCTGAGCGACGTCCCAGGTGACCTCTCCGGTGGCCAGGTCCAGCCCGACGAGCCGGAGCTGGCCCTCGCCACCGGTCGACGGGCCGTCGACCACCAGCATCGCCGACCGGCCGTCGGTGTACGCGCCGAACACCGCGCTCCCGGCGACGGCGGCGGCCTCGTCCCCGAGAGGTTCGGCGGTCCAGAGCCGGTCACCGGAGCCGGCGTCGTAGGCCACGACCCGGCCCTCCAGGGTGAGTGTCACGGCCGTGCCGGCGGTCCGCACCAGGACGTCCTTGATGTCCTCCCCCTCGGGAAGTGTCGCGGGACCGAGCTCCGGGTCGTCGGTCGCCCACGGCACGTGGGCACCGTCCTGCGGTTCGGCGGGCGCCGGCGTACCGTCCGCGGTCACCAGACGAGCGGAGATCCCGCAGGCGGACGCGGTGATCCGGCGCTCGTCGGCGGACCACGTGAGGTCGCCGAGCACGTCCAGCTCCGGCCCGTCCTCGCTCCACACCACGCAGGCACCACCCGTCAGGTCCGGGTCGAACGCCACGGTGCGCGGACCCCAGCGAGGCTCGCCCGTCGCGGCGTCCTCCACGCGCACCGTCAGACCGGGAGCGGACTCGACGCCGCCCTTCAACGCGGCGACCCCGTCGTCGTCCTCGACCACGCGCGCATCGCCGAGATCGACGGGAGTCTCGTCGCGGGCGAGCACCGCGAGGCCGCCGTCGGGCAGCGGGGCGTACACCGGCGAGGTCCCGGCGTCTCCGGCGCCGTCACCCTCCGCCTCGAGCGCACGCCGCTCGGCGCCGCCCTCCGCGTCGATCACGACGGCCTCCGGCGTGGCCCCCTCCGTCACGCAGACCAGAGGGTCCGACGGCGCCGCGGTGCGCACCGCGACCGAGCCGACCGCACGACGCGACGGACCACAGCGCATCCGGGCGCCGTCGGCCACGGCCTCGGCGTCCAGGACCTCGACGGCCCACCGTTCCGCACCGGTCGCGGGATCGATCCCCAGCACCCGGCCGTCCGCCGTCACCGCCGCCAGGTCGCCCACCGGGACGATCCGCGGCTGCACGGCGTCGCCGAGATCGACGTGCCACGCCTCACCGGGCGCCCCCGTCAGGGCCAGGACGCCGCCGGGCGCGGAACGCAGCCGCTCGTCGCGCAGGTGTGCCTGCAGGACGAGCCCGCCCGCCACCGCCCCGGCCACGACCACGGCGGTACCGCCCAGGAGGATCGCCCGGCCCCGGGTGCCGGAGGGAAAAGCCGAGCCGGCCCTCGTCCCGGCACGACCGAGGGCACCGACGCCGCGAGACGCGGTGCGCCGGATCGTCGAACCCGCGCGCGCCGCACCCGCGGCCGCCCGCCGGCGCGCCCGGCCGAGGGCGCCGGGTCCCGCATTCTCCGGTACGTCCCCCTCAGCGGCTTCGCCAGGCTCGGCCGGGAGCGGACCGGCCGGATTCTTGATGTGCTCGGGCACGCTGTCCAGCAGCACACCGTCGGCATCGCGGGGGGCGTCCTCCTGCATACGCATGGCCCGGAGTTTTCCACAAGCGCGACCTCATGGGCCATGGGGTGCGCTGCCCGGTCACCGGCGCCATCTCCCCGCGGGCGCGGGGCGGGGCCACCGCTCAGATGCCGCGCTTCGCCGCCGTCTGCACGACGAGGTCCAGGAGGGCGGCATTGGCCCGGCGTTTGCGGTCCTGCGGATCGCAGGTCAGGGCGTCACCGGCGTTGCGCCGGTCCTGCGCGTCGTGGTCGCGTTCCGGCGCTCCCCTCCGGGAACGCTCGGCTGCTGAGATGATTGACTGCATCCGGGTTGCGGCATCCATGGTCGGCCTCCTCAGGCGGCGGGTCGGGTTGTCCACCCACGCCATCCCATGCTGGGGGCCAGGAGTTTCACTCGTGTTGCCACCACGGCACATTCTGGTGACCGGCCTTCACCGTCAGCCGGCCCGCAGCGCCTGCCTCCAGCCCACTCGCCCGCCGGTCTGCAGCAGCGCCCGGCGGTACGCGCGCTCGGAGACCAGCACCACGCCGACGGCGAAGACCGCCAGCAGGACCAGTGACACCACCGGCTCCCACCAGCTCGCGTCCCCGGCGAGCACCCGCACGGGCATCGACACGATCGAGGTCACCGGGACGAACGAGAGCACCCGCTCCAGCGTCCCGTCGGCACCGAACGTGGTCAGGTAGACGGCCATGAGCACCACGCTCATGGGCGCGGTGGTGCCCTGCAGGTCCTCCAGGCGCGACGCCAGCGCGCCGGCCATCGCGTACAGGGCGGCGACCGCCACGAAGCCGACGGCGAAGAAGATCACGAACCAGCCGAGCGATGCCGTCATCGCCGGCACCGCCGCCTTGAAGTCCGTCAGCGCCAGCCCGACCAGCCCGACGGACGCGAACAGCAGGTTCTGGCCCAGCGCGATCACCGAGTTGCCGAGCACCTTGCCCCCGAGCACCTGGCGCAGGGGCACGGCCGAGGCGATGATCTCCACGAGCCGCGACTGTTTCTCCTCCACCACGCTCGCCGCGATCATCTGCCCGGAACCGATGGCGCTCAGGAAGAACAGGAACGCCAGCGCGAAGCTCGCGAACTCCACCACGCCCGGATCCACGGCGCCGCCGTCGAGCCGCTCCGTGACCAGCTCACCGCCCGCGGAGAGTTCGTCGAAGGTCGTCCCCAGGGCCTCCGCGCGCTCCGTCACGGTCACTCGTTCCACGACGGGTGCGAGCAGCTGCGTCAGGCTCCCGCTCGGCTCACGCCAGCCGGACAGGGTCCACCCGTCCTCGCCGCTGCTCAGCCACACGTCGGCCGTCTCGTCCTCGACCGCGGCGCGTGCCGCGTCGGCGTCCGCGACCTCGATCACGGTGAGTTCGTCACCGTCCCGCAGCTCGGCCGCGGCCTGGTCGACGGCGGTCGCCGCCGCCTCGTCGCCGGCGGTGACGGCGACGTCGTAGGAGTCGGTCTGCTGGCTCTGCCAGGCGAAGAACCCGGCGATGCCCGCGATGAGCAGCAGCGTGACCAGAAGCCCGAACAGGTAGGCCTTGTTCATCACGCGCGCGACGATCTCGCGCTGCATGACGATCAGCCAGGCGGGTGAGTCGTTCGAGCCGCGCATCAGGCAGCCACCTCTCGGTAGATCTCGGTCAGGCTGGGGCGCACGGGGGAGAACTCACGGACGTCCCCGCGCTCCAGGGCGGAGGTCAGCAGCCGGCGACCGGCGCCGTCGTCGGACACCTCGACCAGGGCGACGGGACCGTCGACGTCGACCGCGCGGACGCCGGGCATGCTCCGCACCCATCCGGCGTCGCCCGTCAGCACGAGGCGGTGCCGCACCGTGCCGCGCGCGGCGAGCTGGGCCGGGGAGCCGTCGGCGACGACCTCGCCCCGGCGCAGGATCACGAGCCGCTCGCACAGGCGCTCCACCAGGTCGAGCTGGTGGGAGGAGAACAGCACCGGCACACCGCGCGCGGTGTGCTCGCGCAGCAGGTCGGCCATGCCGTCGACGGCGGCCGGGTCCAGGCCGCTGAACGGCTCGTCCAGGACGAGCGCCCGGGGCGACCCCATGAGCGCCGCGATGATCTGCACGCGCTGCTGGTTGCCGAGCGACAGCTTCTCCACATGGTCCTTCGCCCGGTCGGCGAGGCCGAGGCGCTCCAGATGGTCCAGGATCTCGGTCCGGGCGGACGCGGCGGGAATGCCGCGGAGCCGCCCGAGGTAGACGAGCTGGTCGAGCACGGGCTGTTTGGGGTAGAGGCCGCGCTCCTCGGGCATGTAGCCGAAGGTCCGGCGGTCCGCCGCCGTGATCGGCCGGCCGCCGAACAGCGTCTCGCCGGATGTCGGCGCCAGGACCCCCATCACCATCCGCATGGTCGACGTCTTGCCGGCCCCGTTGCCGCCCACGAACCCCGTCAGCCGGCCCGCGGGCGCACGGAACGAGACGTCGTCGACCGCGCGGACCGCGCCGTCACCCGCCCCGAAGACCCGGACGAGGGACCTGACCTCGAGGTCGTCCCCCAGGTGTGCTGTGCTCATGCGGCTCACGCTAGGCCGCCACCGCGCCGAAAGGATCGTCCCCCAGACGGAGTGGCCTCCCCCTGCCGATGGGTTCCGGCGTGGAAGCGGTCGGTCCGTTGTCCCCGCGGCCGGTCACTCGACGGACCGACCGCGAGGACCACGGACCGACCGCTCACGGCGAACTGGTTGACCTCAAGCTCTGTTGAGGTCGTAGCGTCGGAGCATGAGCTTCTGGATCTGCGGTACCTGCGGTGTGGAGCACGCGGAGCGGCCCGACGTCTGCGCGATCTGCGCCGACGAGCGCCAGTGGGTGCCGGCCGACGGGCAGCACTGGACCACCCTCGACGAGTTGTCCGCCGCCGGCGAGCGCATCGAGTTCTTCGAGTTCGAGCCGGACCTGTACGGGCTGCACACGGTCCCTGATGTCGGCATCGGCCCCACCCCGAAGATCGTCCGTACGCCGGCCGGCAACCTCATGTTCGACGTCCCGGGATACATCGACGACGACGCCGTCGCGCGGGTCGAGGAACTCGGCGGGCTGGCCTTCATCGTGGCGAGCCATCCGCACATGTACGGCGTGCAGGTCGAGTGGAGCCGGCGACTCGGCGGAGTGCCGGTACTGGTCAGCGAGGCCGACGCCGAATGGGTGGCGCGGCCGGACGCGGCGGTCGAGACCTGGAAGGAAGACCGGGAGATCCTGCCCGGCATCACCATCACGCAGCCCGGCGGGCATTTCCCCGGCAACGCCGTGGCGTACTGGGCGGCCGGCGCGGAGGGGCGCGGCGTGCTGCTGACCGGCGACACGATCTTCGCCAACCCGGACCGGAAGACGGTCTCGTTCATGCGCAGCTACCCCAACCGCATCCCGCTGTCGGGGAACGTGGTGCTGCGGATCGCGGATCATGTCGGCCGGTTCGACTTCGACCGGCTCTACAACAACTTCGACGGGGTCATCGCGACGGACGCCCGCGCCGTCGTGCGGCGCTCGGCGCAGCGCCACGCGGCCTGGACCCGGGGGGACTTCGACCACCTGACGTGAGCGGGGCCGGCAGCGGTCACCAGCCCTGGGCGGGACACCTGGGCCGGCACACCTGGGCCAGGCCACCTGGCCGGCACACCTGGGCCAGGCCACCTGGCCGGCACACCTGGGCCAGGCCACCTGGCCGGCACACCTGGGCCGGGCCACCTGGCCGGCACACCTGGGCCGGGCCACCACGGGCACGGTCACAGTTGTCCCAGCAGCTCCCGCAGTTCCTCGACCTCGCCGCGGATGCGCTGCCGCTCCGCCGTCGCGAGCGCGATCGCATCCGGGTCCATGCCGCCGGCGATGGCCTCGTCAGCCGGTTGCAGACCGCCGTAGTGGTGCTCGATCAGCGCTCCCACCAGCGCCGCGTCGAACTCCGCACCGTCCAGCCGCGCCATCTGCGTGATCTGCTCCGGCGTCAGCATGCCGTGGTCGGTCTCCGTGCCGTGCACGTGGGTGAGCCCGGCCGGCGCCCGGGGGCCGGACCCGTCGCCGTCGGCGTCGTCCCCGGACCCGTCCAGGCCGCCTGCCTCGAACAGGGCGAGAGCGGTGGTCGCGGACCCGGGCACCGGCACTGTCCGGTCGCGGAGCCAGCCGGCCAGGGCTGCGGTCTGCTCGGCCGACGCCGTCCCGACGTCGTGCGTGAGCTCGAGGACACGCGCGTTCTCGCTGCGGTTCGGCGCCAGCGCTGCCAGTTCGACCGCCTGCGCGTTGTGCTCGGCCATGACCTGCGCGTACACGCGGTCCGTGTCGTTGTACCCGTCCGCGGCCTGTCGCGCGGGAACCGCAACGCCGAGCCAGTACGCCAGCGCGAGTGCGGCCGCGATACCTCCCGCGAGGATCGCACCCATGACGCGCAGCCGCCGACGCAGTGCATAGGTGCCCGACGGCGGGTCCGGCGGCAGATCCCCCAGGCTCATACCGGAAGATTCGCACAAAGCCACCGTTCGCGCCACACCCCTCACCCCTCACCCCTCACCCCTCACGAACCTTGTCGCAACAGGTCGCCGAACCGCAGGGACACGCCGACAATCCTGGCGATTGTCGGCGTGTCTCTGCGGTTCACCGGCCCGCGACCGGATCCGCTTGCGGTTCGGCGCGGGGTCCCGTCAGAACCGCTGCTGCGCCTGCGGGTTGAGGGACCACAGGTGTCGCGCCCTGCGGTCGATGGACGGGTCCAGCTCGAACGTGTCGAAGCCGACGGCCAGGTCGTTCGAGTACACGTAGCCGTTGTAGTAGTACGACGACCAGGTGCCGCCGCCGCTGAGGCCCGCACCCCGGTCGAACCACGCGATCTCCTCAGGGTTCTCGGAGTCGGTGAAGTCGTACACCGAGGTGCCACCCTGGTACCAGGACTGGACCATGAGGTCCTTGCCCTTGACCGGGATCAGCGACCCGTTGTGCGCCACGCAGTTCTCGTCCTCGCTGTTGATGCGCGGGATCTTGTAGTACGACTTGAAGACGAGCTCCTTGCCGCCCCACTTGCCCTTGCCGGGGCCCTTGCCGTGGCCCCGGGTGCGCTCGATGTCGTAGATCCCGTTGGCGCCCTGCTCCGCCCGGAACTCATCGGTGCAGGTCGCGAGCCCGCCGCCGCCGAGCTCGTCGGTGAAGACCACCTTGGTGCCGTCGTTGTTGAACGTGGCCGAGTGCCAGAACGCGAAGTTCTCGGTGTCCCGCACGCTGCTGATGACCTTGGGCTTCTCGCGATCGGAGATGTCCAGGAGGATGCCGTCACCCATGCACGCGCCCGCCGCGAGGTCGAGCTGCACGTACGTGGTGATGTCGTGGCAACCCGACGTCGAGTAGTAGCTGTCCGGGCCCGACGGCGACTCGTAGCCACCGTCCGGGAACAGCACCGGCTCGGCGACGACCTCGGCGGCCTCCAGGTCGCGGGTCGGGATCTTGACGACCGAGATCAGGTCGTGCGGCGGCCGGCAGTTCGCGAGCTGGTCGCTCGGGAAGTACGACGAGACGTAGACGTACAGGTCCTTGCCGCGCTTCGTGGGCGCCAGGGAGTGGGTGTGCGAGCCGCAGTCCGTCGCCACCGACTTCACGTACCGCGGGTTCAGCGGATCCGAGATGTCCCAGATCTTGATGCCCTCCCAGTAGTTCTCCGGGTCGGACGTGGGCTCGCTGTCGCACGAGTCGTCCGTACGGCGCGAGTCGGTGGACAGCACCAGGATGTTCTTGTACACCGAGATGTCGTTCTGGCCGCCCGGGCAGTACACCTGGAGTGCCTGAGACGGCTCGGCCGGGTTCGACAGGTCGTAGACCGTGAAGCCGTCGTAGTTCCCGGCGTAGGCATACTTGCCCTGGAACGCGATGTCGGAGCCGGTGCTCTGCAACGATCCGTTCTTCGGGACGTTGCTCGTGTGCTCCATGTTGAAGCTCTCGACCTCGCCCGGCAGGACGTCGGGCTCGGCGGCCGCCTCGGCCGTCGTGGACATGGCCGCCGTCCCGGCTCCATCACCGGGTTCGGCGGACGCCAGCGGTGCCACCGTTGCCACCGCCGCGGTCGCCAGAGTGAGCGACAAAGCAGCTCCGGCGGCGCCCCTCAAGTGGGATCTCTTCAGGGTTGATCGACGCACGCGCGTCACACCTCCTTGCTAGGGTCGTTTGCGAGTCTTACGGCCTATCGAGGTTTCGTCCAGCATTTTCGGATATTTTTTACACATCGGTGACAGAGATCCGAGATGATCTTCCAGTGACACGAGGTAACGCGAAGAGTTCCCCCGCCCATGGACGACGGCGTTCGTGGTGGCCCCGGGCAACCGGGGCAGGCCTGCTCGCGGTCGCGCTGACCCTGCCGGCCGCCTGCACCGCCGAGTCCGACGAGCCGGAGGCGGTGTCGACGCCGTCGTCCGTGGTGCTCAAACCCGGGAAGCCGGGCGAACCCGCCGAGACCGTGGCGCCCGACGAGTTCGACGGCGTCTCGACCGAGGACCAGTGGAACGCGGCGGACGCCGAGTTCATGACCGGGATGATCCACCACCACGACCAGGCGGTGGTGATGACCACCTGGGCGTCGGAGCAGGCGGCGTCGGAACAGCTCAAGACGTTCGCCGACCGGATGCACAACACGCAGCGGGCCGAGATCGGGCTGATGTCCGACTGGCTGGCCGAGCGCGATCAGCCCGTACCCGTGCTCGCGGAGAACGCCGACGGCACCGGGCCTCGCGCGCCGGAGGGATCCCACGAGCACGAGCCGGCCCTCCGGCCCGGCATGCTGAGCGACGCCGAGATGGCCGAACTGGAGGCCGCGTCCGGAGCGGAGTTCGACCGCCTGTTCCTCGAGGGCATGATCAAGCACCACAAGGGCGCGATCGCGATGTGCTCGGACGTGGTCGGAGCGGGCATCGACCAGTCGATCCAGAAGCTGGCGGCCGACATCGGCGTCGACCAGGCCGCCGAGATCGACCGCATGGAGGACATGCTCGCGGGGCTGTGAGGCCGCGGTCGGAGCCTCGACGGGCTCAGGGCCACGCCTCCATCAGGTCCTCGGCGGTCCAGACCGCGTCTGCCTCCGCCCCGCCGCCGGCGGGACATACGGCCTGAGTTTGGTCATCTCGGCTTGATCCGTGCTGGCGCAGTGCTGTGACCTGTGGTGATGGTGGTCTTAGTGCGCGGTTTCACGCACTAACGGGCTGGCCTACGCTCGGTGGGTGGCGTTCATTCGACGGGTCCGGACCGCGTCCGGGGCGACGGCTGTGCAGATCGCGGAGTACGTCGGCGGGCGTCGTCAGCGGATCGTGGAGCACCTCGGGTCGGCGCACTCCGAGGCCGAGCTCGGCCTCCTGCTGGAACGGGCCCGCGGCCTGCTTGCCGACGGCCGGCAGGGTGTCCTTGACTTGGGTCTGGAGCCCACGACGCGCGCGGTGGGACTGGTCCCGGCTCCTGGCGAGCCGGCCTTGCTCGGCGGCCAGCCGGTCCCGTCTCAGGCGCCGCGGGTCGGTCCCGCGCGGGTGGAGTCGACCGCTTCGCGTGTCTTGTTCGACGCTCTGGTAGGCGTGTTCGCCGACCTGGGGTTCGACGGGATCGGGGACGAGACGTTCCGGGACCTGGTGATCGCGCGGATCGTGGAGCCGACCTCGATCCTGGACGTGGGGCGGGTTCTGAAGGACCTGGGCCACAGCCCGGCGAGCGAGAAGACGATGCGCCGCACCCTGGCCCGCTGCGTCGGCAACGGCTACCGCGACCAGATCGCCGGGTTGTGCTTCGATCACGCGCAGGCCAGCGGTGATGTGTCGTTGTGTTTGTACGACGTCACCACGCTCTACTTCGAGGTCGAGAAAGAGGACGGGCTGCGGAAGGTCGGCTACTCCAAGGAACGACGAGTCGACCCGCAGATCGTCGTGGGCCTGCTGGTGGACCGGTACGGGTTCCCGCTGGAGATCGGCTGTTTCGAGGGGAACAAGGCAGAGCGCCTGACGATTGTGCCGATCATCGAGCAGTTCCAGGCTCGCCACGGTATCGAGGGGATCGTGGTGGTCGCCGACGCGGGCATGCTGTCGGCGGGCAACCTGGCCGAGCTGGACCGCGCCGGGCTCGGGTTCATCGTCGGCTCAAGGATGACCAAGGCACCGATCGACCTGGAGTCCCACTTCCGCTGGCACGGGGACGCGTTCACCGACGCCCAGGTCATCGACACCATCACCCCGAAGACCGGGCAGAACCTCGAGAACGACCCGATGCTGCGCAGCGAACCGGTCTGGGACCCGGCCACGCACACGCGGTCCTGGCGGGCGGTGTGGTCCTTCTCCCGCAAACGGTTCGTGCGCGACAACGCGACCTTGACCCTGCAGGAGAACCGCGCCCGGGACGTGATCGACGGATCCCGGACCGCGAAGGCCACGAGGTTCGTCAAGACCAGCGGGGACGCACGCACCCTGGACGAGAAGGCACTGGCCCGAGCCCGAGCGCTGGCCGGGCTGAAGGGCTACGTCACCAACATCCCGGCCACGGTGATGCCGCCGGCAGAGGTGATGACCTGTTACCACGACCTGTGGCACGTGGAGCAGTCCTTCCGGATGAGCAAGACCGATCTGGCCGCCCGGCCGATGTTCGCCCGCACCCGCGACGCGATCGAGGCGCACCTGACCATCGTGTTCACCGCCCTGGCCGTCGCCCGCGCAGCCCAGGACCGCACCGGCCTGGCGATCCGCAACATCGTGCGCCAGCTACGCCCCCTGCGCTCGGCAACGATCACCATCAACGGCACCACCGCCACGTTCCCGCCCGCGATCCCCACCCCACAGCAGACCATCCTCGACGCACTGAACCGCGACGACGTCACGCACTAACCCGAATGACCAAACTCGGGGCTGTGAGGCCGCGGTCGGAGCCTCGACGGGCTCAGGGCCACGCCTCCATCAGGTCCTCGGCGGTCCAGACCGCGTCTGCCTCCGCCCCGCCGCCGGCGGGACATACGGCGACCAGCGCCGTCTTCGGCGTCGCGCCGGGTACCGAGGCCGCGTCGGCCGCCAGAGCGCTCATCTCCTCGGGCTTGATCGGCTTGTTCTGCCGCCACTTGATCGTGCCGACGAAAACGATCCGCTTCGCGGGCCGCTTGTCGGCCGCCACCAGGTCGATCTCGGGACGGTTCGTCCGCGGCCACCAGCCGCCGATCTCCCGCGCGCCCGGCCAGCGGTCATCGGGAAGCAGCCGTGCCAGCGCCTCCCTGACCAGGGGTTCGACCGCGCGCCCACGCCACGCCGAGTACCCGTCCTGGACCCGGCGGCACGCCAGGTCGGACCGCCCGCGATCGACGTCACCCGACGATGCCTCGACGAAGGCGAGCCAGAATCGCAGAGCCGGATCGTCGATCCGGTATCGACGATCCTTGGGCGCCGGCCGTGCGGACAAGGGCTCGTCTGCCGCGATGACGCGCTTCTCAGCGAGCGTCTTGAGTATCCGCGCCAGCTGGGCCGCCCCCATTCCGTCGGAAGAACCCACGACCTGCTGAATGCCCGAGAAGGTGCGCTCTCCGTGGGCGCCGAGCGCGGCGAGCACCTGGCGCGCGGCATCGCCCTCCCGGAACTCGGAGTCGAGCACGCGAGCGCCGTTGACCAACAGCGCCGACGTCGGGCTGGCGAAACTGTCACGGAGGAAGTCCTCGAGCGACATGCCTGGCTCCCACTCCTGCACCACGAGCGGCTGGCCGCCGGTGATCAGAGCCGCGTCGAAGGCGTCGAAGCCGGCCGTTCCGGTCGCCTCGCCGACGTCCTTGGGGTTCAGAGCACGCAGCACGAGCTCCGTCGCGCGGCCGTGAAACGGCTGGTCGTGAGCCGTCAGACGCTCCATCATGCCGATGTCGCTCCCGAGCAGCAGCAGCAGAACCGGCTTCTGCGACAGGTGCAGGTCCCAGGCGCGTTGCAGCTCACCGGCACCGCCCTGGATCCCTTCGAGCAACCACGGCAGCTCGTCGATGGTCACGACCGACGGCGAGTCAACCGGGAGCGTCTGGGCAAGGAGGCCCAGCGCTTGGGTGAGTGAGTCGAAGCGTGCTCCACGGAGCAGATCGCTCCCGGGCAGGCCGGACTCGGCGATCGCATCGCCGAGGCGCGCCAGCTCGGCACCGATCGGGGCCCTCCGCGCGGCCTGGAAGTAGACATTCGGGGTCCCCGACTGCCGAACGAACTCCGTCACGAGCCGGGACTTGCCGATCCGACGGCGTCCGCGAATCATGACCGCGACGCCACGATCTGCCCTGCGGCCCCGGCGCACGACGTCGAGTTGCTTGCCGAGCTCGGCAAGCTCCAGCTTCCGTCCGACGAACCCCATGGCAGCCCCTTACTCTCACCGAGAATACTAACATTGATGATACTAACATCAGTGAGAGTATTCTTGAGTGGAGGAGCTGCTGGGTGCTGGGGCGGCTGCGACTGCACCCCGGAAGCAGGTCGCGGCCTGGCTCAGCGGATCTTCCTGGGCCCGCGTCGCCCGTGCTGGCATGATCCGAGCATGTCCACCAGCGAAGAGACCCGGGGCGGCACGGCCCCATCCGGCGCCGTCCCGGCCGGTGACCCCGCGCCGGAGCAGAGGTCGAGGTCACGGAGTCCGACAGCGCAATGGGGCCTCTGAATTCTTACGGCGCCGTCACGAAGATGTCGAACAGCTCCGGGTGGTGCCCGTGGACCAGAACCGCGAAGACGACCGCGTCGAACAGCAGGTGGACCGTCACCACGTACGGCAGGGACTTGAACTTCGCGAAGATCCAGCCCTGGACCAGCGCGAACGGGATGGTGAGCAGCGGCCCCCACTCGCGGTAGCCGAGCTCCCAGAGGAACGACACGAAGATCATCGACTGGAGCACGTTGGCGTGCCACATCGGGAAGTGCCGGCGCAGCAGGGCGAAGCAGACGCAGATGAAGAAGAGCTCGTCCCAGATCCCGACGGCGTTGACCCCGATGAACAGCCGGAGGATGTCCTGGTCGCCTTCGAGGTCCGGCCAGTTGAGGTACGCCCCCGACCCCAGGAAGTAGGGCGGCAGGATCAGGTACCCCACCACGACGACGATCGCCAGGTACGCCCACTGCCCCCGCCCCCAGCGCTGCCCGGTCGCGACGGGGAACTTCACGGCGTCGTGCCCCACGACGTACCGGGCGAGCGCCCAGGGCACCAGCACCGCGCCGCCCAGCGCGAGAGTGAACTGCAGCATCCTGACGTTCGACAGCTCCGCGGCCAGCGAGATCGTCGAGATGATGCCGAGCCCGACGGCGATCAGCCCGAGGTCCTTTCCCAGCTCCCGGTCGATCCAGAGCCCCAGGGCGACGCCCAGCACGAGCGGCACGTACGCGAGGGGCCGGATGTGCACGGCGAACAGCAGGATCGCGGAGGAGCAGACCAGGACCGCCGCGGCATAGCGCAGCAGGGTCCGGGTCACGGCCAGGGTGGGAGCGGCGTCGGTCGTCACGGGAGCAAACTACCGCCCTGCCCCGGGGATGTCCGACGACTGACGGGGGTTCACCTTGGAGGAAGCCGTGAACCGGGAACATGCCGGGCCGTCGTAGAGTTCGTGATCGGTAACGTTCGATCCAAACCTGGGTGCAGTGCCGCGGCCAGGACACGGATGTCAACGACGACAGATCGGAGCAGCAGTGAACTCCCTCCTCCTGGCGGTGATCGGCATCGCCATGGTGCTCGGGGGCTACTTCCTCTACTCGAAGTACCTCGCGAGCCGCGTGTACCGGCTGGACCCGGAATACGCCACACCCGCACACACCATGAACGACGGCGTGGACTACGTCCCCACCAACAAGTTCGTGCTGTGGGGCCACCACTTCACCTCCGTCGCGGGCGCGGCGCCGATCGTGGGCCCCGCCGTGGCCGTGATCTGGGGCTGGCTGCCCGCGTTCCTGTGGGTCACCATCGGCACGGTCTTCTTCGCGGGCATGCACGACATGGGTGCCCTGTGGGCGTCGGCCCGCAACCGCGGCCAGTCGATGGGCATGCTGTCCGGCCGCTACATCGGCGCCCGCGGACGGTCGCTGTTCCTGGTCGTCATCTTCCTGTTGCTGCTCATGGTGAACGCCGCGTTCGCGACGGTCATCAAGAACCTGCTCATCGCCACCCCCACCGCCGTCATCCCGACCTGGGGGGCCATCGTCGTCGCGATCGTGGTCGGCCAGATGATCTACCGCTGGCGCATGAACCTCGCGCTCACCACGGTGATCGGGGTCGTGGCGCTGTACGCGCTGATCCTGCTGGGCGACGCCGTCCCGATCGAGCTGCCGGAGGGCTCCGCGGCGCCGTTCTGGCTGACGATCCTGTTCCTGTACGCCGGCGTGGCCTCGCTGCTTCCCGTGCACGTGCTGCTGCAGCCGCGCGACTACATCAACGGCGTCCAGCTCTTCATCGCCCTCGGCATCCTCTACGGCGCGGTGCTCCTCGCGAGCCCGGCCGTCGTCGCCCCGGCGGTGAACCAGAACCTGCCCGAGGGCACGCCGAGCCTCGTCCCGCTGCTGTTCGTCACGATCGCCTGCGGCGCGATCTCCGGCTTCCACGGCATGGTGTCGTCCGGCACCTCGTCCAAGCAGCTCGACAAGGAGACGGACGCACGGTTCGTCGGGTACTTCGGCGCGGTCGGCGAGGGCCTGCTCGCCCTGGGCTCGATCATCGCCGCGACCGCGGGCTTCGCGACGCTCGCCAACTGGGAAGAGGTGTACGCCGAGTTCGGGGCGGGCGGCGTGGGCGCGTTCGTCTCCGGCGGCGCCACGATCGTCAACGCCGGCCTCGGCATCCCCGCCGGACTCTCCGCCACGATCCTCGCGACCACGGCGATCCTGTTCGCCGCGACCACCATGGACACCGGCGTGCGCCTCTCCCGCTTCGTGGTGCAGGAGGCGGGCGAGCTCATGGGCCTGCGCGTCAACAAGATCGTCGGCACGGTCGTCGCGGTGGGTGTCGCGATGGGCATCACGTTCAGCATGGGCGCCGGCGGTGACGGCGGGCTCCAGGTCATCTGGCCGCTGTTCGGCACCACGAACCAGCTGCTCGCGTCCCTCACCCTCGCGGTGATCGCCGTGATCCTGCTGCGGCGCAAGCGGAACGCGCTCCCGGCGCTGGTGCCGCTGGTGTTCGTCCTGATCATGTCGGTGTACGCACTGATCGTGCAGCTCAGCGCCTTCGCCACGAACGGTCAGTGGCTGCAGCTCGTGCTCGACGTGATCATCCTCGTCGCCTCCCTGTGGGTCGCTTTCGAGGCCGCCGTTGCCATGGTGAAGGCGTGGCGCGGGCCGGAGGTCACGGACGACACGGAGCCCGCGCCGGCGTCGTCGTCCGCGGGCGGCTCGGAGGACTGACGCGATGAGCACGGTGCGGCGGTGGTGGCGCGGCCTCTCGGACGGACTCCGGGAGTTCTACGTCGCGCCCTACCGTCGCACCTTCGCGCGCGCTCAGCGCGAGGAGGACGACCTGTTCACCCTCATCGTGCTGTCCGAGGCGCTCGGGGTGCCCAACCCGGCGTCGTACTACACGATCGAGCTGCTGCCGCTCCTCCACGAGCGGGTGCACGAGTGGCACACCCGGATGGGGATGGACCGCTCGCCGCTGGAGAACGTCGCATGCTGCTGAGCGGGCCCGGCGGGGACGCCCTGCACGACGTCGCCTCGCGCGTGCGTGTCCTGTTCGCGGGCGGCAAGGGCGGCGTCGGGAAGACGACGGTGGCCTCGACCCTGGCACTCGCCCAGGCACGTGCGGGACGCCGGGTGCTCCTGGTCTCGACCGACCCGGCCCACAACCTGGGCCACCTGTGGGAACGCCCCGTCGGCGACACCCCCACCCGCCTCACCTCCGGATCCCGCGGGTATGTCGACGGGGTCGAGATCGATCCCGGGCGGACCGTCGAGCGGCATCTCGAGGAGGTCGGGCGGACCCTCCGACGGCTGATGCCGGAGCGACTGTCCGGGGAGGTCGCACGACACCTGGACCTCGCCCGCGAGGCGCCCGGCACGCACGAGGCCGCCGTCCTGGAGCGCATCTCCGAGGCCGTCGAGACCGGCCTCGCCGAGTACGACCTGGTGGTCTTCGACACGGCGCCCTCCGGCCACACGGCCCGCCTGATGGCGCTGCCGGAGACGATGTCCGCCTGGACCGAAGGCCTGCTGCGCAGGCAGGAACGGTCCGCGAGGTTCGGGGCCGCGCTCCGCGGCCTGGCGCACGACGACGCGGACGACGACGGCGCGGGCGGGCTCGTCGGCCGGCGCGACCCGCGGGCCGAGCGGGACGGAGAGATCCGGCGGGTGCTGCTGCGGCGCCGGACCCGCTTCGAGCGGCTGCGGGAGACGCTGACCGACCCCGCCACGACATCGTTCGTGCTGGTCCTGGCCGCCGAACGGCTCCCCGTGCTGGAGACGATCGAGCTGCACGAGCAACTGGCGAAGCTCGGCGTCGACGTCGGTGCCCTGGTGGTCAACAAACGCTCCCCGGCGGGCGCGGGCGGACTGCTGGACGCGCGGCGCACGCGGGAGGGGGAGCACCTGCGGGTGCTGGACGACGCGCTCCGCGGCATCCCGCGCGCCGAGGCCGAGCTGCTCGCGGACGACGTCGTCGGCGAGGAGGGTCTGGCCCGCTTCGCCGGCCTTCGCAGTTCGGCGGTGTGATCGGCTGGTTGCGGTGTGCTCCTCCCCGGAACCGGCTCCGACCGCAGAGGGAGGCCGGGTCCGCCGTCCGGCATCTAGGGTGAGCCCGTGAACACCCTTGCCCGACTCGCGCGATGGTTCGGCGTCGACGCCGACTGGGAGCACGTCCCGGATGATCCGCGTCGCGCGTTCCACAACGACCTCGTCGTCGGGGCCTGCATCGTCGTGCTCACCATCGCGGCGACCGAACTGGGTCGCAGCGCGGGAATGTTCGAGTGGGTCGGCGCGCCCGAGAGCCCCGAGTGGCTCCCCCACCTTCTCGCCGGCGTGACGGCACTCCCGCTCGCCTGGCGGCGCCGCTACCCGATCATGGCGATGCTCGCCGTGTACGCGCTGTTCCTGGGGACGGGGCTGTTCAACGGTGCGGTGACCCAGGTCGCGACACTGCAGGTGACCTACTTCATGGCCCTGTACTCCGGGGTGGCGTGGGCGCGGGACCGGCGCGCGATGCTCATCGCGGTCGGCGTGGTGCTGGTGACGATGTTCGGGTGGATCGCCGTCCAGCTCACCGACGCCGCCGTGCGCGACGAGTTCCTCGACGACCTCGGTGGCGTGGCACCAGGGATGATCTCCCCGTGGGTGTCCCTGACGCTCTACCAGCTCCTCGTCAACGTCGCCTACTTCGGCGGGGCGATCGTCCTGGGCCAGCTCGCCTGGCACAGCGCCCGGCGTCGCAAGCAGGTGGCCGTGCAGACGGCCACGATCGAGCGGCAGGCTCAGGAGCTGCGGGACCACGCGGTCCTGGAGGAGCGGCTGCGGATCGCGCGCGAGCTGCACGACGTCGTCGCGCACCACGTCTCCGTGATCGGCGTCCAGGCCGCCGCGGCCCGGCGGGTGCTCACCAAGGATCCGGCGAAGGCCACCGAGGCGCTGAGCGTGATCGAGAAGTCGTCCCGGGAGGGCGTCGAGCAGATGCGCGGTCTGGTCGGCACGCTGCGGCAGGTCGACGGGACGCGACCGGGTGACACCGCGCCGGCGGACTCCGCCAGCACCGCGAACCTCGCCGGCATCGCCACACTCGTCGGAGACGCGACGGACGGTCTGACCTGTGTGTACCGCCTGGTCGAGGAGCCGAGCGGGGCGAGCGGCACCGTTCCCGGACCGATCGGCGCGGCCCTGTACCGCACCACCCAGGAGGCGTTGAACAACGTGCGGAAACACTCCACGGCGCGCGGCGCGTCGGTCACACTGCGCGTCGACGGGCACGGGGACCCGGCGATGCCGCGCGGTTGGGCCGAGGTCGAGGTGCTCGACGACGGCCACCCACGACCCGGAACCTCGGGGAGCGGCCTCGGGCTGATCGGCATCCGCGAGCGCGCCGCCGCGCACGACGGCGAGGTCGAGGCCGGCCCGCGGGCGACCGTGGGATTCCGCGTGCGGGTCCGGCTGCCGCTGCCCGACGGCGGGCCGGTGGGCGCGTCCTCCGGCGAACGAGAGGTCCTCGCATGATCCGCGTCCTGCTGGTGGACGACCAGCACCTGGTCCGCTCCGGCTTCTCCCTCATCCTCTCGGTGGAGGACGACATCGAGGTGGTCGGGGAGGCCGCCGACGGCGCCGAGGCCGTGAACCTCGCCCGCGAGCTGCGGCCCGACGTCGTCCTCATGGACGTCCAGATGCCCGTGATGGACGGGATCGAGGCGACGCGCCACGTCGTCACCGACGACCTCGCGAAGGTGCTCGTGCTGACCACCTTCGACAACGACGAGTACGTCTTCCAGGCGCTGTCGGCCGGGGCGAGCGGCTTCCTGCTCAAGAACTCCGAGGCCGAACGCATGGTCGAGGCGGTCCGCACCGTCGCGGCGGGGCACGCACTCCTCGCGCCGGAGATCACCCGGCGGGTGATCCGGCAGATGGTCGACCGCGGGGCGGGTGCCGGTGGCGAGCTCGGGGCCGGCGCGAGTGCGGTGGCACGGGGGCGGGCCGGGCTGCCGTCGCCGTCGGGCGGGGCGGCATCGTCGAACGAGAGACGATCGTCGGGCGGAGCGGCGTCGTCGAACGGGGCGCTGACGTCGAACGGCAGGCCGCCGTCGGACGGTGCCGACGGCGCGATCGCCACGCTCACCCCGCGGGAGCGGGAGGTACTGGAACTGGTGGGCACGGGGCTGTCGAACAGCGAGATCGCCGAGCGGCTCTGGCTGGGCGAGGCGACGGTGAAGACCCACGTCTCCAACCTGCTGTCCAAGCTCCACCTACGAGACCGGGTGCAGGCAGTGGTGCTGGCGCACCGGCACGGGCTGGTCTGACCCGGCCCACACGTCAGCGATCGTTGACCTCGACGACGAATGTCAACGATCGGCGACGCCAGACAGTGCGAGGCCCCGAATCCCTCGTGGGATCCGGGGCCTCGCTCTGCGGGTGTGCGCTGGGTCAGCCCGCGACGACCTTGACGGCGATCTTGGCCGACACCTCAGGGTGCAGGCGGATCGACACGGAGTAGTCGCCGGTGGACTTGATCGGCTGACCGATCTCGATCTTGCGCTTGTCCACGGACTTGCCACCCTCGGCGGCCACGGCGGAGGCGATCTCCGCGGTCGTGATGGCGCCGAACAGGCGGCCACCCGGGCCGGCCTTCGCCGTCACGGTCACCGGCTTGGCGGCGATCGAGTCGGCCAGGGCCTTCGCGTCGTCGAGCGTGGCGATCTCGCGCGCCTTGCGGGCACGGCGAATCGCGGTCACGTCCTTCTCGGCGCCCTTGGTCCACGGCGTGGCCAGGGAACGCGGGATGAGGAAGTTCCGGGCGTACCCGTCCTTCACCTCCACCACGTCGCCGGGCTCACCCAGGCCGGTCACCTCGTGGGTCAGGATCAGCTTTGCCATTGTTCTCGATCCCTTCCTCAGCGAGCCGTCGACGTGTACGGCAGCAGGGCCATCTCGCGGGCGTTCTTCACGGCCTTCGCGATCTGACGCTGCTCCTGCACGGTCACGCCGGTGACTCGGCGAGCACGGATCTTGCCACGGTCCGAGATGAACTTCCGCAGCAGGGCGGTGTCCTTGTAATCGATGTTGTCGATCTTCGCGGACTTGAGCGGGTTGGCCTTCTTCTTGGGCTTACGCACCACAGGCTTCGCCATGGTGTTGCTCCTTCTTCAGGTGCGGGCCGCGCCCCGGCCGGCCGATGCGCGCCGCGCACAGGCCGTGCCACCGGGCACGACAAGATGGTGTCTGGGTTGGGTGCCGATCAGAACGGCGGGTCCTCCGAGAACCCGCCACCGCCCGACGCGGGGCCTGCCGTGGCCCACGGGTCGGACTGCTGACCGCCACCGGACGAGCTGAAGCCTCCGCCGGAACCTCCGTTGAAGCCGCCAGCGTTCTGGCCGCCTCCACCGAAGTCCCCGCCGCCTCCGAAACCGCCGCCACCGGACCGCTGGGCCTTGGTGACCTTGGCCGTGGCGCGCCGCAGGGACGGACCGATCTCGTCCACCTGCAGCTCGACGACGGTGCGCTTCTCCCCCTCGCGGGTCTCGTACGAGCGTTGCACCAGGCGGCCCTGCGCGAGGACGCGCATGCCCTTGGTCAACGACTCGGCGACGTTCTCCGCGGCCTCCCGCCACAACGAGCAGCGCATGAACAGGGTTTCCCCGTCCTTCCACTCGTTGTTCTGGCGGTCGAAGATGCGCGGCGTGGAAGCGATCGTGAAGTTGGCCACTGCCGCACCCGACGGGGTGAAGCGCAGCTCCGGGTCACCGGTCAGGTTCCCCACCACTGTGATGACGGTCTCGCCAGCCATTACCAAGTTCCTCGATTCGTCTCGACGCCGTTTCGTCGCATCCCATCACGAGACACTGACATCCGCCGACCGGCGGCAGTGTCCCCGGGGGGACCACAGCTCAGCAGTTACTTCAGCGGGCGTCCGTGCGCAGGATCTTGGTACGCAGCACGGCCTCGTTCAGACCGAGCTGGCGGTCCAGCTCCTTGGCGGTGTCCGGCGTCGACGTGAAGTCGACGACGGCGTAGATGCCCTCGGACTTCTTCAAGATGTCGAACGACAGACGGCGACGGCCCCAGATGTCCATCTTGTCGACGGTGCCGCCGTCGGTCTTCACGACCGTGAGCAGCTTCTCGAGCGACGGCTGAACGGTGCGCTCCTCGACCTCCGGGTCCAGGATCACCATCAGTTCGTACTGACGCATGTCGATACCCACCTCCTCTGGTCTCAGCGGTCACGGTCGTTCCGTGACAGGAGGGTTCTCACGTCGCCGCGCCCGACAGAGCCGGGCGCAGCAAGGGCCGAGTCTACCGCCTCACCCCGCCCCGGCCGAAGCAGGAGCGGGGTGTCGCGGGTCACCGGCGGGCATCAGCCGCCGCCCGGCGGAACGTCAGCCCCCGCCGTTGCCGTTGCCGCCGCCGGGGCCTGGTTCGTTGCTGGGCTCCCCGGTGGGTTCGTTGCTGGGCTCGTCGCAGGGCTGGTTGCCGAAGACGCCACAGGTCGCACCATCGGACGGTTCGCCGAGCGAGCCGTCGGAGACCCAGATCGTCACGGTCGAACCTTCGCCGGCCTGAGAGCCCGGGCCGGGGTTCTGCTCCACCACCGTGCCCTCCGGCTGCTCCGACGCCTGGGTCTGGATGTCGACCCCGAATCCAGCTCGACGCAGTTCGTTCTCGGCGGCCCGCTGGTCCAGTCCGCGGACCTCCGGCACGGCGGCGCCCACCTCGGCCGCACCGGTGATCTCCACCTCGACGGTCGAGCTGACCTCGACCTCCTGACCCTCACCGTGGACGCGGACGACGGTGTTGGGGTCCCAGCCCTCGCGCCCTTCGACTTCCCTCGGCTGGGGGTTGAGCCCGAGTGCGACGAGTTCCGCCTGCACGTCAGGCCAGGGCCGTCCGCTCAGGCCGCCCGGAATCTGGACGGTCTCGGGCTGGTCGGTCGGCGTCGGCGACGGGGAGGGCATGACCGGCTCGTACTCGTACTCGGGGAACTCCGCGATCGGCAGCTCGCTGTGGATCTGGTACACCTTCTGCATGTACTCGGTCCACGCGGATGCCGGCCACGTTCCACCGGTGATCGGCCACCCCATCGCCTCGTAGTCGCCCCACGACTGGATCTGCCGGTAGGTGTTCGCGTTGCGGTCGTACTGGTACAGGCCCACGACAGTCGCGTACTGGGGCGTGTAGCCGGCGAACCACGCGGACTTGTTCTCGTTCGAGGAACCCGTCTTCCCGGCGACGGGTCGGCCGAGCTCCTGGGCGGCCACGCCCGACCCGTCCTCGACCACCTGCTGCATCGCGTACGTCGCGCCCGCCATGATCTCCTCGTCGAAGACCCGTTCCTCCTCGATCGGCGTCGCGAACCGCTTCTCGTCATCCAGGGTCGTCACGCTCTTCACCAGGTGAGGGTCGGTCCGGACGCCCTGCGCCGCGAACGTCGCGTAGGCGCGAGCCAGCTGCAGCGTCGTCACGTTGTCGGTCCCGAGCACGTTCGCCAGCTGTGCGGGACCGTCGGTGGACAGAGGGATGCCCGCGTCGATCGCCGCCTGCCGTGTGGCGTCGGGCCCCACTTCGACGTTCAGCTGCGCGTAGACGGTGTTCACCGAATCCTTGGTCGCATCGGCGAGATCGATCTGCCCGAAGCTCTCGTGGTCGAAGTTGCCGAGCTCGATCTCTTCCTCCTGGCCGGTGTCCTTGTTCAGCACGCTCCAGCCGGGGATCTGCTGCGGGCTGTCCCCGTTGTACTTCTGGCCCATGGAAATGCCCTGGTCCAGCGCCGCCACGAGGGTGAAGGGCTTGAACGTGGACGCCGCCTGGGAGGTGTCCTGGGTCGCCGCATTGGTCTGGTAGAACGGGTTGGCGTAGTCGGGCCCGCCGTACAGCGCCCTGATCGCACCGTTCGCGGGGTCGATGGTGACGACCGAGGAGCGAAGCCACTTGGACGCCTTGCCCGGCTTCTTGTCCACCTTGGCGTCGGGCGCGGTCGTGGGAATCGACGAACCCGTCTCGGTGGCAGCGGCCTGCATCTTCTTGTCGAGCGTCGTATAGATCTTGTATCCGTCGCTCAGCAGGTCGTCCTCGGAGAGCGCGGCTCCGTCCGGATCCTTGAGCTCCCTCTTGACCTCTTCGATCAGATAGCCCGTCTGGCCCGATTTCGCACCGCCGGCGGTGTACTTCCTGGGCTCCGGGAACTTCGCCGCGGCGGCATCGTCGGCCGTGATCACACCCTCGGAGGCCATGAAGCCGATCGAACGCTCCCAGCGCCCTTCCACCCAGCTCCTGCTGTACTCGGGGTCGGTGGTCCCGTCCCACTGGTTCGGCGAGGGGATGATCCCGACGAGGAAGGCCACCTGGTTGTAGTCCAGCTTGCTCGCGGACTTGCCGAAGTAGGCCTGCGCGCCCGCCTCGATCCCGTAGGCACCACGGCCGAAGTAGATGGTGTTGAGGTATCGCTCGAGGATGACGTCCTTGTCCTCCTCCTGCGCGACCTTGAGCGCGAGGATGACTTCGCGGAACTTCCCGTCGTATCCCGTGTTCAAACCTGTCAGATAGGTCTCGACGTACTGCTGGGTCAGTGTCGACCCGCCCTGCTGGGCCCCGCCCCGGAGGTTGTTGACGGCCGACCGAGCGATGCCGACGAAGTCCACACCGAGGTTGGTCCGGAACGTCTGGTCCTCCGACGCGATGAGCGTGCCGGTGATCAGGTCCCAGTTCTCGCCGATCTCGTCGGGCGTGACGATCTGGCGCTTCTCAGCGGCGATCTCGCCGAGTTTGGAGCCGTCGGACCAGTACACGATCGTGCTCTGGTTGCCGACCTCGGCCATCGCGGCCGGAACCGGGAGATTGATCCACGCGGCCATGACGACACCGCCCAGTGTCGACGCACCGGCCAGCATCACGCCGACGACGAATCGCCAAGACGGCAG
This sequence comes from Myceligenerans xiligouense, assembly GCF_003814695.1. Classification (GTDB taxonomy): domain Bacteria; phylum Actinomycetota; class Actinomycetes; order Actinomycetales; family Cellulomonadaceae; genus Myceligenerans; species Myceligenerans xiligouense. The sequence goes on from NZ_RKQZ01000001.1 coordinate 4,606,153, forward strand.
CCAGGCCTTCCAGCCCGTGCGGTACGGCCGTGGGTAGTTCCAGAAGTGGGTACGCGCACGCGGGCGGAACGGCGGGATATGCGGGGCATTCGAAGTAGCCACGTCCTGCCTCTTCCTCTCGTTCGGTGGGGGCCGGTGCCGGAACGGGGTCTAGGGAACCGCACGGTCGAGGGCACATCGAACCACCGGACACAATAGAGGCACCTCCTCGGCGTCCTGCAACGATGAGGGTGGAATCACACGCAGAGCGCCCCAGTTCCCCCACGCCTCCCGCAGCCCTCATCCCGCGTCTTCACGCATTCATCACATTTGGGCGGTCATCCGTTGCGCCCGGCAACGTCGCGTGCCTATCCTCGCGATGTATCGACTCGATAGGTCGGGCGCAACCAACCGCAGATGAACATGACGTGACGGGAGGCAGCAGGTATGCGTAGCCGCTCGGAGGTGCTGGAGACCGCCGTTCTCGGCCTCCTGAACGAGGCGCCGCTGCACGGCTACGAGCTGCGCAAACGTCTCGGGCTGGCGCTGGGCACGTTCCGCGCGCTCTCGTACGGCAGCCTGTACCCCGCCCTGCGGAGGCTCGTCCAGCAGGGCCTGATCACCGCTGTCGAAGGCGACCAGCGACCGTCGTCGGACACGAACACCGCGCGGAACGGCGGGCGGACGAGGCCCGCCCGAGGCACGATGACCAACAAGCCCGCGCTCGGGCGGCGCGGCCGCATCGTCTACGAGCTCACCGCCGACGGCAAGGAACATCTGCACACCCTCCTGACGAACGCCGGGCCGACCGCGTGGGAGGACGAGAACTTCGACGTGCGGTTCGCCCTGTTCGGGCAGACGGACGCCGAGACCCGCCTGCGCATCCTCGAAGGGCGCCGCACCCGCCTCGCCGAACAGCTCGAGGCGGTCCGTGAGGCCGCGGCCCGGAGCCGGAACCGCGCGGACGAGTACACCCGCGAGCTGCAGCGGTTCGGGCAGGAGAAGGTCGAGCACGAGGTCGACTGGATCGACCGGCTGATCCGCGCCGAACGCGGCCGCGTGGACTCCGCGAGCGGCGTCCACCCCAAGTCCCCAGGGAACACACCTCAGAGTAAGGAGCGAGGATGACTTCCATCCGCGTCGCGGTGGTCGGTGTCGGGAACTGTGCGTCGTCCCTGATCCAGGGCGTGCACTACTACAAGGACGCCGATCCGCACGACAAGGTGCCGGGCCTCATGCACGTCCAGCTCGGTGGCTACCACGTCCGTGACCTCGAGTTCGTGGCGGCGTTCGACGTCGACGCCAAGAAGGTGGGCTTCGATCTCGCCGAGGCGATCACGGCGTCGGAGAACAACACGATCAAGATCGCCGACGTGCCACCGCTCGGGGTCACCGTGCAGCGGGGTCCGACCCTGGACGGCCTCGGCACCTACTACCGCGACACGATCGACGAGGCCGACGCGGAGCCCGTCGACGTCGTCGCCGCCCTCCGCGCGGCCGAGGTGGACGTGCTCGTGTCCTACCTTCCGGTGGGGTCCGAGGAGGCCGACAAGTTCTACGCGCAGTGCGCCATCGATGCGGGCGTCGCGTTCGTCAACGCGCTGCCCGTGTTCATCGCCTCGGACCCGGAGTGGGCCGCGAAGTTCGAGGCGGCGGGCGTGCCGATCGTCGGCGACGACATCAAGTCCCAGGTGGGGGCCACCATCACGCATCGCGTGCTGGCCAAGCTGTTCGAGGACCGCGGCGTCGTCCTGGACCGCACCTACCAGCTCAACGTGGGCGGCAACATGGACTTCAAGAACATGCTGCAGCGCGAGCGGCTGGAGTCGAAGAAGGTCTCCAAGACCCAGTCGGTCACCTCCAACCTGACCGACGGGCCGCTCGCCGGCGTGAAGGACGACCGCAACGTGCACATCGGGCCGTCGGACTACGTCGCCTGGCTCGACGACCGCAAGTGGGCCTACGTGCGCCTGGAGGGCCGCGCGTTCGGCGAGGTTCCGCTGAACATGGAGTACAAGCTCGAGGTCTGGGACTCGCCGAACTCCGCGGGCATCATCATCGACGCGGTGCGCTGCGCGAAGATCGCGAAGGACCGCGGCCAGGGCGGCCCGGTGCACCCGGCGTCGACGTACTTCATGAAGTCCCCGCCGGAGCAGCGCGAGGACACCGAGGGGCGCGCGCGGCTGGAGGCCTGGATCCGGGGCGACGAGACGGCCTGAAGTGGTCGCGCCGGATGGGCGTCCGCCTCGGACGGACCGGGCTCGCTGGCCGGTCACCACATGACCGACCAGCGAGCCGTCACCTCCTCGTCAGCCGCAGAACTCGGTGAGGGTGAAGTCGTGGACCACCGTCCTGCCCTTGATGATCCGCACGTTCGACTTCATCTCCGGCGGGTAGCCGTCCGCCGAGCTCAGCAGCGTGAGCTTGTTGTTCGACACCCCCATCCAGCGTGCGTAGCCGCCGTCGGGCCCGGTCACGAGCGTGACGTCGTACGCGGAACCGTCGAGCTTCACGAACGCGCCCTCCAGCGGCGCCGGGTCGCCCTCGCACGGCTGTCCGGTCACCGTGCCGGCGATCTTGCCCCAGTTCTTCGGGGGGTCGACCGACATCGTCACGGTCGCCCGAGGCGCCCGGTACGGCGTCGAACCGTCCACCACGACGGCCGACTCGTACGTGCCCGGCTGGTCGACACGGCTGCTGTCCATCCCGACGTGCACCGTCGCCGACTCACCGGGCTCCAGCGAGAACACCGGCGGCTGCACGTCGAGCCACGGCACGTCCACCGAGGTCCCACCGGTCACGTTCATGACCGCGTGCATGTCGGGGAAGCCGAGATCCGCGACCTCCGCCGGCTCGGGGTTCCCGCAGGCCTCGCTCGCGAGGTAGGTCGGCGCCGTCTCCGGCTCCGCGTTCGACCCCACGAAGAAGACCGGCCCGTCCGGCACGGCCACCTCGACGACGAGCGTGCTGCCCGCCGGCGCCGTCCCCGCGACCGGGACGTCGACGAGCGTGAGGTCGGCGTCCTCCAGCTCCGTGGTCGCCGAGCCGAGGAGCTCCATGTTCTCGTAGAGCAGCTCACCGTCCAGCGTGTACAGGTTGACCGTCACCTCCGTCCCCGGATCGGCGATCTCGACGCCGAACGACACGTTCGTCACCGCGAACTCCCCGCCGATGCCGAAGTCCTCCAGCGTGAACGTGCGCAGCACCTGCGTCGCGGCGCCCGTGCACGCCACCGAGTTGCCCGGCGCGATCTCCTGGGACGAGGAGTGCGTGATCGTCGTGCCCTCACCCGCGAGCAGGGACGGCGTCGGGGCCGGCGTGACCGCCTTCCCGGCCCGCCCGTGCGGCGCGTAGCGCTCGGCCGCCGGGTCCGACGGCGTGGCGTCCGCGGCGGCCGTGCGGTGCGCCGTTCCCGGCTTGCCCGACGACGGAACGGGCGCGGCCGCGACCTCGGTCGCCTCCCGCTCGACTCCCTTGATCGTGCCGCCCGAGGCGCCGGACGACAGGATCTCGAAGTCCGACGTCCCCGGGTACGCCTCGACCTCGGCGGAGGCGGTGCCCTCGTTGGTCACGGTGAACCGTCCGGAGCCGGTCCCGCCGAGCACCATGTCGTCGGACACCTGGTCGGGCGTCACGCTGAGGCGCGGTGCCGCGAGTTCGACGTCGTGCCGGGTGATGGTGTCCGCGGTGACCTGGACCGGGGACTCGTCCGAGACGTACCCGTCACCCTTCACGGAGATCGTCCGCTCGCCCGCGGGAGCGAACAGCGAGTAGTAGCCGGGTTGCACGTGGGTGTTGGCGGGATCCGCCGTCGGCACCCCGTCGTCCGGGAACTCGGTGTCGGCGACGGTCGCGCCGACCACGCCGTCCTCCGTGTTCAGGTCGGTGACGTGGCCCGACACCAGACCGCCCGCGACGGGCAGGCACTCGCCGAAGCCGACGTCGTCGATCTGCCACCAGAGGCCCCAGAAGGCGTCACCGAGATGGAAGCGGACGAGCGCGTCGCTCTCGCCGCCCGCGGCGGACAGGTCCACGAACGCCCGGCCCTGCGCAGGTGCGGTCTGGTGCAGCACCGTCTCCCAGGTCTCGCCGCCGTCGATCGACAGGTCGACGTCGGCGAACTCCCCGAGCGTGTCGAAGGCCTGGTCGAACGCCAGCGTGGGCGCCGACAGCCCGGAGAAGTCGAGCGGTGCCGTGGTCAGGGTCGTGTCCTGGTGCCCGTCGGGCCCGTAGGCATCGCTGTTCACCTCGGCGAACAGGCCCTCGCCGCCGGTCATGTTGCCGTAGCCGAAGTCGTCGTCGAACGTCCACACCTCGCCGGTCCCGGCGAGGTCCTCCACGCTCCAGCCCTCAGGCAACTCGCCGGACTCGAACTCCTCGACCGGGATGTCCGCGCCGCCGAACCCGTAGCCGGGTGCGACGCAGGCCGCGGTCACCCGTGCGGCGACATCGTGCACGACGGGCCCGGCGGACACCTCGACCGGCTCGCGTGACGTCGCGTAGCCCTCGGCGGTGGGGTCGGCGATCACCGTGTGCGTCGAGTTCGCCGGGACGTCCAGCGTGTACTCACCGGTGAACGGGTCGGACCAGGCCGAGAAGTCCGCGGGGGCCTCGGCGATCCGCACCTTCGCGCCGAGCGGCCAGCCGTGCCCGGATCCGTCCGTGACGGTGCCGGTCATGGTGGTCATGGGCGCGCGCTCGAGAGCGATGTCGGCCGCGGCGGTCCCGCCGTCGGACACCTCGACGCCCTCGACGACCCCGCCGACGAAGCCGAAGGCCTCGACCTCCACGTCGTACGTGCCGACCGGGAGCAGGATGCGGAAGGCGCCGGACGCGTCGGTCGCGGTGGAACGCTCGCCGACGGTGACGGTGGCACCGTCCACGGGCTCGCCGTCGGTGCCGGTGACGGTCCCGGCGATGTCGCCGCTCTCCTCCTCGCCCGCGGCCTCGACCAGGGCGAGGACGTCGAGGTCGCCCTCGCCGTACACGTTGTTGTTCTCCGGGGTGCCGCCGCACTCGTCGTCGGCGTGGTCGACGGCGGACGCGTCGAGCAGGTCCCGGGTGACGGGGATGTCACCGATGAGGCTCGGCACGGCCGACCACAGCACGGCCACCGCACCGGTGACGTGCGGCGCCGCCATCGAGGTGCCGGACGCCACCTCGTAGCCGCCGCCGGGCACGGAGGAGCGGACCTCCTGACCCGGTGCCGCGATGTTCGGCTGGATCATGCCGTCCTCGCCCGGCCCCCGGGAAGAGAACCCGGCGATCTCGCCCTCCGAGGTCGTGGCGCCCACGGAGTATGTGGCGGCGTTGGCCCCGGGTGAGGACGTGCTCTGGCAGCCGGCCTCGCCCGCGTTGCCGGCGGCCCACACGCCGAAGATGCCCGCTGCCTCCCAGGCGGCGATCTCGTCGGCGAAGAAGTCGTTGATGTCTCCCGGGAGCTGGGAGCCCCAGGAGTTGTTCACGACATGCGGCCGAAGCGCCGGGTTCGGCTGGCTGCCGTCCGCGCGCGTGGGCGCGAGCATCCACTGGCCGGAGGCCAGCAGGTCGGCGTCCGAGCAGCTGTGGCAGCCGTTCGCCGCGATCCACTCCGCACCGGGCGCGACGCCGATCTGGTTGTCGCCGCCGTCGTCCCCCACCATCGTGCCCATGACGTGGGTGCCGTGGCCGGCGTTGTCGCACGGGTCACCACCGCAGCTCCCGGAGGCGTCGAACCAGTTGTAGTCGTGGTTGACGGTGCCGTCCTCGGCCGCCCCGCGGTAGTGGGGCGCGAGCGCCGGATGTTCCAGGTCGGCGCCGGAGTCGACGGTCGCCACGGTGATGCCCTCGCCCGTGTGGCCGAGGTCCCAGGCGGCCGGGGCGTTGATCGCCTCGACGCCCCACTCGACGGATGCCGTTCCGGCCTCGCCGGCGGGGTGCTGCTCCACGGGCTCGATCGGCTCGACCGCGACGCGCTCGTGCACGCTCGCGACCTCGGGCTCGGCGGCGAGACGCGTGGCGAGCTCCAGGTCTCCGTCGGTCACCAGGACGGAGTTGTTGATCCAGTAGGTCTCGTGGTCGGCTCCGGCCGAGCGCAGTTCGGCGACGACGTCGGCCTGGGACCGCTTCGCGGCGGCGGTCAGCTCGTCGTAGACGTACCGGCCGCGCTCGGCCCAGTCGGTGATGGTGGTCGCGCGCTCGAGGTCGGCGGTCTGCTCGAAGCGGATCCAGAAGTCACCGGACTTCCCGGTTCCGAGACGGGCCCGCAGGGTGTCGGTGAGCTTGCTCTTCCCGGCGGCCGAGGAGCCGCCCGCGTCGTCGGTGGGTCGATCGGGGGTCACTGCACCGGCAGTGCTCGGCAGCCCGGCCGGCGGGCCGGCGAGCGCCGGGGCGGCACTCACCGCCGAGGCGGCCACGAAGGATAGCGCTGTCGCCAGGGCGGCAGCGGTTCTCCTTCCGGGCATGGTGCGACGTCGCATGGAGCCTCCTGGGATCTGGCGCCCGTGAACCACGGACGCGTTGGCAACCGTCGGATAACGGTTGGATCACACCGTGACCCACTTCGGGATGACCGGCAAGGAAAGTTCGCTCCTTGTGGATTAATCTTCACATTAGGCTCCAAATTACCGCTCGGCTCACGGGACCAGCCGCACGAACCGGGCAAGGCCGTGCGAACCGGACACGACGACGGCCCGGCCGTCCGTCCACAAGGACGCACGACCGGGCCGCGGGGTTGCCCGTTACGGACAGGTCACGCTAGGCAAGCGCGTCGAGCGCGAAGTCGTAGGTGACGGTCTGGCCCCTGACGATCGTGCCGGTACGGACCTGCGGGACGTAGCCGTCCTTGGCGACGATCATGGTGAGCGAGTTGTTGGACACCCCCATCCAGTACTCGTAGGTGCCGTCCCCGCCCGTGACGAGGGTGACGTCCTTCTCCAGGCCGTCGAGGTGCACGGTGGCGCCGTCGAGCGGGGCGCCCGCCGTGTCCGCGACCGTGCCGGAGACCTTGCCCCAGTTCCCCGGCGGGTTGGCCACGAGCGTCGCCGTGACGGACGGCTCGGCGTACGGCGTGTCGGCGCCCAGCACCACGTCGGCGGTGTAGGTGCCGGGCTGGTCGACGGCCCGCGGGTCGATGGTCGCGACGATCCGCACGGACTCGCCCGGGTCGAGCGTGACCGAGCCGGGCTGCGCGTCGAGCCAGGCCGTGTCGCTGCCGCCACCGCCGCCGGTGCTGCCGGACACGTTCATCACGATGTGCATGTCGGCCCAGCCGATCGAGTCGGTCGTCGCCGGCTCGCTGATCCCGCACTCGTCCGCCGCGAGGTACGACGGAGCGGTCTGGCCGTCCGCGTTCGAACCGATGTAGAACACGCCGGCGTTGTCCCGCTGGTCGTGCGAGACCACCTCGACGACCAGGGTGCCGCCCGTGATCTCCCCCTCCACCGGGACGCTGACCATGGAGAGCGTCTGCGCCTCGATGTCGGCCTGGGCGGAGCCGAGCTGCTCCAGGTTGGCGTAGACGAGGTCCTCGCCGACGAGCTCGTAGAGGTTGACGGTCAGCGTCTGCGCCGTCGCCTCCTCGATGCCGAACGACACCTCGGAAACGGCGAACGAGCCGTCGATCCCGAAGTCGCCCAGCGTGAACGTCCGCAGGAAGCGGTTCTCCGAGGTACCGAAGTCACTCCCGCAGGACGCCGAGTTGAGCGCGGCGACCTCCTGCGACGTCGAGTGGGTGATGGTCGTCTCGGCCTGCGGTACGGACACCGCCGGGAAGGCCGAGACGCCGGCCGTGAGCGATGACGTACCCAGCGCCCCGTCCGGGTTCGCGCCCCGGGAGCCTCCGATGGACACCCCCGGCGCCTCGGAGGAGACCTCCGTGGCGTCGCCCTCGACGTGGTTGATCACGCCGCCGGTCGAGGAGCCCAGGCCGAGCATGTCGAAGTCGCCGCCGTCGGTTCCGAGCGAGAGGTCGGCCGGTGCCGAACCCTCGTTCGTCACTCTGAAGCCCCGGGTCGCCGGTGCGCCGCCGAGCCGCTTCTCGACGGAGACGGCCTCCTTGTTGACGGTCAGCAGACCCGCCTTGAGCTGCGCGTTCCGGGTCTTCGAGTCGCCGTCCTCCGCGAGGTTCACCCGCTTGCCGACGGGCACGTAGTCGTCGGCGGAGAACTCCAGGTCGTACCGCCCGAGCGCCACGACCGCCGTGTAGCGGCCGTCGTCCCCCGTGCTGAGGGTGTCGGCGGCACCGTCCGGACCGGTCATGGTGACGGTCGCGCCGGCCACCGGCTCCTTGGTGTTGTAGTCCTTCACGATGCCCGACAGCGTCGCCAGCGGCGGCGCGACGTACGTGATGGACAGGCCCTCGGACAGCACGGCGGCGTTGTAGGAGTACTCGAGACCGACCGCGCCGGCCTCGTCCTCGATCCCGACCGTGGCCGACGACCCGGCGGCGGTGGCGCCGCTCCCGGCGAGCTCGCCGTAGCCGAGCACGATGTCGCCGCTCGCGAGCAGCGTGACCGAGAAGTCGAGCCGGGCGTCCCGGTCGGCGTAGAGGGCGACGTCCCGGAACTCGAGCACGTACGCGTCGGTCCCGTCCACGGTCGTCGTGCCCTCGTAGAGGCCCGACTCGCCCGAGACGAAGTACAGGTCGTCCCAGAACGGATAGATCGCGGCGTTCGGCACGGACGACGCCGGGATCGACACGTTCGAGTAGGCGGTGGTGGAGGCCAGGAAGTTCACGTGGCCGTTGGTCGTCACGTGCGCGGTGTCGTACGACTCGCCGTAGTAGGTGAAGTCGAACGGCAGCGAGACCGTGGTCGAGCCGTCGTCCCCGGACAGGCCGGTGTCGGTGTCACCCTGCAGGTACTCGCCGGCCGAGACGGTGCAGGAGTAGCCGCGCTCGTCGACCAGTGCCTCGATCGTCACCGGCACGTCCAGGTCGCCGTCGACGACGACGTCCTCGGCGAAGGACGAGGCGCAGCCGCCCATCACCACCGAGAGCGGGTAGGTGCCCTCGGGCACGTCGGCGAACGCGAAGGAGCCGTCCTCCGCGGTCGTCACGTCCTCGAAGTGGCTGCCCAGACTGACCGGGGCACCCGCCACGGGGCTGCCGTCGGCGAACGTGACGGCGCCGGAGACGCTGTGGCGAGGTGCGGCTTCCAGGGTGACGGGAACGGAGACGGACTCGTCCTCGGCCACGGTCACCGGCTCCGGCGTGGAGGCCAGGTAGCCGAAGGCAGACGCCGACACGTCGTAGTCCCCCGCGACCACGGTCGCCGTGAAGGCGCCGTCCTCACCGGTGGTGACGGTGCGGTCACGCTCCCCGTCGAGCAGCACGGTGGCACCGGCGATCGGAGCCTCGGCCGTGTCGGTGACGACGCCCTCGACGGTGCCGGTCCCCGCGGTGGGGGCGGCGTCGATCGCCGCGGCGACGTCGAGCTTGCCCTCGCCCCAGACGTTGTTCTCCTCGGCCGTTCCGCCGCACTGCAGGTCCTCGGTGTCGACGGCGGACTGGTTCAGGATCGCCTTGGTGCCCTCGATGTCGCCGACCAGTGCCGGGGCGGCGCTCCACAGCAGCGCGACGGCACCCGCGAGGTGCGGGGTGGCCATCGAGGTGCCGTTGAAGTTCGAGTACCCGCCGCCCGGGACGGACGAGCGCACGTCGACGCCCGGCGCCGCGATGTTCGGCGTGGTGACGCCGTTCTCGCCCGGGCCGCGCGACGAGAAGGTCGCGATGGTGCCATTCACGTCATAAGCGCCCACCGCGTAGGTGTTCTCGTACTCGCCGGGGAACCGCGACGTCTCGCACGCGGAACCCTCGTTGCCCGCGGCCCACGCGCCGAAGATGCCCGCCGCGTCCCACGCGAGGGTCTCGTCACGCATCCAGCCGTACGGATCGGGCGCGCCGGGCGGGATGCCCCACGAGTTGTTGACGACGTGCGGGCGCATCGCCGGATCCGGATCGCTGCCGTCCGCGCGGGTCGGAGCGAGGAACCACTGCGCGTCGGCAAGATAGTCGTCACGCGTGCAGCCGGCGTTGTCGATGCAGTTGGCGGCGATCCACGTCGCGTCCGGCGCGACGCCGACCTGGTTGCCGGCACCGTCGTCACCCACCATGGTTCCGGTGGTGTGCGTGCCGTGCCCCTGCGTGTCGCACGGGCTGCCGCCACAGCCGCCCGGGACGTCGAACCAGTTGTAGTCGTCGTCGACGCTGCCGTCGGCACCCATACCGCGGTACTGGTCCGCGAGGGCCGGGTGGCTCCCGTCGACGCCGGTGTCGAAGCTGGCCACGGTGATGCCCGCACCGGTGTAGCCCAGGTCCCACACCTCGGGGGCGTTGATCTCGCTGATGCCCCACTCCACGGCGGTGGTGAGCTTCTCGTCCGCCGGCACCTTCTTCACCGGTGCGATCTCGAGCATGTCGAACTGCTCGTGGATACTCGCGACGGCGCTGCTCGTCGCGACCCGGTCGGCCAGGGCGAGCGTGCCGTCCTCGACGTAGATGGAGTTGTTGATCCAGTAGGACTCGTAGTCCGCGCCGGCGGCCTCGAGCTGCTTGATCACGTCGGCCTGGGCGGCCTCGGAGGTCTCCTGCAGGGCGTCGACGACGTACTGACCGCGGTCGGCCCAGTCGGCGATGTCCTTGGCCGGCTCGAGCTCCGCCCGGTCGGTGAACTCGATCCAGAACGCTGCGGTCTTCTCCGCCTCCAGCTGCTCACGTGCGGTGGAGGTGAACTTCTTCTCCGGGTCGTCGGCGACTGCGGCGAGGGACAGGCCGGTGCCTTGCTGACTGGCGAACGCTGCTGGCGCAGCGGTCACCGCTGAAGTTGCGAGGAGCGCGAATGCCGCGGTGACGGCAGTGCTCGCGCGCCGCGCAATTCTGCGACGGTGCATGGAGCCTCCATGGTTCGGCGCCTCCGCCCTGTGGCGGAGGCACGTGTCGGCCCGCGGTTACGGGCCGGAAACCACAGTCGTTCCTGCTGCTCGGGGCAACAAGGACGAAGGGGCGGCGACTCCGGGTCACGGCAAGGTCGATTCAGGGCCAAGATCCGGTCGACATCCGGTCAGCCGTCCGCGTCAAGACGTGGCCGAGGAATTCACCCGCTCCTGGCGGGTGAATTCTGGCGGCTCGCTCAGCGAATGGCGTAATTACGTCACACCGACTTTCCGGCCGGGCATACTGAAACACGGAATTAACGGTAGACAACGACCCGAGGCCGCAGGAAACGGCAGAATGGTCCAAATCCTGCCCCTGAAGCCCGGCGGCACCTCCCGACAGCGCAACGACGCGCGACCGCCGTCGGACGCACCCGAGTGAACGCCCGCACCACGAGACCACCGGCCGCATCCCAGAGAGGCCACCGTGACACGCATCGCACCTCGCCCTGGCAGTGACGCCTACATCGTCTGTGTCGGACTTCCCGCCGAGACCGTCGCCCAGGTGGTGCACGCGCTCGGCGGCCGACATGCCGTCCTCGTCGTCCCGGACCGTGACAGCGCAGTCAACCTCTTGGCGCCGGGCCGCGCACCCACCGACGACCCGACGCCGGACACCGACCCTCCCGGGTCGACACCGCCCGACGGGGGCCGCGTGCTCGCGTTCCCCCGGCGGGGTCCGCACGGGAGCCGGCCGCCGCTGCGGCCCGCGGACTCGTTCGCCGGGCCGACGCCGGCCCGTGGTGCGGCGCCCACCGGCCAGGTCCCCGTCGTCACGGGAGCCGTTCCCGCGGTGAGTGGTGCCTTTCCCGCCGTTCCTCCGGCACGGAGCGAACCGATCGTGCACGGCCCTCTCACACTGGACCTCGCGGCGCGCGAGGTCCGGGTCCAGGGGCGAGACGTGCACCTGTCGGCCCAGGAGTTCGACCTGCTCGCGACCCTCGCGTCCCAGCCCGGCCGCGTGTGGACGTTCGCGGAGCTGACCGCGCACGTGTGGGGCACGCGGTACCTCGGCGACGCCGACGCCGTGACCTCCGCGATCAAACGACTCCGCCGTCGGCTGCCGCGTATGCGCGGCCTGGAGGTCGCCTCGGTGCGCGGAGTCGGCTATCGCCTGCGGGTCCCGGAGTAGGCGGCCCTCATGCCCCCGTGATCATCCAGTGGTCCCCGCGCGCCCGCAGGCCCGTCGTCAGGGCCCGGGCCGCCATGAAGACGCCCGCGAACGCGGCCCACAGCCAGGCCAGCCCGACGCCGCCGTCGGGCGCCCACGCGTGGACGGCGAGCGCGACCGGCACGTACGCGACCAGGGTGAGCATCCCCGCCCACGCGAGGTAGCGCCCGTCGCCGGCGCCGATGAGCACGCCGTCGAGCACGAACACCCAGCCCGCCATGGGCATCGTCACCCCGCAGACGGCGAGGCCGAGCGCGGTGGCCACCCGCACGCCGTCGTCGGACGAGAACAGCGGTGCGATCCACCACCCGCCGGCCGCCATCAACAGCCCGATGAGCACGCCCGCGCCGACGCCCCACTGCAGACAGCGGTGGAGCACGGCGCGGACGCGCGTCACGTCGCCGGCGCCGAGGCCGTGCCCGACGAGTGCCTGCGACGCGATGGCGAGCGCGTCGAGGGCGAAGGCCGCCAGTCCCCACATGCTGTTGACGACCTGGTGCCCGGCGAGCGCCACGGCGCCGAGGCCGGCGGCGACATAGACCGTGAGCAGGATCGCGGCGCGCAGGCTGAGCGTGCGGATCACGAGGGGCAGGCCGGCGCGGGCGCCCGCGAGGATGCCGCGCGCGTGCGGACGCAGGGACGCGCCGCGGGCACGACCGCCGCGCACCACGATGATGCCGAAGGCGGCGGCCATGCCGAACTGCGTGAGCATGGTGCCGAGCGCCGATCCCGCGATCCCGAGGCCCGCCCCATACACGAGCACGACGTTGAGGATCATGTTGGTCACGGCACCGAGGGACGCGACGATCAGGGGGGTGCGGGTGTCGCGCAGGCCGCGCAGCACGCCCGTGGCCGCGTTCACCATGAGCATTCCGACCAGGCCGGGGGCGGCCCAGGTCAGGTAGGTGACGGCGTGGTGCGCGACGTCGCCCCGGCCGCCCAGGGCGAGGACGGTCCAGTCGGCCACCGCGACCAGGGCGACGGCGAGGACCGCGCCGAGGCCGATCGCGAGCCAGATGCCGTCGATCCCGGCCTGCAGGGCGTCTCGTTCGCGGCCCGCACCGGTGAGGCGGGCTACCTGGGCGGTGGTCGTGTAGGCCAGGAAGACGCACAGGCCGACGATGGTGAGCAGGACGTTCGAGGCGAGGCTCAGGCCGGCGAGCTGCGCGGTGCCGAGATGGCCGACGATCGCGGAGTCGGCGAGGACGAACAGTGGTTCGGCGATCAGCGCGCCGAGCGCGGGCAGCGCGAGCGCGAGGATCTCCCGGTCGAGCCGGCGGCGGCCGTCGTCGCCGTACGGCCCGGCGTCGTGATCCGCGCGACGGCGGGGTCTGAGCGTACGACGGCGGCCCCTGGGCGCGGTCGTACCTGTGGATAACGTCACGTCGGATGGCTCATGGGGAGCCGTGGTGTCTGAACTCCCGGTGTCGGCAGTGTTGTCGCCAGGTGTCGGCGTGGCGTGATGAGACTCGCCCAACTTTTTCTTCCTCCACAGGCTGGGGGCAATGTTTTCGCAGGTCAGCGGCTACTACGCGACGTTATGCACAGGCGTTGTCCACAGATATCCACAGGGTTGTCCACCGGCGTACACAGCCCTGGGCCACTTTTCCACACCGATATCCACAGGTGTGTCCACAGGTCGCGTTGCGGCGGGTCGCTCGGCCGTGTCAGTGTCCCGGGGTACAACTGGAGCCAACGCCCCGGACGGGATGTTCTGCAGTCGGTCGGCTCGACCGTGACGCACGGACGCGGCGAGACAGGAGAGGAGGGCCCGGATGTCGATCGACGAGCTCGAGGCAGGCTACTCCGGGCCGGGTCTCGACCGCACACCGCCGCAGGATGTCGCGGCGGAGATGAGCGTGCTCGGCGGCATGCTGCTCTCGAAGGACGCCATCGCGGACGTCATCGAGCAGATCCGGGGGAACGACTTCTACCGCCCCGCGCACGAGCAGATCTACGACGCGATCATCGACCTGTACGGGCGAGGGGAACCGGCGGACGCCATCACCGTCGTCGCGGAGCTGAACCGCCGCGGGGAGCTGGCCCGCGTGGGCGGCGCGCCGTACCTGCACGACCTCATGGCCAGCGTGCCCACCGCGGCGAACGCCGGCTACTACGCGAAGATCGTGCGCGAGCGTGCGATCCTGCGGCGCCTGGTCGAGGCCGGTACGCGCATCGTGCAGATGGGCTACTCGACGGACGGCGGCGAGGTCGACGACGTCGTCAACAACGCCCAGGCCGAGGTCTACGCGGTGACCGAGCGCCGGGCCAGCGAGGACTACCTGCCGCTGTCCGAGATCATCGGGCCCACGTTCGACGAGATCGACGCCGCCCAGGGCCGTGGCGAGGGCATGGTCGGGGTGCCGACGGGCTACTCGGACTTCGACCGCCTGACGAACGGCCTGCACTCGGGCCAGATGATCGTGGTGGCGGCCCGCCCGGCCGTCGGCAAGGCGCTGGCGCTGGATACGCCCCTGCCGACGCCGTCGGGCTGGACCACGATGGGCGAGGTCGCCGTGGGCGACGAGCTGATCGCGGCCGATGGAGCACCGACGAGGGTTGTCGCCGCGACCGAGGTGATGGCGGGCCGCCCCTGCTACGAGGTCGAGTTCGACGACGGCACGGTGATCGTCGCCGACGCACAGCATCAATGGGTGACGAGCACCCGCGCACAGCGCCGGAAGGTGAAGTCCGGTGACACGCCCGATTCCGCCGTCCGCACAACCGAACAGATCGCGTCCACCGTCCGCTGCCACACCGCGGACCAACGCGCGAACCACTCGATCGCCACTGCGCGCCCGATCGCACTTCCGAGCGCTGACCTTCCCATTCATCCCTACGCGCTCGGGGTCTGGCTGGGCGACGGTACTGCACGACGTGCCGAGTTCACCTCCGCCGACCCGGAGATCGCCGCAAGGGTCGAGGCGCTCGGTTACATCGCGCAGGCGAAGGGTGCTCCCCGAGGAGGCACCAGGACCTACAACCTCCTCCTGCCCGCACCCGAACCCGTCGTTCGCGACTGCATCGTGTGCGGAAAGGCCTTCACTCCGGCACGAGCGACGTTGCGCGCATGCGGCGGGTCTTGCGCAGCCCGCTCTCGCGGGATGAGGCGGCGTGAGTTGCCACAGTGTCCCGACTGCGGGAGGCCGGGTTGGGGGTTCCGGCGTTGCCAGGACTGCCACGACAAGAACGGCACGATGGGTGGGCGGCTCCGTGCCCTGGGTGTGCTGCGGAACAAGCACATTCCCACGGTGTATCTGCGGGCCAGCCAGTCTCAGCGGCGCGACCTGCTGGCCGGTCTGCTCGACTCAGACGGGACGGTCAACCCGCAGGGCAGTGTCCAGATCACCGTGACGAACCACCATCTCGCGCTCGGTATACGTGAGCTGGTCCTCTCCCTCGGCTATCGGACGGGCTGGTCCGAACGGATCGTCAAAGGCCGCACCGAAGCATCCTCCACGGCCTACACGATCACCTTCACGACGGACGATGATGTCTTTCGACTGGAGCGGAAGCGGCTGGTGCACAAGGAGCGGCGACGCCCCCGGACCGCCAAGCTCACTTCGCGGTTCATCGTTGGTGTCCGGCCGGTCGAGTCCGTGCCGGTGCGGTGCGTCGAGGTGGAGCACCCCTCGCACATGTACTTGGCGAGCCGGTCCATGGTCCCGACGCACAACTCGGTGCTGGGCATCAACGTCGCAGGTCACGCTGCTATTCATCACAACCAGGCCGCGGTGATCTTCTCGCTGGAGATGAGCCGGAACGAGATCACCATGCGTCTGCTCGCCAGCGAGGCGCGGGTTCCGCTGACCCGCATGCGGTCCGGCAAGATGGACGACGGCGACTGGCAGAAGCTGGCCGCCACCATGGGCAAGATCTCGGACGCGCCGCTGTTCATCGACGACTCGCCGAACATGTCGCTCATGGAGATCCGGGCCAAGTGCCGGCGGCTCAAGCAGCGGCACGACCTCAAGCTCGTCGTGATCGACTACCTCCAGCTCATGACGTCCGGCAAGCGCGTCGAGTCCCGGCAGCAGGAGGTCTCGGAGTTCTCCCGAGCGCTCAAGCTGCTGGCGAAGGAGCTCGAGGTCCCGGTCATCGCGATCTCACAGCTCAACCGAGGCCCGGAGCAGCGCGGCGACAAAAAACCTCAGATGTCGGATTTGCGTGAAAGTGGCTCCATCGAGCAGGACGCGGACGTCGTGATCCTGCTGCACCGCGAGGACGCCTACGAGAAGGAGTCCCCGCGCGCCGGTGAAGCCGACCTGATCGTGGCCAAGCACCGTAACGGCCCCACGGACGTCATCACCGTGGCGTTCCAGGGGCACTACCAACGCTTCGTCGACATGCAGGTGTAGGAGGCCTCCGCCGGGCCCGCGACTCGGGGCTCAGGAGACGCCGCGCTCAGGACTCGTCGAAGAGCGCCTGCGTCCCGGTGCCGTCCGCGAACCCGATGACGTTTCCGGACGGGTCGGTGACCCAGGCACCGTCGCCGCCCGCCATGAACCCGCGGGCGACACCCTTCTCGTCCTGGCCGAAGCCGTTGTACCGCACGAACTCCACCCCCTTGGCGGTGAGTTCGTCGACCACCTGGTCGACGTCGTCGACCTCCAGGTGCAGCACCGTGAATCCGGCCGGCTGGTGGTCCTCCTTGGGGTAGAGGAACACCGGGGTTCCGCTGCCGAGGCGGAGCACCAGGCCTTCCCCGTTGTCGAGTACCGTCACGCGCAGCCCCAGGGTGTCGGAGTAGAACGCTCGCGCGGCGTCGACGTCCCCCACCGCGAAGGTAGGAATCTCGCGTCGTATCGTGACCATCGTCGTCTCACTCCCTCGTGACTGCCCGACGCCGTCTCCTCGGGCGCTCCACGGGGTGCGCCGACGACGCCGGATCTCCTTCCAGCGTCTCACTCCTGGGGGTCGCCGCAATCGGGTCGGCCCCGGTCGTTCCCACGTGCGCCGTCACCGCGCGCCTCCGTGACGTGTCCGTCGCCCCGGGACCGGCGCACCCTCCGCGCTGCCGTCGCGAACCGTTTAGCCCGTGTTCGATTGGCCCTATTTATCGTTATATTCGGTAGATCGGCGGGCATCGTCCCGTGGACGCCGTCCCCGGCAGCGTGGCCAGGGACCTGCTGAAGGGAGCGACACCATGCGACACCCCACCCCGTCCCGAGGCCGACGGGTCCTGCTGGCGGCCGCGGCCGCCCTGCTTGCCCTCGGCGGGCTGACCGCACCGAGTTGGGCGGTCCCCGAGACCGCCGTCACGGCGACCGCCGCCACCGCCGGCTGCGGCCAGCCCGCCGGCCTGACGACCGGCAACCACACCATCCAGAGCGGCGGGCAGGCCCGCACGTTCCGGCTCGACGTGCCCGCCGGGTACGACCCGAACCATCCCTACCGCCTCGTCGTGGGGCTGCACTGGTGGCACGGCACGTCCCAGGACGTGGCCAACCAGAACTTCTACGGCCTGAAGCCGCTCGCGAACGAGAGCACGGTGTTCGTGGCCCCGCAGGGCTTCGACAACGCCTGGCCGAACAACAACGGCCAGGACGTCGCTTTCGTGGACGACGTGCTGAGCACCGTCGAGTCCGCGCTCTGCATCGACACGACCCAGCGGTTCGCCACCGGCTTCAGCTACGGCGGCGGCATGAGCAACGCCCTGGCGTGCGCACGCGCCGACGTGTTCCGCGCGGTCGCGGTCCTCAACGGCGCCCAGCTCTCGGGGTGCGCCGGCGGCACCGAGCCCGTCGCGTACCTCGGCTCGCACGGCATCGTGGACAGCGTCCTGAACATCTCGCAGGGCCGCGCGCTGCGCGACCGCTTCCTGCAGAACAACGGATGCCAGCCCCAGCAGGCGCCCGAACCGGCCCAGGGCAGCGGCACGCACATCAAGACCAGCTACACGTGCGACGACGGGTACCCGGTCGTCTGGATCGCGTCCGACAGCGACCACCAGTGGGACGCGCGGGACGCCGGCCAGCAGCAGTCCTGGGTGCCCGGCGAGATCTGGCAGTTCTTCACGTCCCTGAGCTCGCCGTCGCCCAGTCCCACGCCCACCCCGACGCCCACTCTCAGCCCGACGCCGACGCCGACGCCGACCACCACCCCGCCCCCTGCCGGCGACTGCACCGCGACGTACAGCACCGTGAACTCGTGGGACGGCGGATTCCAGGGTGAGGTGACCGTCGAGGCCGGATCCCCGACGACGTCATGGAGCGTCAGCTGGCCCCTGTCGGGCGGGAGCGTGGACCAGGTGTGGAACGGCACGGTGACATCGCAGGGAGACCTCGTCGTCGTCCGGAACGCCGACTGGAACGGCCAGCTCCCGGCCGGTGGCACCACGACCTTCGGCCTGCTCGGCAGCGGCACGCCGCCGACACCGACCCTGACGTGCACGAGCTCCTGAGAAGGCGGGCCGGTGGCCGCCGTCCGTCACGCGGCGGCCACCGCCTCGGCACGCCCGGCCACCGTGCCGGCCACGCCGGGCGGAGCCGGGGTCACCGGTCGGTCAGGAGGTCGGCGGTGACGAGCACGTAGCCCTCCGCGCGCAGGTCGTCGATGATCTTCGGCACCGCGTCGACCGTGGACGGATGGATGTCGTGCATCAGGACGTTGCTGCCCGGCGCGACCTGGGCTCGCACGCGACGGCGCGTCTCCTCGGCGTCGCGTGCGCTCCAGTCCTCGGTGTCGACGCTCCACAGGACGACGTCGAGACCGGTGCGTGTCGCGAGCGAGCGCACCCGGCCGTCGACGTCGCCGTAGGGCGGGCGCAGGAGGAACGGGGTGAACCCGGTCGCCTCCGCGATCGCGTCCTGGGTGCGCCGGAGCTCGTCACGCACGTCGGCGTCGTCCAGCGTCGTCAGTTGCGGGTGGGCCCAGGAGTGGTTCGCCAGGAGGTGTCCTCCGTCGGCGACGGCACGGACGATGTCGGGCCGCTTCGCGGCGTTGTCGCCCACCAGGAAGAAGGTGGCGGGCGCGTCCTTCGCCGCGAGAATGCGGAGCAGACGCCGGGTGTCCTCGACCGGTCCGTCGTCGAACGTCAGGGCGACGCACCTGTCGACGCGGCAGTCGACGCCGGCGGCGCGGGCGGCGGCACGGCGCTCGTCGTGGATCTCGGCCAGCCGGGCGGACCACAGGGCGTGCGTGGTGTCGAACAGGGTGTCCCGCAGCGGGACGGCCACGTCGGGGTCGACGGCGTCCGCTCCGCCATCGAGTATCGCCTCGGCGTCGGCGACCGCCTCCTCAAGAGTGCCGAGTGCGCGCGCACCGACCTGCCCGCGGAGGTCGGCGCGGGCGTCCCGGCCCTCGACCGTGGCGGCCCGTAGCTCGACGAGGGCCCACTGCCGGCGGGCCGCGGCGACGGTGTCGGTCACCTCGGCCACGCCGGCCGCCTCCGCGTCGAGGCCGCCCGGCGCCGGTTCCGAACCGCCCATGACCTCGACCGAGACCTCCGGCAGCGTCTCGCGGCGGAGCGGGTTCGGCCGGGTGACGGACTCCACGGTGCGCGTCGTCGTGACCGGATAGGTGACCTCGGTGGCGCGCAGTTCCTCGGCGTCGGCCAGGGCCGCGACGAGCGGCTCGCGGACAGCGGGGTCGGCCACCTGGTCTTCGCTGGCGTCGTACACGGACCGGCCGTCGTCGATCGCCTCGTCCAGCGATCGGAGGCTTGCGGCGTAGGCGGCCTCCGCACGGGCGCGGGCGGTCTCGGCCTCGTCGGTGACACGGGCGATGTCGGCGTCGTAGGCGGCGACGGTCTCGACCCAGGCAAGGTGTTCGACGATCCCGGCGACGACCGCGGCGCCCGCGACGAGCCCGACGGCCAGCGCTCCGCTGCGCCACCACCATCGGCGGAGGCGCCGCGCCGGCGCGGGTGCGGGTGCGGCCGCCGGCGCGGGTGGGGCGGTCGGTCCTGACGGTGTGCTCACAGAGTGATCCTCCGACGAACCGGCCCCCTGTGCTACCCCGGCGGGGCGGGCTCGGGACGATGCACGCCGCGCGGCCGGTAACCGAGCTGGTCGGACAGGCCGGCGAGGTCCGCCAGGAGCCAGATGACGGCGAGCCACATCTCCGTCCCCCGCAGGCTCGGAGTGGTCGCGGGGACGGACGCCGTCGTCGGGTGGGGCGCCTGGAACCCGAAACCCCGCCCCGGCGTCCAGTGACTCAGCGCGTCGGACAGCAGCCGGCGCGCGAGGTCGACGACCTCGTCGCCGCGGTGTCCCGACCCGCGGGTGAGCCACAGCGGGTGGGCGACGTCCAGCACGTTGCAGGCATTCTGTCGCGCCCGCGCGAAGTAGCGGGCGTCGCGCGCGTGCGTCAGCACGGTGTCCACGACGCGCTCGGCGTAGGGCACGGGCTGGCCGAACTGCGCGAACGTCCCTCGCGAGGCTCGGTAGTAGCCGTTCACGACTTGCAGCAGCCCTTCCGGTCCGCCGGCGCTTCCCCACATGCCGGTGCGCGGATCGGCGTTGGTCAGCAACCACCCGAACAGCGCCTCGGCCGCGCCGGGGCGGTTGGGCACGCCCATGCGCGCGTTCCAGTGCAGGGCAGTCCCGAGCGCGTCGGCGCGGCTCCCCGCCCGCCAGGCGTTGCGGGCCCAGTCCTGCCCGTCGAGGCCGTCCACCACATCCGCGGCGGAAGCCTCGGAGAAGACCGTCAGGGGGTGGGCGAAACGGCTGCCGAGGAGGTCGAGCGCATAACCCACGCACAGGACGTGATAGTCCGCGGACGGGGCGAACATCGTGGCCGCGGGACGAACGGGACGGCGCTCCTCGTCCAGCTCGCCCACCAGGCCGGACTCCGGATCCTGCCAGGAACGGAGGAGCTCCGTGAGCTCACCGGCGCCGATCCGCGGAGGAGGGCCTCCCAGCAGCAGGTCGGCGATCTCGACCGCGTCGCACTGGGCCCGGACCGTCGGCGCGGTCGCGGGGAGATCGGCGAACAGCCCGGCGCTGTCGTCCCAGTGCTTGTCGAGGATCGCGGCCGCCTGGTCGCGCGCTGCCCCCGCGAACTCCGCCACCGCGGCGGAAAGGTCCCCGGCCGCTCGTGGCCGCGGCCGGTCCGGCCCCGTCCGCCACTTGATGACCCGGGCCGGGTTCCCGCCGACCACGGCTCCGGACGGCACGTCCTTCGTCACCACGGCTCCGGCGGCGAGCACGGCCTTGTCCCCGACCGTGACTCCGTCCAGGACCACGACGTGCGAGCCGATCCAGACGTCGTCGCCGATCGAGATCCCCTTGACGGTGATCGCCTGCCGATGGACCTCGATGTCGGGATCGCCCATGGTGTGGTTGAACCCGAGCAGCGACGTGTGGGCGCCGATCCGGACCGCGTCGCCCAGACGGATCTCTCCGCGCACAACGGTGTACGGGTTGACCGTGCAGTCACGTCCGGCACGCAGCGTCCCGGAGAGATACGCACCCGCCGCCACGTAGGTGCGGTCGCCCAGCTCGAGCATCTCGTTTGTCACCGAGGACAGCTCGGAGACGAAGCACCGCTCCCCGAACCTGAAGCCCCGCTCGGCGGACAGCGTCGCCTGAAGCGTGCGCTGCCGGAGCTTGTCGCCGTCCTCGGCCCGGTCCCAGAACGCCCACGGGGTGTAGTCCAGGTCGGACCGCCCGAACGCCTGCCCGACCGTGCCTGCCGTGTCTTCCTCGACCATTGCTCTCCTTCGCGCGAACGTGGGAAGAGTCTGCGCCAGCGCACGCCGCCGCATCAAACGTGTCCGTCACGTCGTCCCGCGGCGGGGGCGTGGAACGTCGTCCCTGACGCCCACGATCAGCCCGGTGCCCCCTCGCGGTCCAGCACCGCCCGGGTGCTCGCCTGCGGGCTCAGGTCCATCCGGCGCAGCAGTTGCGCGTTGAGTGCGACCACGACGGTGGACAGCGACATGAGGATCGCGCCGACGGACATGGGCATCACGAATCCGACGGGGGCGAGGACACCTGCCGCGAGCGGGACGGAGAACAGGTTGTACCCGGCCGCCCACCACAGGTTCTGTTCCATCTTGCGGTAGCCGGCGCGGGAGAGCTCGATCACGGACAGCACGGAGCGCGGGTCGGAGCTGGCGAGGATCACGCCGGCCGAGGCGATGGCCACGTCCGTCCCGGCGCCGATGGCGATGCCGACGTCGGCCTGGGCGAGCGCGGGGGCGTCGTTGACGCCGTCGCCGACCATCGCGACCTTTCTGCCCTCCTGCTGCAGCTCGGCGACCTCGGCAGACTTGTCCTCGGGGCGCACCTCGGCGAACACCCGATCGATACCGAGCTCGTCTCCCACGGCGTGAGCGACGGCACCGGCGTCGCCGGTGATCATGGCGACCTCGACACCGAGGGCGTGCAACGCGTCGACCGCCTCGCGGGACTCCTGGCGCACCTCGTCGGCGAGGCGGAGTCCCCCGACGACGACACCGTCGCGGACCGCGTGCAGGATGATGGCGCCCTCGGTGCGCCATCGGGCCGCGGCGTCGACCTCCGGTACGCCCAGCTCCTCGAGCAGCCGGGGCCCGCCGACCCGGACCTCATGGCCGTCGACGGTCGCCGTGACCCCCACCGCCGGCGAGGAGGAGAAGCCGGACGAACGCGGGACGTCGAGGCCACGCTCTCCGGCCGTGCGGACGATCGCCCGCGCGAGCGGGTGCTCGCTGTCGGACTCGGCGGCCGCGGCCATCGCCAGCACCGTGTCCTCGTCGAGCCGGCCGGTCGTCTCGATGCCGGTCACGGTCGGCTCCCCCTTGGTCAGCGTGCCGGTCTTGTCGAACAGCACGACGTCCACCGTGCGCATGCTCTCCAGCGCGAGGCGGTCCTTGACCAGCACGCCGCCCCGTGCCGCGCGTTCGGTAGCGATCGACACGACCAGGGGGATGGCCAGCCCGAGAGCATGGGGGCAGGCGATGACGAGGACGGTGACGGTCCGCACCACGGCACTGTCGGGGAGGCCGGTCACGGTCCAGACCACCGCGGTGACCAGCGCGGCGCCGAGCGCGAACCAGAAGAGCCAGGCCGCCGCCCGGTCGGCGAGGCGCTGCGCCCGGGAGGAAGAGTTCTGCGCATCGCTGACCAGGCGTTGGATGCCCGCAAGGGCCGTGTCGTCGCCGATGGCGGTGATCCGCACCCGCAGCCCGGAATCGGTCGCGACCGTCCCCGCCGTGACCGCGTCGTCGACGCCGCGCGCCACGGCGCGCGATTCACCGGTGACCATCGATTCGTCCATGTCGGCGCGGCCCTCGATGATCGTCCCGTCGGCGGGCACGCTGCCGCCGGGCCGGACCACGACGACGTCGTCCACCTGGAGCTCGGCGGGTGAGACCGTCACGATCGAGTCGCCGTCCACCTTCTCGGCCTCGTCGGGCAGGAGGGCCGCGAGGGAGTCGAGGGCCGAGGTGGTCTGCGCCAGGGAACGCATCTCGATCCAGTGCCCGAACAGCATGATGACGATCAGCAGCGCGAGTTCCCACCAGAACTCGAGGCTGTGGTCGAGCAGGCCGAGGCGTGCCCCCCAGGACGCCCCGAACGCGACGGTGATCCCCAGGCTGATCAGGAGCATCATGCCCGGCCGGCGATCCTTGAGCTCGCCCGCGGCGCCGGTGAGGAAGGGCCGGCCGCCCGACACGTACATGACGGTACCGAGCACGGGGGAGATCCACGTCGTCCCGGCGAGGTCGGGGAGCTCGTACCCGAGGATCATCGCGAACGACCCCGAGAAGAGCACGACCGGGACGGCGATGACGAGGTTGATCCAGAACAGCCGCCGGAACCGGCCGACGTGGTCGCCGTGCCCCCCGTGC
This sequence comes from Myceligenerans xiligouense, assembly GCF_003814695.1. Taxonomy (GTDB): domain Bacteria; phylum Actinomycetota; class Actinomycetes; order Actinomycetales; family Cellulomonadaceae; genus Myceligenerans; species Myceligenerans xiligouense. Next base: position 4,629,993 of record NZ_RKQZ01000001.1, read on the forward strand.
CCGTGCGGCCGGTCGTGACCCGCTCCCGGATGCCCGGCCTCCCGGCCCCGGTCACGGGTGCCGGCCGCGTGCGTCGCGTTCCGGTCCTCATGCGGTGACGCGGTGTGTTCGCGGTGTCCTGCGTGCGGGTCGGTCATGAGACGTCCCTTTCGCAATCCGATGAAGTGCTCGGCGGAGAAGGCAGCGCGGCCCTCACCCGCCACAGTATGTGACTCAGGTCACTCGACACGACAGCGGGTGACTCCGGCGCGATGCGCACGCCGCCCCTCCTACCGCGCGATCTCTCGATTGCGCCCAACGCACGATCACGGCGCACGCGACACGGACGGCGCGTCAGCGAGCGGGCGGGCGTGCTCCTTGATAGACCCCTGTCAACGGGCATTGTGGAATGCACGAGAACAGGAACGAACCATGACGACCGCCCCAGAGCTGTCCTTGGCCGGCACCGATGTCCCCGCCGGGCTTCGTTACGAGGTTCCGCTGGATCCGCGTCCGATCGTCATCGAGAACGCGCCGGCGTTGCAGCCGGTGCTCGCACGGGCGAGCGCCGGCGGATTCTTCGAGAAGGCCCGCGAGGGCCGCCGTGTCGGAGACGCGCGCAACAAGCTGCACCGCGCGGCGATCGCCTATGCCATGTCCGCACGTCCAGTCGAACGTGACGACCTCGCGTCGATGCTGACCGGGGCCGCGCAGCAGTGGTCCCGCACGCTGACCGACACCGGCAACCGCGAGCCGCAGCCCGCCCCGGACCCGCGGCTGACCACCTCGCTCGCGCTGCTGGAGCGCATCGCGACCGTGACGGAGAACGTCGTCCGGACCCGCCGCACCACGCTGCTGAGGCCGATCCTCGCGGACATCAGGGACGTGCTTCCCTGACTTCCTCCAGGGTGCCGTCCAGGACATTCATGTCGACGTACGGCTCCGCGCCTCGATCCGTTCCGACGCCCTCGAGCTTGTCGCGGTTCGAGTACTGCCAGATCGTCCAGTCCCGCCCGTCCGAGAGGCGCGGTGGCAGCGCGACGGCACGGATCCACACCGGGTTGTCGGGGTAGCGTCCGGCGAGGTAGGCGTCGTACGCCTCGTTCGTCGTGTAGATGGCCGCCGGCAGGCCGTAGTGGTCCTCGATAGCGTCGAGCAGCGGGTCGAGGATCGCGTGGACGTGGTCGGCCGGCGGCAGGTCGCGGTGGTACTCGCCGTACGGCTCCAGGTCGACGACGGGCGGCAGCGCGTCCTCCTCCGGCGGAACCGTGTCCACGAGGTTCGCGGCCTGGTCCTCCCCCGGGCTCTCGAAGCTCATGAAGTGGTAGGCACCGGCCACCAGGCCGGCCTCCCGTGCGCCGCGCCAGTTCTCGCCGAACCGTTCGTCGACGTGCCGCGACCCTTCCGTGGCCTTGATGTAGGCGAAGTCGACGTCCTGCCCGGCGACCCGCTCCCAGTCGATCGTTCCGTTGTGGTGCGAGACGTCGATGCCACGCGCGTCGTATCCCGCGGCGAGGAGACGGTTGGGCCAGACCACACCCTGGACCACGAGCACCGCGAGTACCGCGAGCACGACAACCGCGGTCAGGGCCACGCCCAGAGCAGGACGGACCCACCTCCGGCGTCGGACAGGGGCGTTGGACGACGGCTTTCCGGTCTTTTCTCGCATATTAGAAATCTATCTCGGCGACACGCCGAAGAGAGGAGGCTCGACGGAAACTCCGACGCCGTCAGCCCGCCGGGACTCGCCTGAAATGACCGACCCCACCTGCGTGTCGGCCACGGTCGAAAAGTTACAGGACCGACCTTGTCAAGTTATTCCGCGTCACCACATGCCTGGTCGAGACAAGCACGATTTCTTCACCTAGCGTCGAGTCCGTTACGTCACAGGACGACGTAGCCACGGGAGGCCGTGACCTGCTGTACGCGGCGCCCGGAGACCCTAGGTGCGATTCGGAGAACCACTGGTGAGTACCAACGTCAGGTGCGGTCGACACCGCGCCGACCACGCTCCCAATACCCCGCTTACTGCACTGTCGAAGACCGCAGCGGACGCCGCCCGCAAGGGCGCGCTCGTCGCAGCGACATCGGGGATCATCGCGACGACGCTGTCGAGCACGGCGTCCGCCACCCCTGCGGGCAACGGCCACCACGAGCGCGTCACGGGACTCGACCTCGAGGCCCTCAAGGCGGCGCGTACCACCACCGACACGGCGCCCGCAGTGAGGGTGGCGCCAGATGCCCGTCTCGACTTCACCGCCACGGTGGTCAGGGTGAAGCCGGCACCGGAGCCGGAACCCGAACCCGCGCCGGCGCCGGCGCCGGAACCCGCGGCGGGGCCCGCGACCGCCCCGGCGGGGACAGCGGCCCCGGCCTCGGACGGCTCGATCGGCGCGCGTGCCGTGGCGATCGCCATGCAGTTCGTCGGCACGCCCTATGTCTGGGGGGGCGAGTCCCCGGGCGGTTTCGACTGCTCCGGACTCGTCAAGTACGCCTTCGCACAGGTCGGCGTCTCGCTGCCGCACTCGTCAACGGCCCTGCGCGGCTCGGGCACCGTGGTGTCCGCGGCCGCGGCGCGGCCCGGCGACCTCGTCTGGACACCCGGCCACATCGCCATCTACGCCGGAAACGGCATGGTGGTCGAGGCGGTCAGCCAAGGCACCCCGCTCAGCTACCGCGCCATGTGGCAGTCCAACCCCACCTACGTCCGGGTGGTCTGACCGCCCGTCCCAGCGGCCTTCGCGCCGGGGGAACGGGTGGTGCGACCGCCCGCTACCTCGGCGCGAAGGCCCGGAGCTCGTCGAACTCCTCCTCGTCGTCCTCCTCGATCCCCCGGGTCAGCCGGAGCCCTGCGACGGCGACACCGAGCAGCAGGCCCACCACCCAACCGCCGAGGTCGTGCTCGTCGGCGGAGAACGTGGTCCGGCGCAACGGCTCCCAGGCCGCGTCCAGGACCACCGGAATCGAGAGCGGAGGCGCCCCTGGCGCGAAGTACCCGCTCACCGCCTCGAGCACGGGACCAGCGGCCTGCAACACCCAGACCAGCCCGGCCGCCGGCAACCACCCGAGCATCTGCAACGGGTTCCGGTCCACGCCCAGCCCGAGGGCGATGCCGAGGGCCACGGCGAAGATCCACCAGGTCCCTTGCGGCACGGCGGAGTGCCCGGGCAGCAGTCCCCACAACCACCCGTCCGCGAGGACGACCGGCAGCGCGAACGCCGCGGCGCGGACGGGCGCCGGTGCGAGGGCGGCCAGCAGGCCGAGGACCAGGCCCAGGAGCGTCCCTACCACGGCAACGGCCAGCAAGGCGTCGGCCTTGGCGTCGTCGGCCCCGGCGGCGGCGTTGACCTGCCACCACGCGCCGGCGCCCGCGGCGGCCAGGGCGAACGCCGTCCCGCAGACCGCGGCCACGGCCCCGCCACCGCGATGCCGCGCCAGCCGCGCGCCGGCCCCGGCCAGGACACCCCCGATGACACTCATCGTCACCAGGGAGGCCACGGCGTCCTCGGCCGCGACGGGTATCGGCGTGAACGCGTCGATCTCCTCGAGCGAGGACGGCTCGACACCGAGAACCTGGAAGATCTCGTGCAGGATCCACGGCAGGAAGCCGACCGCCCACCACAGGACGGCACTGATCGGGAGTATCCACCACCCGGAGACGCGGCCGGAGAGGTCGGTCGCCGTGAGTGTTTCGGTCACCGTGTCGGTAGCGCCGTTGGACATGGCGCGCACCGTAGCGGAACCCGCGTGACACGTGTCGCCGGAGCGGGTGAAATTTCCGGCAAAAACGGCCATCTCATGCCGATTCCCGTTGTGCGTGACACGTTCGTGACTTTTTCGCCGAAGGTGTGTACCTTGAGTCTCGCTCCACCCGAACGGGTGAAGTCACGAGGCGGACGCCAAGCCCTGCCACCGCATCGTGCCCAGGACGATCGTGGCAGGGACGGGGGAACCATCTCCGGACGGCGAACCGGCGGAGCTCGTAGGAGTTCCGAAGGGGCGGCGTCCTCGGGGTGAAGCCGGGCAGAACCCCCATGTCTGCTCGGCCGGGTGAGCATCTCCCACCCGAACCCGACAGCTCACCTCGTAGGCGTTACAGGAGAAGAACGGTGACCCACGCCACCCAGCGCGGCCGCCATCGCGCGGACCGCAAGGCCACAACCCCCCTCACAGTCATCGCCCGCACCGCCTCCGAGAACGCCGGCACCGTCGCCCGCCGTGGTGCCCTGGCGGTTGCCGCCGGTGGCGTCCTGGTCTCGACCTTCGCCACGACCTCGCATGCCGCCCCGGCGTCCAGCGACGTCAAGACCGCCGCGAAGATGGACGGTCTCAACCTCGACGCGCTGAAGGAAACCGCCGGTCAGGCCATCAGCCAGGCCGGCACCGTCTCGGTCGGGCACAACGTCAAGCTGGACGTCGAAGGCGCCACCGTCACCGCCGACGGCACCACCACGGTCGAGGGCCTGGTCGAGGTCACCCCGGCCCCGGAGCCTCCGCCCACACCCCTCAACGTCCTTGTCACGAACACCGCGTACAACTACCTCGCGGGCGCGTACGTCTGGGGCGGTTCCACCCCGGGCGCCTTCGACTGCTCGGGCTTCATCCAGTACGTGTACGGCCTGTACGGCGTCGACCTGCCGCACTCGTCCTCCGCGATGCTCAACAGCGGCTACCAGGTCTACGACCCGCAGCCCGGCGACATCGTCTGGAGCCCCGGCCACGTGGCCCTGTACGCCGGGAACGGCATGGTCATGGAGTGGTACCAGAGCGGCCTCCCCGGCCGTTACACGGAGATGTGGCAGGACAACCCCGTCTTCATCCGCGTCGTCTGACCGCCGTGATCCGCCACCCGTGACCTGACGCGGGCACGCCTGGGCACCTGTACCGCACCTCGAGCGCCGCGGCGCCACCGGGCCTTCCACCCCGGCGGGCCCGCGGCGCTCGGCGTTCACGGACGACGACAGACCACCGGCTCGGTCGCCCCCATGCCGCCGAACGGGTCTAGAGTCGTGGATCGTGCGATACAGCAAGTCACCTTCCGCCCGAGAGGTGAGCAGCGCGGCCTCGCTGCGCCGCCGCCCGGGGCAGGTCGTCACCCTCGGATTCCTGGCCACGATCGCCGTCGGGACCCTGCTCCTCTCCTTGCCGGTCGCCGCCGAGGGCGAGCGCGCGACGTTCGTCGAGGCGCTGTTCACGGCCACCTCGGCCACCTGCGTGACGGGCCTGATCGTCACCGACACGCCGGTGTTCTGGTCCGGCTTCGGCGAGGCCGTGATCGCCGTGCTCATCCAGATCGGTGGGCTCGGTGTGATGACGCTGGCCTCGCTGCTCGGCATCCTGCTGACGCGCAGGCTCGACCTCAGCTCCCGCCTCGTGGCTGCCGCGTCGACCCGCAGCGTGGGGCTGGGCGACGTGCGGGGCGTGCTCACCCGAGTGCTCAAGATCGCCCTCGTCGTGGAGGGTGTCTGCGCTCTCGTGCTCACCGGGCGGTTCTTCACCACGTACGGCATGCCGCTGGGCGAGGCCGCGTGGCAGGGTGTCTTCCACGCGGTCTCCGCCTACAACAACGCGGGCTTCTCGCTGTTCAGCGACTCCCTCATCGGCTTCGTCGGGGATCCGTGGGTGGCCCTCCCGATCAGCGCGGCCGTCGTCGTGGGCGGTATCGGCCTGCCCGTGATCGCCGAGGTGATGCGCGCGCTGCGGACCGGCCGCCGTCCCCGCCGCTGGAGCGTGCACACCCGGATCACCCTGTGGATGACGGGCGTGCTGCTCGCCGGTGGCACGTTGTTCTTCCTCGCCGCGGAGTGGACCAACCCGGGCACGATGGGCCCGCTCGGCACCGGCGACAAGGTCCTGTCGGCGTTCACCCAGTCCGTGATGCCGCGGACCGCCGGGTTCAACTCACTGGACACCTCCCAGATGCACCACGAGACCTGGCTCGGCACGATCATCCTGATGTTCATCGGCGGCGGGTCGGCGGGCACGGCGGGCGGCATCAAGGTCACCACCTTCGCGGTGCTCGCCATCATCATCTGGTCCGAACTGCGGGGCGAGCAGGACGTCAACGTCTTCGACCGACGGATCACGCCCGGCACGCAGCGCCAGGCCCTGACCGTGGCACTGCTGGGGGTCGCGATCATCATCGTTCCGACCCTGTGGATCACCGCGTCGACGCCGAACATCAGCGTCGACAAGATCCTGTTCGAGGTCACCTCCGCGTTCACCACCACGGGACTGTCCACCGGGATCACCGCCGAGCTCCCCTGGTTCAACCAGCTCGTCCTGGTCCCGCTGATGTTCATCGGCCGGCTCGGGCCGATCACCCTGGGTACCGCGCTCGCGCTGCGCAGCCGCCAGCGGCTCTACCGCATGCCCGAGAGCGCCCCGATCATCGGCTGAGGCCGCGGCCGGCCGCTGACGGCGCGGGTCAGCCTTCCGGCCAGCCGCAGTGGTCCGCGATGTACTCGAAGAGGTCGCGCTTGGCGTCGTCGGGCATCGGGACGTACACCACCCGCTGCGCCGCACCGTTCACCTCCGCGTGCACGGGCAGAAAGGTGCCCCGCTTGTCCTCGGACACGGCGTGGTGGTCGCATCGCGCGGGCACGAGGGCGAGTTCGAGGACGCCGTCGTCCTGGCCTTCCAGCGCCCGGCCCGTCCACGCGGCGCCGTCGGCGGGGTCGATGAGGGTCGAGCCGTCGATCCGGGTGATCCGGACGTCCGGGCCGTCGTCGACCGGTTCGGCGAGGAGGGTGATGACGGCGACCGTCCCGTCGCGGCGACGCTCGGTGCGTACGGCGTCGGTCTGCGTGAGCGTGACGCCGGAAGCGACCGCGGCGGCGGCGCAGTCCCGCGCGAAGTTGCGGGCCAGGTGTCCGCCGGGGTCGGAGATCGGCACCTCGACGGTGGTCGGCGCGCCGTGGTCGGCACGGCTGCCGAGCGCCACGGTGACGGCGGCACGCGTCCCGGAGCCGGCGACGGCGTCCTCGGCGGGGTCGGTCGGGCACGTGGCCTCCCCGAGCTCGACGTAGACGCCCCGCCGGCCGCCGACCGCCAGGGTCTCGGCACGGAACGGACGCGCCTCGGTCTCGGTCGACGGTCCGAAGCTGTCGCTCTCCAGCTCTCCCCCGAGCAGGACTAGGTCCGTGTCCGACGAGTTGACCACCTCGATCTCGACCACGCGATCCGCGTAGTCGAGGCGCGCCTGCTGCAGGGTCACGACGAGGTCCGCGGCGACGTCGTCGGGCACGGTCCCGAGCCGGTCGACGCTCGCGCCACCGGAGACGCAGCCGGTCAGGAGTGCGCCCGCGGCGAGCGCCGACGCGGCGAGGGCCCGGGCCCTGGGGACGCACTGTGGCATGCGTACCAACCTAGGCCCGGGCCCTCGCCCGTGTCAGTGGTGCTGACCGATGGAGGGTCAGTCCGCCTTGCGCTTGAAGATCATCTCGAACACGCCGATGACGATCAGCGCGCCGATGACCGAGAACAGCCAGGACTGCCACGACCAGAACTGGTCGAGGGAGATGTCGAAGATGAGCCCGCCGAGCCAGCCGCCGAGCATGGCGCCCAGGACACCGAGCAGCAGCGTCAGCCAGAAGCCGCCCCGCTGCTTGCCCGGCAGGATGATGCGCGCGATGATGCCGGCCAGCAGGCCGAGGATGAGGAAGGGAATGAAACCCATGGTGATGCTCCTCCAGTGAGAGTAGGTGTTGCGGCACCTACCATGGCACTGAACCGCCCTATTCGCCCAGTGTGTACGGCGGTTCGTCGCATGAGGCGCAAATCTCACCATGAGCGGCGATGCCGGACACCTCTGCGACGCTAGGCTTCGCGTGGCCAACGGACCGATGACGGCAGGGAAAGCGGAGTGAGGCGCGTGCAGGCGATTCGCGGACGGGTGAGGGACCTCGTCGAGGCGACGTGGTTCACTCGCGGGATCCTCGGGGTGATCATCGCGAACGCGGTGGTGCTCGGCGTCGAGACGTCGATCAACGGCGGGCCTGTCGACGTGTGGCTGGGATACGTGGACACGGCGATGCTGTGGATCTTCGTCGTCGAACTGTGCCTGCGGATCTTCGCGCACGGCCGCAAGTTCTTCACGGACCCGTGGAGCATCTTCGATCTGCTCGTCGTGACGATCGCGCTCGTGCCCGCGTCGATCGACTCGCTGGCCGCGCTGCGCGCGCTGCGGATCCTGCGCGCGCTCCGCGTCGTGAACGCCGTCCCGTCGATGAAGCGTGTGGTGAACGGGCTGGTCGCGGCCGTGCCCGGGATGGGCTCGGTCGGTGCGCTGCTCGTGCTGGTGCTGTACGTGTCGGCGGTCATCGCCACGAAGCTGTTCCGGGACATCTCCCCGGAGCACTTCGGGAACCTCGGAACCACGCTGTTCAGCCTCTTCCAGGTCATGACCGGCGAGGCCTGGCCCGACATCGCGGACGCCGTCATGAACGGCGACGACGGTATGCCGGGCGCCTGGATCTTCTTCGTGCTCTTCATCCTCGTCGTCAGCTTCGCGGTGCTGAACCTGTTCATCGCGGTGATCGTGAGCGGTATGGAAAGCCTCGAGGAAGAGCTGGTCGAGCACGACAAGGAGGACGACGCCTCCAACGCCGCGCTCATGGCGGAGATTCAAGCCGTCCGCGCCGAGCTCGTGGCCCTCCGCTCCGAGCGCGACGGCACTGCCGATCCCGTGGACCTGCCGGCCGGAGGCGCGCGGTAGCGACCGTGCCGGGGTCGCGGTCGGCGACGACGCCGCGCGGCGAAGAGGACGCGAGCGCCGGATCGACCTGCCCCTGGCACAGTTCGATCCGGCGCTCGGCCAGTGGTTCGGAGTCCGGTGCCGATCGGCGTGCTCCCAGCGCACTCCGATCGGCGCCGGCCCCGGCGACGGGCCCGGTTCGGCCCGCCCCCAGCACGGTCCGAACGTGCGCCTCGGGGGGAAGACGCGCTGACGGCCCGGATGTCACAGCACTTTCCGCCACTTCTCTGTGATCTGGATCACACACGGCGATCACAGGCTCGGGAGGCGGGGCGGTGGGTTGTCGGGCACACTCACCTGGCAGAACCACCCCAAACCCTGACAGACGAGCAATACTCCCCGACACCGTGGCTGGAGTGCCGTGACATTCGATCCCCTCGAGCGTCAGGGGCACATGACAAGCACCGAACACACCGAGCTCGTCCGGCTCGGTGCGCAATACCTGCGCGCCTACTCGGATGGCGACGCCGTCAGCCTCTACCGGCTGGCGGACGCCTGGGGAGCTTCGGATCTGTGCGCCGCCACCTGCGAGGTCGCTCTCGCCGTCATCGACGCGACCACCGGGCCGCGCGGGATCGATGCCGTCTATGACGCATTCCACCGGCGATGAGCCGCGGACAGCCCCGACAACAGCGATACCGACAGTGAGGATGACCCCAGACATGCTCAAGGAATACGACCGGCCCTCCATATCCGCCCCAGCGGCTTGCCCTCACCCACCGCGCCGGTGGGAAAATGTCCCGGCCCGTCCGACTTCGACGGTCGACGCGTTGAGGGGGGAGTTCATCGGTGACCAGCACTGACGTCCAAATCGACGACTGGGTCATCCACCGGCCCAACGTGGTGCGGTCCGTCACCGCGCGCGTCCCTGGCGTCGACGCCGACGAGGCCGCCAGCCGCGCGCTCGAGAAGATGATCCGGATCGTCAACAACGACGGAGAGATCGCGGATCCGGCGGCCTACTGGCGCCGCGCCGCGCTCCACGAGGCGTACTCGATCACCCGCGAGGCCGGGCGCACGGTCCCGGTCGAGGTCGAGGCTCTCGCCGGAATCACTCCGCCCGTGGCCGGAGCGGAGCTCGACGCCGAGCGGGCGGCCGACGTGGCGATGCTGCGGGACGCCCTCCGTGAACTCAACGCCGACGACCGCAAGCTTCTGTTCGACAGGCACGTCGACGACATGGCGGTCACCGACATCGCCGGCGACCTCGGCGTTCGTCCCCACGCGGTCACGATGCGCCTGCGCCGCGCCGAGGAGCGCCTGGCCGGCGCCTTCGCCGCGGCGCACGCGAGCAGGGTCGACGCACCCGAGTGCCGCACCACGCGCGCCGCCATGCACGACTACCTCAAGGGCCGGCTCCTTCCCCGGCGATCCAAGCGCCTCGAACTGCACCTGGACGGCTGTGCGGATTGCACGAGCGCGTTCCTGGACGTGCGCGAGGTCTCGTGGATGCTCCGCGAGCTGGGGCAGCATCTCGCCGCGTTCTTCTTCGGCGGTGCGGCCGTGAGCGGTGCCGCCGCCGTGGCGGGGGCGAAGGCGACTCCCCGGCCGAAGCGCCCGACGGCGAAGCAGGCCGTCGCCGCGAGCGTGCTGGCCGCGCTCGCTCTCGCCGGCGGCGCGTGGGCCTACACGGCGACCGAGCCCGACACCCAGGCAGAGGCGGCGGCAGAGGTGACCGCCGACGGCGGGAGCGGAGACGGCGGCGGAGCGGGGGACGGGTCCGGCGACGACGCCGATCCCGCGACCGAGGCGGAGGAGCCGGAACCCGAGTCGGAACCGGAGACCGAGGACCCGCCGAGTGTCCCGCCCGAGGACCCGCAGCCCCGGGAAGAGTTCCCGCCGCCGCTCGACGAGGCACAGCCGGAGGATGCCACCGTTCCCGCCGCTCCCACTGGCGAGCCGGAGCCCGCGCCGGACGAGCCCCCTGCGGCCGCGCCGGCGCCGGAGCCCGCACCGGAACAGCCGGCCGACGACGGCGACCTCGGGCAGGGCAACGACGGCCCGGCCAACGGCGGCAACGACGGCCCGGCCAACGGCGGCAACAACGGCAGCGGGGACGGCGGCGGCACCGGGGACGGCGGCGGGCAACCCGACCCACCTGAGCAGGAGGCCCCGGGTGGCCTCGGGGACGTACTGGGCGAGCTTCCCCTCGGCGGCCTGGAGGGCGTCCTCGGCGGCCTGGATGACATCCCCCTCGTCGGCGACCTGATCAATCTGCCGCTCTTCGGCGACCTCGCCACCGCGCTCGGCGGCGCACCGGGGCTGGACGACCTCACGGGCGGGGCGCAGGAGAACTGAGCAACGGCGTCACCCGCCGAAGGGCTCGGGACCGGAGTCGGTCCCGAGCCCTTCGTGCGATCGCCCCGACGGCAGCGGGCCCCGCGGAGTCGTGGAGATACCCCTGATATCTCCGATATTTCAGACGAAGCTTCCATGCGCGGACACGGAAGTGCCACCATGTCGGTGGTGCCACGCCGGCTGACGGTAGCGTGGCGCCTCGCGGACTTGGAGGACGAGGTTGCACACGCTGATCAGCACTGATCTGAGCGAGCTGGCCGCCCAGCGGCGTGCCGTCGTGTTCGCCGTGTCACGGCAGGTCCCGGGAGCCGACCCGGAACTGGCCACGAGCTTCGGCCTCGAACAGCTCTGCCGCGAGATCGCCGTGCACGGGACCGTCGACCACCCGGTGGACTACTGGCACAACGCCGCCATCGACGCCGCCACCGGGGCCTCGACCGCCGAACCCGCGGTAGGAGAGCAGGCCGACGCCACCACGACCGCCGTCGTCCACGACGAGTCCGGGTCTCCCGGCCCGGCACGTCCGGGCGCGAGCGGTGCCGCGCGGCCGGAGCTCCCCCCGTCGATCGAACCGGCCGGTCGAGCGACCGGCTCCCCGGCCACGGCCCGCCGGCGCCCGAGAGCCTCCGCGAACATGCCCGCTCCCGGATTCGCGAGCGTGACGGCCGAGCCGCCGGCGTGCCGGGTCACCCGCGGGGCCATGCACGACTACATCCGCCATCGCCTGCTGCCGAGCCGCCGCCGCGAGCTCGAGGACCACCTGGTCAGTTGTGCGGCGTGCGTGCGGGCGTTCACGGACGTCCGCGAGTCGTACTGGATCCAGCAGGCCCAGCCCCCCATGTTCCGGCTCGGCATGGTGTCCGTGCCGGACGGACTGCCCGTGACCCCTGCCGTGGCTCGCTGACTATCGCCCACGCTGACATCCCGCCCTCGCCGACTGCTCCCGGCGGAGCAGGAGCAGCACCTCGTAGTGCTGTGTCTGCGGGAACATGTCGAGCAGAACGCCCCGGACCGGGCGGAGGCCCGGCATGTGCGCCAGGTCGGCGGCGAGCGTGGTGGCGTTGCAGCTCGAGTACAGGACGTGGCCGACCGCGGAACCGTCCAGGGCCTGTGCCAGGTCGGCACCGATCCCCCGCCGGGGCGGGTTGACGATCACCATCTCGGGAGCGTCGGTGGCCAACCGCCCGGCGACGTCGCGGGCGTCGCCCGCCTCGAACCGCGCGTCGCGGAGTCCCAGACCCGCGGCGGTCGCCGACGCCGCCGCGACCGCCTCCCGGCTCAGCTCGATGCCCGTGACCGCGCGGCCCGCCGCCGCACAGTGCAACGCGAATCCACCCACCCCGCAGTAGAGGTCCCACAGGCTCGCCGGGCCGACGTCGTCGACCCACTCACGCGCCTGCCGGTACAGGCCGGCCGCGACCTCGGTGTTCGTCTGGAAGAAGCTCTGCGGCCGCAGGCTCAGCGGGATGCCGCCCACCCGCATCGTCAGCGCCTCGGACTCCGTGAGCACGATCTCGCGGTCGCCCTCGAGCACCGCAGCGTGCGCGGGCTGGACGTTGAGCGTGGCGACCGCCAGGTTCGGGAGCGCGGATCGCAACGACGGCAAGTGCTTGCGGATACGGGCGAGCGCCTCGGTGGAGCGCATCACGAAGCGGACCATGAGCTCGCCGTCGGGCGAGATCGTCACCAGCAGGTACTTGAGCTCGCCTCGCTCGGCCGCGGCCTTGCGGGGCTTCCCGTCGCGCGCCCGCCCCGGCGTCGGCCCCGAGACCCGGTACGGCTCCAGGCCCGCACGCCCGATGAACTCCTCCAGCGGCGCGAACGCGGCCTGGAGGGCCGGCGGGTAGAGACCGCAGTCGGTGAGGTCCACGCCGTGCCCGACCCGGTCGAGAATGCCGAGGACCGGCTCGTCGACCGTGCCGCTCACCACCATCTTCGCCTTGTTGCGGAAGCCGGATTCGGGGCCGGTCACCGGCGGGAGCCAGTCGATCGCAGGGGAACCACCCGCCGGCGGGGAGTCAGCCGGGCTCGCCACGGCTCCCACGCCCTCCAGGAGCCGGGAGACGTGTGCCTGCTTCTCCGCGACCTGTGTCGCGTAAGGGGTCTCCAGGAGGGTGCACGAGTGGCAGCGGCCGGCGTCGAAGTGTGGGCACTGCACCCACCCATTGTCTCGCGCCGGCCGGCTACCCGGCGCCCTCGGGATGCGGGGACTCCAGGCCGGCGCGCGGCCGGCGCTCCTCCGGGGGCCGCTCGTACTCGCTGATGTTCCGGGCGAGCTCGGCGGCCATCCACCGCAGATCGCCGACCCAGTCCTCCGCCTCCACGTGAGCCGCGGCGATGGCCTCGGTCGTGGCCGCCGGGCCGGGCACCTCCGGTACCGGTGCGGCGTGGTGTGCCTCGGCTGTGGACAACGCCTCGTTCAGCGCCTGCGACGCTCCGAGGTCGGCGTTTCCGTCCGTGCCGGCGATGTCCCGCCCCTCGGCGATGAGCTCGCCGAGGGCGGTGCGAACTGCCTCGCCCTCGTCGACCAGCCGGACGACGGCGCCGCGGGGGTCCTCCCGCACGGTCGCGTCCTCCGCCCCCGTGGGAGCGCGTTCGTGCATGCCTCGGATCACGCCCACGGTCATCAGCGACACGGCGAGCACCGTGACGACGACCAGGAGCGCTCGATACCGGCTGTGCACGAACCACAGTGTTCCGGCTGCGACGCCCCTTCGCCAGGCGGTGGACCGACGAGCTCGGTCACGGATACCGGTTGGCGATCTCCTTGAGCTTCTCGACGTACGCCGCGGGCCCGTCCTGTTCCCAGTCCGGCATGTTGGTGTTTCCCCGGCTCATGCCGACCGCGCCGTCGTACTGCTCGCGGAGGATGTCGGCCTGCCCCGCGTGACGGGACAGGTCTGCGAGCGTGTGCACGACGAGACGGAACAGCGTGGTGTCGGTGTTGTCCGGCCACCAGGGGACGGTGCCCGGCGTGTCGAGCGGCAGGGCGTCGATGTTCGCCTCGGTGAAGGCCCACACGCGGCGGTAGACGTCGATCATCCCGGCGAGCGTCTCGTCCGTGGTGAGGTAGAAGTCGGCCTGCGGATCCTCCTCGACCGCTTCCCAGGGGACGAGCTCCTCGGGTGTGGGCCAGGGCCGCCCGACGACGTCACCGAGGTACCCGGCCTCGACGCTCGCCAGGTGCTTCACCAGGCCGGCGAGGTTGTTGCCGCTGGGCACGCGAGGCCGGCGCGCCTCTCGTTCGGAGAGGTCCTCGACCTTCCAGACGAGGGCCTCCCGGGCGGAGCGCAGGTACTTCTTGAGGATTCGCTTCTGGAAGTCCTCGTCGGTCTCGGCACTGCTGGACTCGTTCATGCGCACAGCATCACACCGGACACTGACATGCCCCCGTCGCCGCGGGGGCACAGGCGGCGGGCGGGGCTGTGGATCGCCGCGGGGGCGCAGGCGGCCGACCTGGGGTTTGTGGATCACCGCGACCGATCGTCGGTGTCCCGGTGCAGAGTTGTCCCATGACCGAGACCACGACGCACCTCACCGATCCGCCCGCCCCGCAGCGACCCCGGGGAGCCCGGTGCTTCGGCGACGGCGATCCCCTGTACGAGGCCTACCACGACACGGAATGGGGCCTGCCCGTACACGGCGAGGCGGCGCTGTTCGAGCGCATCGCCCTGGAAGGCTTCCAGTCCGGCTTGTCGTGGATCACCGTGCTGCGCAAGCGGCCGGCGTTCCGGGAGGTGTTTCACGAGTTCGATCCGGTGGCGGTCGCGGCCTTCACCGAACAGGACGTCGACCGGCTCCTCGGGGACGCCCGCATCATCCGGAACCGCATGAAGATCGAGGCGACCGTGGCGAACGCCAGGGCGCTCGTCGCACTGCACGCCGGCGGCCGCACTCTGGACGAGCTGTTCTGGTCGTTCGCGCCCGATGACGCCGTCCGCGAGCGCCCCGCCGTGTGGACGGACGTCCCGGCGCAGACCCCGGGGTCGAAGGCGCTCAGCAAGGCCCTGAAGAAGGAGGGGTTCCGCTTCGTCGGGCCGACGACGATGTACGCCGCCATGCAGGCGTGCGGGCTCGTGGACGATCACCTGGCGACGTGTCCGGCGGTGGCCGGGCCGGGTTCGTGAGCGTTCCGGTTCCCGTTCCCGGCGTCGTCGCCGCGGGTCGGCCCGTCTCGTCCGCCGCCTCGGTGGGCGGCGGGGGCGGCGACGCGGTCAGTCCACCCGTTCCTGCCCGCTGAGCTTCTGGATCGCGGTCATGACCTCTTCGGTGAGCTCACGCCGCGCCTTGGCGGGCTTCGTTCCGGCCTCGATCTGCCGCGCGGGGTCGATCGGTGTCCCGAAGTGCACCTCGACCCGGCCGAGCCGCGGCATCTTGCCGATCGGCTTGACCTTGTCGGTTCCCTTCAGTCCCACGGGTACCACGAGCGCCTTGCCCGTGAGCGCCAGCCAGGCCGCGCCGGTGTGCCCCTTGTGCAGCTTGCCGTCGCGTGACCGGGTCCCCTCCGGGTAGATCCCGAACGCTCCGCCTTTTTCGAGGACGGCGAGCGCATCCTCCAGGGAGCGCTGGCCGGCCCGGGGGTCGTGCCGGTCCACCGGGATGTTCCCCATCGTGGTGAAGAACCAGCGGGACATCGCGCCCTTGACGCCCTTGCCGGTCCAGTACTCCTTCTTCGCCAGGAACGTCACGTGCCGGGGCACGGTGATCGGGATGATCACCGAATCGATGAACGACAGGTGGTTGCTCGCGAAGATGACCGGGCCCTTGCGCGGGATGTTGTCGACACCCGTCACTCGCGGCCGCAGCAGCACGAGCGACAGGATCGACACGATGAGTTTCAAGACCCGGTACGTCACCCGCACATTGTGCACCGCCTGCCCACCTGTGCGGTGAATCGGGGATCACCGCCAAGATGTGACCAATGACGTGTCAGCGTGCGGTCACCAGGTAGTCGTCGGCGTCGTCGTCCCAGGCCAGGTCCACGGCGCCGGAAGCCTGTGCCGCCTTCGCGAACTGCAGGAACCCGCGGTAGCCGAGCGCCTTCTCCGAGAAGTCCGGCCGCTGCTTCCGCACGGCGTTCTTCAGGCCGGACAGCGCCGCGCTCCCGCCGGTGCCCTGCACCACGGACCGCAGCAGCGTGAACGCGTCGTCCGCGTCGCCGGCCTCGGGGAGCGAGATCTCGGGGTCGCCCTTCGACGGCCCGTCCGACAGCACCACGAATCCGCGGTCCGCCAGGAACCGCAGGAACTCGCCGAAGGTGCGGAAGCCGTAGTCGGACTCGCTGAACGTCGGGTCCTTGCGCACGAGCGTCCGCTTGAGCATGGACGCGGTCACGGAGTCGGACGACGACGCCTGCAGGTCCTTGAGGGTCTGCGCCACCCGCACCTCCATGGTGGGGGGCTCTCCCACCGGCTCGTCGCCGTCCTCGTCGGCGACGGTCACGGGCTCGGCGGGCACGACGGGCTCAGCGGGTTCGACGGGCTCGGGCGGAGGCGTCGGGCCGGCCTTGCGCTTCCTGCCCGACGACGACGCGGCGGTCTTGCCCGTCTCGGCGGGCTCCTGCTTGTCGCCGTCGCCGGACGGCGTGCTCGCCGCGGACCCGGCAGCGGGTCGCCGTCGGGCACCACGGGACTTCGCCGCCTTCGGCCTGGGTGCCTCGTCGGGGACGTCGACGCCCTCCAGGCGGTCGTAGAACAGGAACTCGTCGCAGGCGGCGGGGAGCAGGCGGGAGGTGGAGAGTTCGACGCCCACTCCGATGACCCGCTTGTTCAGCTCGCGCAGCTTGTGGACCAGCGGCGAGAAGTCGCTGTCGCCCGTGCACATCACGAACGTCGAGATGTAGTCGCGCTCGAACGCCATCTCGATGGTGTCGACCACCATCTTGATGTCGGCGGCGTTCTTCCGCGAGGCGCCCATGCGCTGCGGCATCTCGATCAGCTCGACCTGGTGCCGGGTCAGGGCGCGGCGGTCCTCGTCGAAGTACGACCAGTCGGCGTACGCCCGGCGCACGACGACGCGTCCGCGTACGGCGAGTGCGTCGGCGATCGGCCCGAAATCGAACTGCATACCGCCCAGGTGCTCCCGAGCGCCGAGCGCCAGGTTCTCGTAGTCGATGAAGACGGCGAGACGCTCTTCGTTGTCCATGGCTGCCACCCTACGGCGTCCACCCACCCTCCGGCCGTGGGGGGCGACCTGTCACGGGACCTCACATCTCAGCAGGTGAGCTGGATCCGGATCGCATGGCGGGCATGTGTGACCATGAGGACCCACCATCCAGAGCGGTCGAGAGTCCTGGCTCGAGGACACCGCAGCAACCTGTCGCTCCCCCGCCGGAGCGGACAAGGTGCTAACGCCAGGCGCGATGGGAGCATCACCTATGGCTGTCGAGACGCCGCACCCGAGCCGCCCGACGATCTCCTTCGAACTCATGCCGCCACGTCGACCGGACGCGGCGCCCAAGTTCTGGGAGACCGCGCGCCGGCTCGTCGCGACGCATCCCGACTTCGTCTCCGTCACCTACGGGGCGGGCGGCGGCGACCGCGCCACCGCGCGCGCCGTCGTGGCCAAGCTCCTGGAGGGCACGCCGGTCCTCCCGGTGGCCCATCTGACCTGTGTGGGCGCGTCGCGCGAGGATGTGTCGGAGGTGATCGACGACTTCTTCGACGCCGGTGTGCGCTCGTTCCTCGCGCTGCGCGGCGACCCGCCGAAGGACCAGCCGGACTGGCGCCCGCCGGCCGACGGCGTGCACTCCAGCATCGAGCTCGTCCGGCTGCTGCGCGACGTCGAGGAGCGGCGCTGCGCCGCCAGCCCGGCGACCGCGCTGCGCGGTGCGGCCAGGCCGCTGACCATCGCGGTGGCGACGTTCCCGAACGGCAACGCCGACGCCGGTACGACGCGTGCGCAGGAGGTCGTCCGGCTGCTGGAGAAGCAGGAGGCGGGCGCGTCCTTCGCGATCACCCAGCTGTTCTACGAGCCCGAGTCGTACACCGGTTTCGTGGAGGCGGCCCGGAATGCCGGGGTGACGATCCCGATCCTCGCGGGGATCATCCCTACCACGGAACCGCGCCGCCTCCGCCGTGTGGAGGAACTGACCGGCGTCGTGCCGCCGCCGAGGCTGCTCGCGGAGCTCGACGACCTGCGGCTCGACGACGGCTCGCCGGACGCCGAGGCGCAGCACGCCCACGGCATCGAGTACTCGGTGCGCCTCGCCCAGGCCGTCCTGGACTCGGGCGCGCCCGGCATCCACGTCTACACGTTCAACAAGCACCGCCCGGCGCTGGACCTGTTGTCCGGCGTGGGCCTCACGACCGCCTCGGCCTGAGGGATCGCAGGGCGCGACCGCCCGGCGACCCCACCGAGGTCCGCCTCCGCGGAGGCATGTACACCCATCCAGAGCGGCCGAGAGACCTGGCTCGACGACGCCGCAGCAACCACCCCCGTCCCGGGGGCACGGTGCTCAATGCCAGGTGCGATGGAGCTGAGATGACTGACAAGACCCTGCCCGACTTCCCCCGTGCCACGGTGCTCGGCTATCCCCGGATCGGGCGGCGCCGCGAGCTCAAGCGCGCGCTGGAGTCGTACTGGGCGGGCACGACCACGGCGGACGCGCTGGAACGGACGTCCCACGACCTGCGCCTCGCCACGGTGCGGCGACTCGTGGAGCTCGGCCTGGACCCGGACACGGGCGCGGTGCCGAACTCGTTCTCGCGCTACGACCAGGTCCTCGATGTCACGGCCACGCTGGGGGCCGTCCCGGCCCGCTTCCGCCGCGGCAAGGGCTCGCCCGCGGAGCCGGCCACCTCGGAGAGCGTGTCCCCCGACACGTACTTCGCGCTCGCCCGGGGCACGGCCGAGCAGCCTCCGCTGGAACTGACCAAGTGGTTCGACACGAACTACCACTACCTCGTGCCCGAGATCGGGCCGGAGACCCCGATCGGGTTCGCCGACGACCGGATCGTCCGCGAGTTCGTCGACGCCGCCCGGCCGGCCGACGGCGGCACGGCCGTCGTGACCCGCCCGGTGATCGTCGGCCCGGTGACGTACCTGCTGCTCAGCAAGCCCGAGGACGGCGCGCCCGAGGGGTTCTCCCCCCTGAGCCGGCTGGACGACGTCGTGGCCGCCTACCGTGAGCTGCTGGCCGCTCTGGCCGCCGCCGGGGCGCCGTGGGTCCAGCTGGACGAACCGGCGCTCGTCAGCGACCTGATCGGCGTCCCGTTCGCCACCGTGTCCGACGCCGTCCGCCAGGCGTACGGCACGCTGACGGCGCCGGCGCCCGGCGAGGGACGCCCGCAGATCCTCGTCGCGGCGCCCTTCGGCGACCTGCGCCGTGCGTCGGGCGACCGCCTGGAGCTGCTCGCGGGAACCGGCGTCGAGGCGATCGCGGTGGACCTGGTGCGCGGTACCGCACCCTCCTCCGTGCCCGGGCTCGCGTCGAAGACCCTGGTCGCGGGCGTGATCGACGGTCACAACATCTGGCGCGCCGACCTCGCCGCACGGCTCGACGCCCTGGAGTCCCTGCGGGAGGTGACGGGTGCCGGAGCGGTCACCGTCGGCACGTCCACCTCCCTGCTGCACGTGCCGCACGACGTCGACGACGAGCCGCGGCTCGACCCGGCCCTGGCCGGGTGGCTGGCGTTCGCCGACCAGAAGGTCGGAGAAGTGGTCACTCTCGCACGCGGCCTGAGCGAGGGGCGGGGCGCCGTGGAGCCACAGCTCGCCGCGGCGACGGCGGCCCTCACGGGACGGGCGGGCGCGGCCGGCGTCGTCGTCCCCGACGTCAGGGACCGGCTCGCGCGGCTGTCGGACGCCGACTTCGCGCGCGCGGCCTACGCCGACCGCGCCGCCGCGCAGCTGACGCGGCTGAACCTGCCGCCCTTGCCGACCACGACCATCGGCTCGTTCCCGCAGACGACGGAGATCCGCACCACCCGAGCCGCCTGGACGCGGGGCGACCTGCCGGACGCCGACTACGAGGCGCGGATCCGGGAGGAGATCGCCCGCGTGGTCGCGCTGCAGGAGGAGCTCGGGCTCGACGTGCTCGTGCACGGCGAGCCGGAGCGCAACGACATGGTGCAGTACTTCGCCGAGCGGCTCGCCGGGTTCGCGACGACCGTGCACGGCTGGGTGCAGTCGTACGGGTCGCGGTGCGTCCGCCCGCCGATCCTCTGGGGTGACGTGTCGCGGCCGGAGCCGATCACCGTGCCCTGGGCCACCTACGCGGCCTCCCTCACCGACAAGCCCGTCAAGGGCATGCTGACCGGCCCGGTGACGATCCTGGCCTGGTCGTTCGTGCGGGACGACCAGCCGCTGGCCGACACGGCCAACCAGGTCGCGCTCGCGCTGCGCGACGAGGTCGCCGACCTGGAGGCGGCCGGCATCGCCATCGTGCAGGTCGACGAGGCGGCGCTGCGCGAGCTGCTGCCGCTCGACGCCGGCGCGCAGCCGGCCTACCTCGACTGGTCGGTGCGGTCGTTCCGGCTGACGACGTCGGGCGCCGCGCCCTTCACGCAGATCCACACGCACCTGTGCTATTCGGAGTTCGGCGACATCGTGGGCGCCATCGACGACCTCGACGCGGACGTCACGTCCGTCGAGGCGGCGCGCTCCCGGATGGAGATCGTGCCGGGCCTCGCCTCGGCCGGGTACGCGCGCGGCATCGGGCCGGGAGTGTGGGACATCCACAGCCCTCGCGTGCCGTCCGACGGCGAGGTCTCGGACCTGCTGAAGCTCGCCGTCGCCGAGATCGACCCGCGCCTCGTGTGGGTGAACCCGGACTGCGGCCTGAAGACGCGCGGCTACGAGGAGACGAAGGCGTCGCTCGCCAACCTGGTCGCGGCGGCCCGCGAGGTCCGGGCTTCCCTCTAGCCCTTTTCCGGGGTGGTCGTCCGGCACCGGCGACCACCCCGGCGGCGGGGGCGGGGGGCGCCCATCACATCGCGTGGATGACCAAGACGGGATGTAGGCGCAATGTAGTCGCCGGGAACTGACCGTTGGAATACTCGGGCCCGACCTGCACCTTTCGCTACCTCGCCGACGTGGAGGACCCCGTGCACCACCCACACGAGCACGCCCAGGACCCGCAGGAGCACACCGGTCACGCGATGGACCGCCGCGGACTGCTCCGCGGTGCCGTCGTCGTCGGGCTCGGCGCCGCCGGCGCGAGCGCCGCACTGCCCGCGGCCGCCGCACCCGTGATCGCCGCCCCGCCCGACCCCCGCGAACCCAGCCTGGCACCGTCACCGGAGGCCCCGGCCGACGCCCCCGCCGGTACGGCCGCGGGCGTCACGCTGGCCGCGCCCGTCATCGCGAGCTGCGACACGTGGGGCGCCGAGGCCCCGCGCGGCTCGATCTCGACGACGTCGGGCAAGCCCGACAAGATCCTGATCCACCACATGGCCTCGGCCAACGTCACCGACTACTCGCAGGCCGCGGCCTACCGGATCGCCCGCGACGTGCAGCAGTGGCACTTCGCCAACGGGTGGGTCGACTCCGGCCAGCACCTGTCCGTCAGCCGCGGCGGCTACGTCATGGAGGGACGGCGCGGCAGCCTGAACGGCCTGGGGGCCGGCACCCACACCGTCGTGGGCGCGCACTGCCCCGGGCAGAACAGCGACGCGATCGGCATCGAGAACCAGGGCACCTACACGAGCGTCGCCCCGCCCGCGCAGCTGTGGAACAGCCTGGTGGACCTGTGCGCGTACATCTGCCAGCAGTACGGCATCGCCCCCACCCAGATCTACGGCCACCGGGACTACAGCGCGACGGCGTGCCCGGGCGACGTGCTCTACTCGATGCTGCCCCAGCTGCGCAGCGAGGTCGCCGCGGCGCTGAACGGCACCGCCTGGTCCGTGGTCGTCGACAACACGTCGAGCGGCTTCTCCGCGAGCGGGAACTGGCTGACGTCGTCGTACTCGGCCGAGCGGTACGGGGCCAACTACCGTTACGCGCGGCCGGCCGAGGTGAGCGACCTCGCGACGTACCGCGCGACGATCCCGTCGAGCGGGTCGTACCGCGTCGAGGCGTGGTTCCCGGCGATCTCGGGCTACAACACGTCCACGCCGTTCATCGTGTACACGGGCTCGGGACAGTCGACGGTCCGCGTGGACCAGTCGGCCGGCGGCGGGGCGTGGATGTCGCTCGGCACCTACTCGATGACGGCGGGCACCCGCACGGTGGTGGCCGTGAGCCGCTGGACCGGCGGATCGGCCTACGTGGTCGCCGACGCGATCCGGATCACCCGGCTGTGAACACCGAAGCCGCGCGGGACGACGTCGTCCCGCGCGGCTTCGGTGTCGCGGCGACGGAGTCCGTCACGCCCGGTTCACGGGGGAGACCGTGGCCCGGCGGCACGCTCTCAGCGCTCGTGCGCGCCCATCATGGGGAGGCCGAAGGCGAGGCCGACCAGGAGGATGCCGCCCGTGAACGTGATCGCGCTGCCGAGGTCCTCGGACGGCCCGCTGGCGCTTCCGACGCCGATCAGGGCGAGGCCGCCCACGAACAGGGCGAAGCACACGATCACGCGCACCAGGAGGGCCGCCGTCGGCTCCTGCTTGTCACGGTGGGCAACCTGGAAGTTCGTCATGGATCAAGCGTAGCGGGATCGAAGGGTGCCCTGGGCGCGGCGCCGGTCCGGCCACGGCCCGGACGGGTCGGACCGTGCGCGGGCACCCCGTCACGCGGCGGCGCCGGACCCCAGTAGGCTTGACCCACAACTGAATCGACGGGCCGGGGTCGCGACGTGTTCGCCGTTCCGGTCCGTGCCGCCATCAGCCGCGACGGGAGAGTCCGGAACGTGGCGTCGCCATCCCTGTGGACGACGACGCCGGAGCCGGCGCCGAAGGAGCAAACCCTCCCCGGGAATCTCTCAGGCCCCCTGTACCGTCGTGGCGAGGCAACTCTGGAAAGCGAGCCGCTTCGCGGGCCGGTCACCGCCGGGCCACGAGGCCTCCACCGACGGTGCAAGTCGGCGCGCCCCGCCCCGCAGGGGGAAGGCGGACCGGCAAAACTCTCAGGTCGACGCCCGCCCCGCACGGGGGCATGGTGTCCGATGACAGAGCGGGGAGGGACCCAGTTGTCGTCCCTCACGCCCTCCGGACCGCAGGAGCCTGCCCGTGAACCAGCACCACCCGGCACCGGTCGTGTTCGCCGACCGGCACCTCGGCCCGCGGGGCCGCGAGACCGCCGCGATGCTCGACCAGCTCGGCTACGACACCGTCGACGCCCTCGTCGAGGCGGCCGTCCCCAAGTCGATCCGTACGCAGCGCCCGCTCGGCGTCCCCGAGGCACGCAGCGAGGCCGAGGTCCTCGCCCACCTGCGCGACATCGCCGGCAAGAACCAGGTGAAGCGCCAGATGATCGGTCAGGGCTTCTACGACACCCATACCCCCGCCGTCATCCGCCGCAACGTGCTCGAGTCCCCCGCCTGGTACACGGCGTACACGCCCTACCAGCCGGAGATCAGCCAGGGCCGCCTCGAGGCGCTCCTCAACTTCCAGCAGGCCGTCGAGGATCTGACCGGCCTGGAGATCGCGAACGCGTCGCTGCTCGACGAGGCCACCGCCGTGGCCGAGGCGGTCGCCCTGATGTGGCGGGCGTCGCGGGCCAGGAGCGGCTACGTGGTCCTGGACGCCGACCTGTTCGGCCAGTCCCTCGCCGTCGCCCGCGGCCGCGCCGAGGCGATCGGCCTCCCGGTGGTGGTCGCCGACCTGAACGCCGGCCTGAGGGCCGGCGTCGAGGGCTTCGTGGCCGCGGGCGGCACGCTGCCCGACGGCGATCTCGTGGGCGTGGTGGTCCAGCAGGTGGGCGCGAGCGGCCGCATCCTCGACGCGCGCGACGTGGTCGCCGAGGCCAAGGAGTCGGGCGCGCTCGTCACCGTCACCACGGACCTTCTCGCGCTGACCCTCCTGGTCAGCCCCGGTGAGCTCGGCGCGGACATCGCCGTCGGCTCCGCGCAGCGCTTCGGCGTCCCGCTCTTCTACGGCGGCCCGCACGCCGCCTACATGTCGGTCCGCAAGGGCCTCGAACGCCAGCTGCCGGGCCGCCTCGTCGGCGTCTCGGTCGACGCGGACGGCGCCCCGGGGTACCGCCTCGCCCTGGCCACCCGTGAGCAGCACATCCGCCGCGAGCGCGCGACGTCGAACATCTGCACCGCCCAGGCCCTCCTGGCGATCGTGGCGAGCATGTACGCGGTCTACCACGGCCCGCAGGGCCTGAAGGCCATCGCGGAACGCGTCCACACCCACGCGACCACCATCGCCGAGACCCTCCGCACAGCGGGCATCGAGATCGAGCACCCCCACTTCTTCGACACGATCCGCGCCGTCGTCCCCGGCAAGGCCACCGAGCTGGCAACCGCGGCGGCAGAAGCCGGCTACAACATCCACGTCCCGGACCCGGACCACATCCAGATCGCCTGCGACGAGACGACAACCCCAGCGGATGTCCAAGCGGTCACCCGCAGCCTCCTCACCGCCCTGGGAGGAACCGCGACCACCGAGGCCGGGAGCGGGGAGGTCCCCTCCGCGACCGTCTCCCCGAACGGAGGGCCCCCTGGGGCCCGTGAGTGTGTCGCGGAGGGGACCTCCCCGCTCCCGGCCGAACTCAGCCGAACCACCGAGTTCCTCCAGCACCCGATCTTCCACACCCACCGCTCCGAAACCAGCCTCATGCGCTACCTGCGCAAGCTCTCCGACAAGGACCTCGCGCTCGACCGCACGATGATCCCCCTCGGCTCCTGCACCATGAAGCTCAACGCCGCCGTCGAGATGGAGTCCATCTCCTGGCCCGAGTTCGCGGGCATCCACCCGTACGCCCCGGCGGACCAGGCCGAGGGCTACGCCGAGCTCATCTCCACCCTGGAGGCCCAGCTCGCCGACATCACGGGCTATGCCGCCGTCTCGGTCCAGCCCAACGCGGGTTCCCAGGGCGAGTTCGCCGGGCTGCTCGCGATCAAGGACTACCACCGCTCCCGTGGCGAGCAGTCCCGTGACATCGTGCTGATCCCGGCGTCCGCGCACGGCACGAACGCGGCGTCGGCGGCGCTGGCGGGCCTGCGGGTCGTGGTCGTGAGGACGGCCGACGACGGCGAGATCCTCCTCGACGACCTGCGCGCCAAACTGGACGAGCACGGCCGGCAGGTCGCGGCCATCATGATCACGTACCCGTCGACGCACGGCGTCTTCGAGGAGCACGTGCGCGAGGTGTGCGACCTGGTGCACCAGGCGGGCGGCCAGGTGTACATCGACGGTGCGAACCTGAACGCCCTGGTGGGGCTGGCACGGCCGGGCGAGTTCGGCGGCGACGTGTCGCACCTGAACCTGCACAAGACGTTCTGCATCCCGCACGGCGGTGGCGGTCCGGGCGTCGGGCCGGTGGCCGTGGCCGAGCACCTGGTCCCGTTCCTGCCGACGAACCCGGTGGCGCCGTCGGGCACCGTCGACGCGGGCCGGGCGGGCACGCCGATCAGCGGCACGAACCACGGCTCCGCGGGCATCCTGCCGATCTCCTACGCCTACCTGGCCCTCATGGGCCCGGACGGTCTGACCGAGGCGACGAAGGCGGCCGTGCTCACGGCGAACTACGTGTCGTCGCGGCTCGCCGACCACTTCCCCACGCTGTACACCGGCCCGAACGGCCTCGTGGCGCACGAGTGCATCCTCGACCTGCGTGACCTCACCGCGCGGACCGGCGTGACCGCGGCCGACGTCGCCAAGCGCCTGCAGGACTACGGCTTCCACGCGCCGACGCTGGCGTTCCCGGTTCCGGGCACGCTCATGGTGGAGCCCACGGAGTCGGAGGACCTGGCGGAACTGGACCGGTTCGTGGACGCGATGATCGCGATCCGGGCGGAGATCGACGACGTGGCGGCCGGCCGCTGGGCCGTCGAGGACTCGCCCCTGCGCGGCGCCCCGCACACGGCGGCGTCGGTCAGCGCGACCGAGTGGGACCGGCCGTACTCCCGCGAGACCGCCGCGTACCCGCTGCCGGGGCTGCGCCACGACAAGTACTGGCCGCCGGTGCGACGCATCGACGACGCGCACGGTGACCGCAACCTGGTGTGCTCCTGCCCGCCGGTCGAGGCCTTCGACACATCAGAGACGAGGAACTGACGATGACGGACAAGAGGACACCCCTGCACGAGGAGCACGTCGCGCTCGGGGCGAACATGACCGGGTTCGGCGGGTGGCAGATGCCGCTGCGCTACACCTCGGACCTCGCGGAGCACCGCGCCGTGCGCGAGGCGGCGGGGCTGTTCGACCTGTCCCACATGGGCGACATCGGCGTGCAGGGGCCGGATGCGGCCGCGTTCCTCGACCACGCCCTGGTCGGCGCGATCTCCCAGGTGAAGCACCTGCGCGCGCGGTACTCGATGATCTGCGCCGACGACGGCTGCGTGCTGGACGACCTGATCGTGTACCGCACGGGCGATTCCGAGTACTTCGTGGTGGCGAACGCCGCCAACACGGATCTGGTGCTCGCCGAGCTGGAGCGGCGGGCGGACGGGTTCGACGTCGGGGTGAAGCCCGTCCCCACCGCGCTGCTGGCCGTCCAGGGCCCGCGCGCCGAGGAGATCCTGCGCGCCACGGACGGGTTCGAGGAGGACCCCGAGGCGTCCGGCGGCGTCACCCTCGAGAACCTGAAGTACTACGCCTGCGCTCCGATGCGCTTCCGCGACGAGGCCGTGGTCGTCGGCCGCACGGGGTACACCGGCGAGGACGGCTTCGAGATCTGGGTCTCCCCCGAGCGAGCCGTCGAGTTGTGGCGTGCGCTGCTCTCCGCCGGCGAGCCGTTCGGCCTGGTCCCCGCCGGGCTGTCGGCGCGCGACTCGCTGCGGCTCGAGGCCGGGATGCCCCTGTACGGGCACGAGCTCGACACGACGACCACACCCTTCGAGGCGGGCATGGGTCGCGTCGTGCGCCTCGACAAGGAGAACGCGGACGGCGCGCCGCTGCCCTTCGTCGGGCGGGACGCGCTGGCGGCTCGCAAGGGCGCGCAGCCCGCGCGGGTGCTCGTCGGACTGCGCGGCGAGGGCCGTCGGCCCGCCCGCGCCGGGTACGACGTCGTGCGTCGCGGCGTCGACGGGACCGCGGGGGTGAAGGTCGGATCCGTGACGTCGGGTGTACCGTCGCCCACGCTCGGATACCCCGTCGCGATGGCGTACGTGACCCCGGAGGTGTCCGCCGAGGGCACCGAGCTGGCCGTCGACGTGCGCGGGCGGACCGAACCGTTCGTCGTCGTCCCGCTGCCGTTCTACCGTCGTACCAAGTGATCCCGAGCCACCACGAGCAAGGAGCCCTCATGGCTGACTACCCCGCCACGCTGAAGTACACCAAGGAGCACGAGTGGGTGGACGGCGAGTCCCCCGCGACCGTCGGCATCACGCCGTACGCCGCCGAGGCGCTCGGCGACATCGTCTTCGTGGAGCTGCCCGAGGTCGGTGCGACGATCGAGCACGGCACCGTGGTCGGCGAGATCGAGTCCACGAAGTCCGTCTCCGAGCTGTACGCACCGGTGAGCGGGACCGTCACCGAGGTCAACCAGGCCGTGATCGACGACCCGGAGCTGGTGGGCTCGGCCCCCTTCGACGCGGGCTGGCTGTTCAAGGTCGACGTGAGCAGCACGGGCGAGTTGCTCACCGCCGAGGAGTACGCGGCACACGCGGGCGTCTGACCTGGTAGTTCTGTCGTGGAAGGCCCGTGCGTTCGCGCACGGGCCTTCCGCTGTGTTGCGAGAAGGTCACAGAACCGATTCTCTTCGCGAAGTCGCGTCACGAATACCGCCCCGCGGACTCTCTACCCGTAGCAGCACCCCTCCAAGGCCGTAGCCCC
Source organism: Myceligenerans xiligouense (assembly GCF_003814695.1). Lineage (GTDB taxonomy): Bacteria > Actinomycetota > Actinomycetes > Actinomycetales > Cellulomonadaceae > Myceligenerans > Myceligenerans xiligouense. Next base: position 4,657,851 of record NZ_RKQZ01000001.1, read on the forward strand.
AGACGCGGCCGCTGCACCGAAGGAGAACGCATGAGCATCGTTGTGGCCGACCGTCCCGCTCTGACCCGTCGTGAGCGCGTCGTCCTCGAAGGCCTGATGAAGAAGGACGAGACCCTCGAGCAGATCGCGGAGACGCTGTTCGTCACACGCAACACCGTGAAGTCGCAGGTACGGAGCCTCTACCGGAAGCTCGGCGTGTCCAACCGGGCCGCCGCGGTGGAGCGCGCCCAGCACCTCGGCCTGAACGTCCGCTGACCCGGCGAGCCGTCGACCACCGTTCGCGGTGGCGTCCGTGTACCCAGGGCGGATGTCACCGCGACGGTACGTCTCCGGACTGACCGATATGGCAGGCCGTGTCAGGATGCTCCCCATGGCTGCCCCGATCCTGGTGGTCGCCGCCGCACTGGTGGACGACCTCGACCGCCCCGCACGTCTGCTCGCCGCCCGCCGCACGCGCCCGGCGGCGCTGTCCGGCCGCTGGGAGTTTCCCGGTGGCAAGGTGGATCACGGCGAGACGCCCGTTCAGGCGCTGCACCGCGAGCTGCGGGAGGAGCTCGGCGTCACCGCGGAGCTCGGCCGTGAGGTCCCGGGGCCCGACGACGGCGCCTGGCCCCTCACCGATCGCTACCGGATGCGCCTGTGGCTCGGGCGGATCACCGAGGGACACCCCGAACCGCTGGAGGACCACGACGAACTGCGCTGGCTCGCGACGGCCGAGCTGGGCGACGTCGACTGGCTCGAGGGAGATCTGCCGATCGTGGCCGCACTGCGCGGGCTGTTCCGCGAGACAGGCTAGGCGGCAGAGGTCGGCACCGCGCCGGCGCCCGACTTCGCCCTCCGGGCGGCGGCGAGCCGGTGCCCGAGCGGCACGAACGCGCCGTCCATGAGCACGGGCACCACGTCGGTAGCGTCCACCTCGGCCGCGATCATCACGTCCTCGTCGAAACCGCTGTCGACCAGTTCCCGCCCGCTCACCGAACCCAGCAACAGGTCGGCGGGCTCCGACGTGCCCTGCCACATCGCCGCCGCCGCGCCGGTCTCGGCCGACATGCGGGTGACGTCGTCGGGCAGCATCTCCGTCAGCCGTGCGGCGATCGCGCCGGCGGCGAGCTGGTCCTCCAGCGCCGGGCGCAACACGTCGTCGGGCCACCGCTCACCGGCGGGAACGAGGACGACGTCGTGCTCGGGGTTGGCGTTCAGGTGCGCGGCCGCGAGGCCGGCGACCGCCGACGCGTTGCGCAGACCGCCCACGATCAGGAGCGCACCGCGACTGCCGATCGTGTGGGCGATCATCGAACCGTTCGGCGACGGCAGCACGACCCGCTCGGCGTCAAGACCGCGCAACGAGGCGGGCGAGAGACTGATGCCCTCCTCGGCGCGCGGCCCGGCGAGCACGGCCCGCATGGTGCGGGCGAGGCGCGCGGCTCCCGCCACGTCCCGGTAGGGAAACGGGTAGACGCCGGCGCCGGCCTCGCAGGCGACGGTCACCGAGGTCGAGAAGGACAGGACGTCGATCACCACGACCAGCGATTTGCGAGCGCCGGACTCCGTCAGCGCACGGGCACCGGCCAGTCCCCAGTCCGTGCGGACCCGGGCAGGGCGCTGGTCGAGCGGTGAAGCGTTCACGAACGCATCGTAGAGCCTCCAAGAGTGGTTCAGGTACCGGCATCTCAGGAAAATCGGTCACGATTCCGCGCGGTGCGCCACGACCTTCCTCGCCATCGCGAGGCGCTCCAGCGTCCGGACCAGGGAACGAGCCATGCGTTCGGGTGCGCGGAACGAGATGCCGACCGAACCTCGCGGATTCGTCGCCACGGCGTCGACCTCCACCCCTCGATCGGCGAAGACCCCGGTCAGCGTGGCGACGACCCCCGGATCAGAGGCGCGCGTGACCTCGATCTCGACGTCGTACCGGGCGGCCGGGTCCTCGGGATGTTCCCCGTCCGCTGCCGACGGGGACGACGAGGCCGGGATCCTGTCCCGGGACGTGGCGCGGGGATCCGGGACGTCCAGGGCGTCGAGCATGGCGTCGATGACCCGGCCGGATTCGGCCAGGGCGCGGGCCTCGTCGTCCGGGAGCGGGTCCAGGATCACGCGCGTCCAGCCGTCCGGTCCCAGGATGACCGGGACGCCGAGCACTCGGCCGGGCACGGGTTCGCCGTCGTCCCCCAGGATCTCGTCGGCGAGCGCCACCTGACCGGCGACGACGATCTGCCGGCCGTCGAGCAGGGTCTCGACGAGGTCGACGGTGGCGGCGGCGGTGCCCGTCGCGGTCTTGGCGCCGCTGGTGTGCGTCATGAAGGAGCGGGCGACGGTGCGGACGTCCGGCGGAAAGCTGTCGACGAGGGTGAACGCGTCGCCGACGTGGACGGCGGACGCGGCGTCGAGCTGCCCGCGGGCTTCTCCGATCTCCTGGAAGAACGTGTCCAGGGTGCGGCCCTGCCGGAGCCGTGCGACGGCCGCGGTGCGTTCGGACCGGGACAGCCCGGCGATCCGGACCGTGGACCACAGGGGCACCGCCTTCTCGCCGTGCTGCCCGCCGACGTACCCGTCGACGCGGTGCCGGCGCACGCCGAGGGACATCGCGATCTCACGCTGGAAGCGGAGGGAGTCGAGCCAGGCGCCCATGCCGATCACCCGGTGCCGGCCGAGGCGCTCGGCCAGCACCGCGACACCGAGCTCGACCGGGTTGGACACGACGATCACCACCTCGCGGCCGGAGCCGTGCGTGGCGAGTGCGTCGGCGTACTGTTCGAAGACGGCGCGGTTGTCCTGCGCGAGCGCGGTCCGGTCGGTGTTCGCGCCGACCTGTGCCGGCGCGGTGCGCCCGGCGGCGAGGACGACGACGTCGGCCACGACGTCCCGCGGCGACAGCGCGACGTCGAGCAGCGGGGCACGCTCGTCGAACGCGTCGATCAGGTCGGCGCGCAGGCCGTGCACGGTGGCGGCGCTGGCGCCGTCCGGGCGGCCGACGAGCTGGAGGCGCGAGGTGTGGGTGAGCAGACCGTCGGCGATGAGCTGGGTGCAGATCTGCCGGCCGATGTCACCGGTCGCACCGACCACGGAAACGTCCATGTGGCCGATGGTAGGAGGTGGAGGTTTCCGGGCCCGCGCGTCAGGGCGTCATGCCGCGCGCGGACTCCACCATCTCGTCCACGACGGCGCGCACGGCAGGGCTCGGCTCGTGGCGTCCGACACGGTGCCGGACCACGAGCCGGCGCGATCCGAGGCCGGCGAGCCGGACCACGGTGACGCCGTCGGGCACGTCCTCCTCCTTCAGGGCGAGGGCGGGGAGCATGGCGATCCCCTGGCCGGCAGCGACGAGGGCGAGCGCCGTGTCGAAGTCGTAGTAGGAGTGCCGGGTGATGATCTCGGTGCCGAGGGTGCGGGCCAGCCGGCGCAGCGCGCGGTCGGCCGCGATGTCCGCGAGCGGCCCCACCCAGGGCAGGCCGGGGAGTTCGTCGAGCCGCTCGGGGGCGGCGGTTCCGGGCGGTACGACGATGCACCACGCCTCCTCGAGCAGCGGGATCTCGTGGACGCCGCGCGGTGCGGGAGCGTCCATGTCCACGTCCCGGTCCAGGATGATGGCGTCGAGGTCACCGGCACGGAGCTTCCGGACCGACTCGAAGGGGTCGTGCTCGTTGACCTCCACCTCGATCCCCGGGAACTTCTCCGCGAGGGAGGCGAGCATCGGCGCGACCACGGCGCGGATCGCCGTCTGGAAGGCGCCGATCATCACGCGGCCGGTGACCTCCTCACCGAGGGCGGCGATCGCCTGGCGTGCTTCGATGAGTTCCGACTCGATGCGTTCGGCGGCCTCGGCGAGCACGCGGCCGGCCGGTGTGAGGGTGACGCCACGGGGGCCGCGGTCCAGGACGGAGATGCCCTCCTCGGTCTCCAGCCGGGCGATCTGCTGGGACACGGCCGAGGGTGTGACGTGGAGCAGATCCGCCGCCGCGAGGACCCCGCCGGCACGGTGGACGGCCAAGAGAAACGCGAGTCGGCGAGGGTCGGCAGCCATGTAGCGATGCTACACCCGGGAGTCCACAAACGTTCGATTGTGCTGAAGGTGGTTCGGGGTCCAGAATAGTTCCTGGCACCGATCAGCGGTCCTCTCGGACCCCCGGTTGCCACTGGTTCGCACGTGCCCCGCCAGGCCGCACGCAGAACCGTCCCCTCGCGCCATCTGCCGTGGAGGGGGGTCTGACCATCTTTTGTCGAATCGATTCGGGAGGTGCTTTGTGCTCTCGCTCATGACCGCCGCCGTCACGGCCCTCGGCTGGGTTGGCGCTGTTGCTGGACTCGTTGCGTACGCGATGGTGAGCCGGGGCAAATGGCGCCCCGACTCGGTCATCTTCCAGGCGACCAACGTTTCCGCGGCGTCGATCCTCATGACCGTCGCCGCCGTCAACGGGGTGTGGCCATCGGCGGCGTCGAACATCGCGGCCATCGCGATCGGCGCGAACGCACTGTTCGTGGTGGCACGCGCACGCGGCCGCAAGGCCCGCGGGTCGGGCACGCCCTCGGCCACGCCCGTGGTGCAGGCGGAGTCGGCGGTCCGCGCGACGTTCCGGTGAGCCTCCGGGAACGTCGCGCGGCTCGGCCCGGCTCCACGGCCGGACCGGACGCACGCGTCAGTCGCGCGGCCGGAGGGTGACATCGACCACCAGCGGGCGATGATCGGAGACCCCGGTGCCGGGCGCGCGGGCCTCGCTCTCCACACGGATCGCGCCGTCGTCGTCGACCAGGATGTGGTCGATCTGGAACCGGGGCCCGGCGGCCGGGAACGTCCGCGCCGCTGCCAGCGGGCGCCATCCGGTGACCGTGGCCGGCGCCCCGTCACGCAGGTTCAGGTCGCCCATCAGGACCAGTGGCCGGGGCGCACTCCCGAGTGCGTCCCGCAGCCACGGCAGTTGCGCCCACGCGTTCCCCAGCCGCGAGCTGAGGTGCGTGGCACACACGGTGAATCCGCCCGACGGCGTCTCGACGTCCGCCGCGACGGCCACGCGCGGCTCGTCGACACCCAGCTGCGCCGGACCGACCCACCGGCTCGCCATCGGCAGCCGCCACCTCCGCCACGCCCGCACAGGAAGGCGTGAGGCCAGGGCGATCCCGTACGCGGGGTACCGTTCCCGGCCCCGCGCCCGCCACCGCAGCCCGGGCGCACTCATCCAGCCGGCCACGGTGGGCACGTAGCGATACTCGACGGCTCCCATCGCCTCCGCGCAGATCCGCGCCTGATCCGCGAACCCGCTGCGCGGCTGGAAGCGGTCCACCTCCTGCATCGCCAGAATGTCCGGATCGAGGGCGCGCACGGCCTCGGCGAGCCGCTCCGGGTCGCATCGGCCGTCAGGACCGAGCCCGTGCTGGATGTTGAAGGTGGCAAGACGCATCGCCCACATCGTGCCGTGCCTCGACGACGAACGCGCGCCCGATCCGCCGTCGTCGACCATCACCTCAGAGCGTCTTGTGCCATGCGGCGATACGGTCCACCGCCCGGGCGACGACGTCCGGCGCCGACGCGAACGACAGCCGCACCCAGTCCCGGCCGCGGACACCGTCGAAGTCCAGGCCCGGCGTGATCGCGACGTCCGCCTCGGCGAGCAGGCGTTCGCAGTACGTGACCGAGTCCAGACCGAATCGGGCGATGTTCCCGTAGAAGTAGAACGCACCGTCGGCCGGCGCCACCGGGTCCCAGCCCAGCTCCGCCTGCCGCTCCAGCAGCAGGGCACGCGAGTCGGCGTACCGCGCCACGTTCTCGGCCGCTGCCTCGTACCCCTCCTCGGAGAACGCCGCGATCCCCGCCTGCTGCGCCAGCGCGGGCGGGGACAGCGCCACGTTCCCGGCCAGCGCGCCCACCGGCGCGACAAGCTCCTCGGGCAGCACGAGCCAGCCGAGCCGCCAGCCCGTCATCGCCCAGTACTTCGAGAACGAGTTCACGACGACGGCGCCCTGGCCCGCGTACCGCGCGGCGGTCGCCTGCGTGACCTCGTCGGAGTAGGCGATGCCGTGGTAGATCTCGTCGCTGATCAGTCGGACCTCGTGCGCCGCGCACCACTCGGCGACCGCGTCCAGCTCGTCGGGCGTGATCATCGTCCCCGTCGGGTTGGCCGGGCTGGCGACCACGAGCCCGTCGAGTCCGCCGTCGTAGTACGCCCCCATGAGCTGGGAGACGCCGGGCTGGTAGCGGGTCTCGGGGCCGCAGTCGAGCTCGACCACCTCGCACCCGAGCGCGGACAGGATGTTCTTGTAGGCCGGGTAGCCGGGGCGGGCGAGCGCCACACGGTCGCCGACGTCGAACGCGGCGAGGAAAGCCAGCAGGAACCCGCCGCTCGACCCGGTGGTCACGGCGATGCGCGCGGGATCGACCTCGAGGTCGTACCAGCGGTCGTAGTGCCCGGCGATCGCCTCACGAAGGGCCGGCACGCCGAGCGCCTCGGTGTAGCCGATGTCGCCGGTGCGGAGCACCTCGGCCGCACGCTCGCGCACGACGTCGGACGCACCGGTGGACGGTTCCCCGGCGCAGAGGTTCAGCACGTCCGCACCCGCGGCGCGGCGGGCATTCGCGGCGGCGAGGACCTCCATGACGGCGAACGGGGGCACGGCGGAACGACGGGAGACCTTCATAGGGGCAATGATGCCTGGTCGGCGCCGAGACGGGGAGACACGCCATCGCCGCGCGTCCCGACGACGTGACTTGACCCGCCGGGCGGTAGCCCGAACACTGTCCGTGAACCAGTATCACCTGTTCTGACCTGCACGTTCACGACAGAGGAGAGCTGTGGCCGACAACATCGACGACCGACCCCACGCCGAGCAGAAGGGCGAGATCCTGACGGTCACGAACATGATCTCCCTCGCCGGCGCGGTCCTGATCATCGGACTCCTCCTCGAACGATTCGCGGGGATGGATCCGGCGTACGCCGTCGGCCGCGTCGTGAGCGTGCCACTCCTCGTGACGGCGGTGGTGGTCGGTGCACGGCGAGGGTCCTGGCTGTCGTTGGTCCTGCCGACCATCGGGCTGGCGCTCGTGGTGTCGACGTTCTTCATCGGGGGCTGATCCGGGAGCACGCTGCCGGTAGGTGCAAGGACCCGTCCGCGCGGGACACAAACCTGATGAAACGTCATGGCCGGGCCGCTGCCGGCGGCTCGGCCCCGGTTCGGTGCCTCCGGTTCGGGCGGCTCCGGAACGGCCGCTGCGCGTTGCCGTCGCACCCCAGGAGGCTCCTGATGCACCGCCCCTCACGCCGACCCACCGCCCGCGTGGCCGCCGCCTCGCTCCTGCTCCCGTTCTCCCTCACGCTGGCCGCCTGCGGCGGCGCCGACCCCGACGCGGGGACGGTCCGATCGGACATCGAGCGCAAGTCCGTCGCCGTCGCCGACGCCTCGGCGGTGCCCGGCGTCGTCGCCGCGACGGACGAGCTCGGCCGGGTGATGCTCGCACCGGCCTCGCCTCCCGGGGGTGCCGACTGTGCCGGCCCGGACGGCCCCAACGCCGTCGTCTCCCCCGCGTCGCTCGCCGTCGCCCTGGCCATGCTCACCGAGGGCGCCGGCAGCACCACCCTCGACTCACTCGACGTAGCCCTCGGTGCGTCCGGAGACGCACGGACGGACGCGTTCAACGCCCTGTCCGCCGCGGTCGGGGAGTACGACGGCGATCCCGCCGTCGCGCAGGACGACGAGCTTCCGGACACCCCGGTGCTGCACCTGGCCAACCAGGCGGTCATCGACGACGACCTCACCGCTCTGGACACCTACCTCGACGCCCTGGCCGAAGGTTTCGGCGCCGGAGTGCAGCACACGGACCTCGGCGGCGACGAAGGCAAGGCGATCCTCGACGCCTGGACGAACGAGCACACCGGCGGGCTGATCGAGGAGAGCGCCATCACACCGGACCCGGACCTCCGACTCGTGCTGCAGAACGCCGTCCTGCTCGCCGCGCGCTGGCAGCAGCCCTTCACCGAGACACGCGACGCGGAACCGTTCACGCTCGCCGACGGGACAAGCGTTCGCACCGAGGCGGTGTGGGGCGCGCTCGGAGCACCTCACGCCACGCACGGCGGCTGGGAAGCCGTGCGCCTGTCGTACACGGAAGGGTTCCACGCGGACGTGATCCTCCCGCCCGCGGCGGCCGGCACCGCTCCCGGCGACGGCGCCCCGGCCGCGCCGGACGCCGAGACGTGGGCGGCCCTCGACGCCACGCTCTCGACCACCGAGCCGCGATCGGTCGCACTGACGATGCCCACCCTCGACGTCGAGACCGGCCCCGTCGATCTCTGCGCCGCCCTGTACGACGCCGGCCTCGGCGAGCTGTACGAGACGCCCGACCTGTCCGCGATCTCGGAGCAGGACCTCGTCCTCACCCAGGCCGCCCAGCAGGTGGTGCTCCAGGTCGACGCGGAAGGCACGGTCGCCGCCGCGCTCACCGAGCTCGGCATGGCCGAGACCTCGGTGCCCGTCGACCAGGTCACCATGACCGTTGACCGCCCGTACCTCCTGCGCATCGCCCACAGCGACACCTCGTGGCCGCTCTTCCTCGCCGCGATCGGAGACCCGAGGCACTGAGAGGCGCACTCGTGCCGGTCCGAGGACGCCGGGCACGGCTCCGCCCCGAGCACCCGGACACGCCGCCGCCACGAGGCGGTCTCACCCCAGACGGCTCCGGCCTCGGCGGGACGTCACACCCGCGATCGCCCTGCGCCACCACGGATCGTTCGGCGGCGTGTCGTCGATGGTTTCCCGCCGCGTCGCGTCGGCGGTGACATAGCCACGGAACCAGCGCGCCGTCTCTCGCCAGACCATCTCGCGCACCGGGGCCGCCGAGAGCGTCACGTCGTGCAACGCGCCGTCCAGCCACACCAGGGTGGTGACCGGGCCGAGGTTCGGCACCCGGCGTGCCACGCCGATCACGTCGAGCACCGTGTCCGTGCGCCGGGTGTCCTCGGTCCAGCGGGTCGGCATCGTGGACCTCGCCGAGAGCAGCACCAGCACGGGTGCGTCGATGGCCAGCCCGTGCGCCACCTGGTCGTGCCCTCGGAGAATGGCGGCCATCCAGGCCGGCGTCGGCGGTCTCCCCAGATCGGAGCGCCATTCCGAGTCGTAGGACCACTCCCCGTCGTACTCGGCGGAGATCGCTCGGGAGTACAGCCCTCGGTCGTAGTACGCGACGGGCCCTCGGGGGTTGATGGCCGCGGCCGCGCGCACCCCCGGCTCCAGGACTCGGCGACCCGCCTCGCGCATCTGCAGTTCCAGCCACGGCGCGTTCAGCACGACGCCGACCGCCCGCCCCGGGTGCCGTGACGCCCAGAGGCTGAGGGTCAGCCCGCCCGTGGAGTGCCCCATGAGGACGAGTCGCCGGGATCTCGGTCCTCCGGTGCCGTGCCCGATCGCGGCGAGCGCCGCCGCGATGTCCTCGTCGTAGGTCCCGAGGTCGGCGACGTAGTTGGGTGTCTGTCCGTCGCGGATGGACCGGCCGTACTTGCGCAGGTCGAGGGCGTGGAAGCGGACGCCGAGCCCTTCCCAGAAGTCGGCGAGATGGGCCTGGAAGAAGTAGTCGTTCCAGCCGTGCACGTACAGCAGGTCGACGCCGGCGTCCGTGTCCCCGGGGATGATCCTCCGCGCCAGGGTGGCGACGACGTCGCCCTCCTCGTCGGGTTCGAGGTCCAGGGTGAGCTGCTCGAAGCCGTCGAGCACGTCGGGCATCCACATGCGGCGAATGTAACCTCTGCCGGGCGTCGCTAGCCCATCGAGGCTCCGCGCCGGAGGGTCGCCAGTTCCCCCGGGTAGTCGTCGAGCCAGTACGCGAAGCTGCGTGCGGGGCGTCCGGCGAGGCGCGCGACGGCGTCGTCGACGTCCTCGAAGACCCCGGCGTCGACGGCGGCGCAGCACGAGATCCAGGCGTCGAGGTCGCGCACCCAGGGCACGGGTGTGGCATAGGCGTCGACGGCCGACATCGGCTCGTAGCGCAGCGGCCGTCCGGTGACCGCGGAGAGCGTACGGGCCACGTCCTCGCCCGTGAGCGCCTCCGGCCCGGTGATCCGGTAGGTCATGCCGTCGTGGGCGTGGGCGCGTTCGTCGAGGAGGACGGCGGTGGCGGCGTCGGCGACGTCGGCGGGTGAGACGGCCGCGACGCGTCCGTGTCCCGCGGGTGCGCGCAGGAGGTCGTCGCGGACGGCGTGGATGAGCGTGCCGAACTGGACCGACACCCGGAGTATCGTCCAGGCCGCGCCGGAGCCGCGTACCGCTTCCTCGATGCGCCAGTGTCTCCGGGCGTGAGCGGCGGTTCCCTGCGCACCGGCGCCGATCTGTGACAGGTGCACGATCCGGCGGAAGCGGTGGGCGGTCAGGAGGTCGACCGGGTCCGGGTCCCCGGAGCTGATCCCGGCGATGACGAGGGTGTCGGCCCCGTCCAGGGCGAGGTCCACCTGGTCGGGGGCCGGCGCGTGGCCGAGGACGACGACCTCGGCCTCGGGCAGTGCGGCACCGCCGGGCAGGCGGGGTGCGCGGGCCTCGTCCGGCACGACGAGTAGCTGCTCCGCACCCTCCGCGGCGAGCCGGAACGCGAGTTGGAAGCCGACCGGTCCACCGGCCCCCGCGAGAACTACTGTTCCGCCACCCATACCTTCGAGGATAGGCCCCGGGCGCGCGCGGACGACGGGGAAGGTCCCGCCCAGCAGCAGCCCGTCCCGACACGAGCGGGACAATCCGTGCGCGGGCAGGGAAAGGCCCGCGGGGCCGGAGGCCGTGCACCTCCGCACCGCGCTGGACGAGGGCGCGGTACCCGCGGGCCCCGGTGGTCACGATGTATTCGCCACCAGTCCCGTGCGCCGTGCTAGCCCGGCGCGCCGACTTCATGTCGCGCGACTACTAGCGCGCGACCACCTCACAGGTCCCGAGTGTCTTCACGATCTCGGATCACCTCCCTTCTTGTGTACGCAGGAACCTACGCCGTACGCGGGCCTCGCTCCAAGGGTTTTTCCGCATCGCGAACGCGGGAACAGCGGCGCCGCGAATCGCCCCACGCGCGACCGGCGCCGCGAACGATCAGTTCCGCCCGCCGCCGTCGTCCTCTTTGTATGACCTCGCTGCTCACCGTGGCCTCGGCCGTGATCTCCGCGGACGGGACCACGATCGCGATGGACCGCACCGGCCCCGACGACGCGAGCTCCGTGGTCGTCGTGGTCGACGGCGTCCTGGCGCACCGCCCGCCCTCGACGCTCGCTCTCGCCCGCCGGCTCGCCACACCCGGCGATGCCGGGCCGGGCGAGCCGATCGCCACCGTCCGGTACGACCGTCGCGGCCGCGGCGCCAGTGGTTTCACGCCGCCGTACGCGGTGGCGCGCGAGATCGACGACCTCACCGCCGTCCTCGACGCCGCGGGACCCGCCGCGCTCGTGGGCATGTCCACCGGGGCGTTCCTCGCGCTCCGCGCGGCGGTCGAGCTCGGGGAACGCGTGACCGCCGTCGTCGTCCACAGGCCCCGGTACGACGTCGCCGACGGCGGGCTGCACGTCTGGCGCCATCTTGTCGCCGCGGTCGAGTCGTGCGTCGCGGAGGACGATCCGGGTGCCGCCGTCGAGCTGTTCCTCGATGTGGTGGGCATGCCGCCGGAGTACGTCGCCGGCATGCGCCGCCGCCCCTCCTGGTCCGACCTCGAGCGGCACGCCCTCACGATCGCCCACGACGGCCGGCTCGTCATCGAGGCCGCCGGCGCGCTGCGCGGCGCGGGCACGCCGGTAGCGCAGCGCGTGCACGTGGTCGACGACGACCCTGACGCCCTCGCCGAGGCGGTTCGCGCGGTCAGCCGGGCTTGCGCGCGGTGACGAAGAGGCGCGGGGCCTCGTCGACGAGCTCCGCACCGACCGCGAACCGCATGTGCAGTCCACGCAGACCTGCCTCGTGGGCCGCGACCGCCCCGGGCGAGAGCTGGGCCAGGTCCGGGACCTGCCAGGGCACGGACCTCAGGTACCAGAGCACGGCCGCGAGGCTCTTGAACCTCCGCACGCCCGCGTGGTGCTCCGCCCGGGTGACCTCCATGCCCTCGGCCTGGAGCGCGTCGGTGAGGACGTCGACCGTCATGCCGTCCGGATCCCAGCCGACCGGGACGCCGAGCGCCTCGTTGATGGCGAAACCGTCGCGCGTGTCGAACTGTTCGGTGACGAACACACCGCCGGGCTGCAGCAGCCGGGCCACCTCATGCGCGCTGATCAGGCCGCACCGGCTGACCACCGTGGCGAAGTGCCCGTCGAAGAACGGCAGCACCAGGTCTTCCGCCCATATCTCGTCCACCTTCTGCACGTTCACGCGCATCGGCTCGAGCTTGCGGCGGGCGGCGAGGAAGGCGGGGCCGGTGCTGGTCGCGGCGGACCCTTCGGGCAGCGGGCCCATCGCGGCGAAGGCCGTGCCGTCGCCCGTGCCGATGTCCAGCACGCCGTGCGACGAGCCGGACACCGCCCTGCGGGCCTCGGACTCGTAGTCCCACGGCTGCGCATCGACGGTGATGGCATCGCCGACGGGCGAGTTCGTGTAGTCGGTCGGCATGGTGGCGGGCGTGACCGGGCTCGCGGGGGCGTTGCGAGCCCAGTCGACGTGATCCTCGAACGGCGCATCCGGCGCCGGAGCTGGGGCGATCGAGACGTCAAGCATGGGGGTGATTGTGGCGCAAAGTCCGTGCCCAGGCATAAACCTGGCCGTGATCCCCGCTCCGCCCCCACCACATGGGGATTTCTCCCCGCGGGCCCGCCCACCCTCGACACCCTCGACCCGACACCCCGCACCGACCAACCACACCTGACAACCCGAGCCACCCCGGGGGGCAAGGGGCGAAGCCCCAAGGGGTCCGGGGCGTGCCCCGGGCGGGGCGTGGGGGCTGCGCCCCCACAGAAACAAGTGAGGCGGGGCGGTTCGGCCCAGCCGAACACACCCCGCCTACCGCATCACGTGCGCGAGGGGGGACTCGAACCCCCACGCCCTCTCGAGCACACGGACCTGAACCGTGCGCGTCTACCAATTCCGCCACTCGCGCGTGCTGGAAGAGATTAGCACGCAAGGCAGGGTGGATCCGAACCCATATGTGACCTGCCTGGTTCCGTCGCACCCCGACCTCCGGTAGCGTGCGGGTTCGCCCGTCTGCTCCCGACTGGCAGTGCCGCGGCTCACAGCACAGGATCAAGAAGATCCGCAGGACTTCCACACAGATTGCGGTCTGTGGTGACCTGCCGGTCTATACGATCTATGTAGTCTGCCCACGCGCAGGCCGGGAAGGAGGTGGCATGGGCGCCCTGGATCGCTTCGAGAAGAGCGTGGAGCGCATGATGAACAACGCGTTCGCCAAGGTAGGACGCGGTGAGGTGAAGCCCGTGGAGCTGGCGAGCCGGCTCCGGCGGGAGCTTGACGACCGCGCTGCGGTGGTGGGTCGGGACCGCACGGTCGCACCGAACGAGTTCACCATCGAGTTGTCCCCGGACGACTTCGCCCAGATCGAGGCGTGGGGTGCGCAAACCCTCGCCGACGAGCTGGCGTCGAACGTGACGGCCTACGCGGCGACGCAGCATTACGCGTTCGTCGGGCCCGTCTCCGTGACGTTCGACGAGGTGTTCGAGCTCGTGCCCGGCCGCTTCAACGTGCGCTCCCGCAGCGTGCAGGGGAACGTCGCGCCCGCGACCTCCGGATCGCCCAGCGCGCGGCACCCGCTGATCGACATCGACGGGCAGCGCTACCTGCTGACCGGTCCGGTGACGGTCATCGGCCGCGACGCGGAGGCGGACATCGTCGTGGACGACCCGGGCGTCTCCCGCCGCCACCTGGAGATCCGTGTCACCCCCGATGGCGTCATCGCCTCCGACATGGGCTCCACGAACGGACTGTACGTGGAGGGGCACCAGGTGCCCGCGGCCACCCTGCTCGACGGCAACACCATGACGATCGGCCGCACCCGGATCATGTTCTGGTCGGGCAGCGCCGGCGCCGAGAACGAGGACTGGTGATCGACCCCTCATGAGCGAGTTGACGTTCACCCTGCTGCGGCTGGGTTATCTGGTGCTGCTGTGGGTGTTCGTGCTCTCGGCCGTCGCCGTGCTGCGGCGGGACCTCGCGGGTCCGCGCACGGTCCGCAAGCGCCGGCGCAAGCCGGAGCCCGCCACGGTGGGCGGGCCGCCGTCAGGGCCGGTGCCGGCACCGGCGCCGATGGTCGGTGGCGGCCCGCGCAGCGGCGCGCCGACACGCCTTGTCGTGGTCGCCGGGCCGCTGACCGGCACCACGATCCCGCTCACCCAGTCAGGCATTCTCATCGGCCGGGCGCCGAGCTGCACCCTCGTGCTCGACGACGACTACTCGTCGTCCCGGCACGCCCGCATCTACCCGCAAGGGAACCAGTGGTACGTCGAGGACCTCGGTTCCACCAACGGGACCTACATGAACGATCAGCGCATTCAGGGGGTCGTGCCGCTGCCCCCGGGGGTAGGCGTCCAGATCGGCCAGTCCGTCGTCGAGCTCCAGGGATGACCACCACGTGACCGTGAATCTGCGGTATGCCGCGCGTTCCGATGTCGGCCTCGTCCGCTCCAACAACCAGGACTCCGCCTACGCGGGTCCGTACCTCCTCGTGGTGGCCGACGGCATGGGCGGCCACGCGGGCGGTGACGTCGCCTCATCCCTCACGATCGCCGCTCTGACGCCGCTGGACCACGGTGACCACAGCACCGACCGGCTGCTGACCGACCTGGAGCAGTCGGTCGACCGCGCGCGTCAGGACCTCATCGCCGCCACGACCTCCGATCCGGACCTCGCCGGCATGGGCACCACCGTGACAGCGCTGCTGCGCAGCGGCAACACGCTCGCCATGGCTCACCTCGGGGACTCCCGTGCCTATCTGCTGCGGGACGGTCTCCTCACCCAGGTCACCGTCGACCACACCTTCGTGCAGCACCTTGTCGACACCGGCCGCATCTCGGCGGACGAGGCCGAGACACACCCGCAGCGCAACGTCGTCATGCGGGTACTCGGCGACTTCGACCTGGACCTGACCCCGGACATGTCAGTCCGTGAGGCGATCCCTGGTGACCGGTGGATGCTCTGCTCGGACGGGCTGTCGGGCTTCGTCTCCGTCGAGGACCTCACCGAGACGCTCGGTGGCGTCGCCGACCCCGCCGAGGCAGCGGAACGGCTCGTGTCGGCGGCGATGCGTGAGGGCTCGACCGACAACATCTCGGTGGTCGTCGCCGACGTCGTCGACGAGGAAGCCGCGCCCTTCCCGCCGCCCGACCCCGAGATCGTCGGCGCCGCCGCCCTGCGCGGCGTCACTGCCGCCGTCGGCCCGGGCACGATCATCCACCCGGGTGGAGGAGCCGATGTCGGCGGCGGCGGGACGCAGTCCCAGCCCGGTGGTGTGAGCACGGCCGTGCTGCCGGACAACGACCCGAACCTCGCCGACGCGCTGGAGCACGCGGTGAACGGCGCCGACGCCGGCGCGTACGAGCCCGAGGTCCTTCCCGACGCGGCCGTCGAGAGCGAGACCGAGGCCGAGGTCCTGCCGCGCAAGCGGCGCCCGTGGCTCGCCGTCATCGGGTCCCTGCTCCTCATCGGTGGTCTGGGAGTGGCCGGCTGGGCCGGATACCGGTGGACGCAGACTCAGTACTACGTGGGCGAGGCCGACGGCCAGGTCGCGGTCTTCCGCGGCATCCCTGCCACGGCGGGGCCCGTCTCGTTGTCGACGCCGGTCGAACTGACCGGAACCCAGGTCGCCGACCTGCCCGGATACATCGCGGACAGCATCGAGGGCACGATCCGCGCCTCGTCGCACGAAGACGCTCTCGACCGCGCGCAGCGCCTCATCGACCAGGCGGAGGAGGCGCAGGAGGAGAACGAGCCGGCGCCGAGCGAGGAACCGGCCGAGGAGCCTACCGAGGCCCCGACCGACGAGGCAACGGCGGAGTCCGCGGACTCCGCGGACTCCGACCGCAAGGATTCCGGGACCCGGGACAGAGACGGCGGGGGCTCGAACTCTGACAGCGGCGGGGGGGCGAACGGATGAGCATGGTCTCGGAGAAGACTCCCCCGGGCATGCCGGACGCGGCCCCGTTGGAGGAGAACGTGCCGAGCCGAGCCGCCGAGGCGGTGATGCTCGTGATCGCGCTCGCGCTCGGGCTCGGCGGCCTCGCCATGGTCGGCTACTCGATCGACGACCGCCTGCCCGACGGCTTCTGGGCGAACGTCCTGGTGCTCTCGGCGCTCTCGCTGACCGCGCACCTCGTGCTCCGGTTCCGGGCGCCGTACGCGGACCAGGTGATCCTGCCCGCGGTGATGCTGCTCAACACCATGAGCCTGGCGATGATCACCCGGCTCCAGATGGACGACATGATCGGCGCGAACGCCGAGCGCCACCTGATGTGGACGGCACTGAGCGTCGTCGTGGCCTGCGCGGTGCTCTTCTTCCTGCGGGACCACCGGGTGCTGCGCAAGTACACCTACACGGTGATGGTCCTCGCCCTCGTGCTCGTCGTGCTCCCGCTGATTCCCGGCCTGGGCCAGGAGATCAACGGCGCACGGATCTGGATCAACTTCGCCGGGTTCTCGCTGCAGCCCGCCGAGTTCGCCAAGATCCTCTTCGCCGTCTTCTTCGCGGGCTACCTCGTGACCAACCGCGACACGCTCGCGCTGGCCGGCAAGAAGGTGCTCGGCCTGCAGCTCCCCCGCCTGCGGGACCTCGGCCCGATCCTCGTGGTCTGGGCGGTCTCGCTGATGGTCCTCGTCGGCCAGAAGGACCTGGGGACGTCTCTCCTGTTCTTCGGCCTGTTCGTGGGCATGCTGTACCTCGCCACCGAGCGCGGCGGGTGGGTCGCCGTCGGTATGGCGATGTTCGTCGTCGGTGCGTTCGCGGCCTGGACGATGTTCGGCCACGTCCAGCGGCGCGTGCGGATCTGGCTCGACCCGCTCGACGTCGACCTGTACAACGCGGTCGGAGGCTCCTTCCAGGTCGCCCAGGGCATGTTCGGCATGGCGTTCGGCGGCATGTTCGGTGTCGGCTGGGGCGAGGGCTACTCCTCACGCATCCCGTTCGCGTTCTCCGACATGATCTACGCCGCGTTCGGCGAGGAGCTCGGCCTCACCGGCCTGCTCGCGATCCTCCTGCTCTACCTCGTGATCGTGCAGCGTGGCCTGCGCAACGCGATCGGCGTGCGTGACGGCTTCGGCAAGCTGCTCGCCGGCGGTCTCGCGTTCGTGATGGCCCTGCAGCTCTTCGTCGTCGTCGGCGGTATCACTCGTGTCATCCCCCTGACCGGCCTGACGCTGCCCTTCATGGCTCAGGGTGGTTCGTCGCTCCTGGCGAACTGGATCGTCATCGCGCTGCTGCTGCGCATGTCGGACGCGGCGCGACGGCCGTCCGCCCTGCCGACGAGGGGCCAGCTCGCGGCTCCGGCACCAGCTGCCGCGGGACATCCGGGTGCCGACGGCGCGATCGAGGTGGGCCCCGGCGCGAGCCAGGCGAACCGCGAGGCGGCGCGCCAGAACATGCCGTCGCCGAGCGACGAGATGACACAGATGCACGCCCCGATCCGGTACGACGACGGAGGTGACCAGGCGTGAACACGACCCTGCGCCGCCTGTCCACGGTGGTCATGGCCATGTTCCTGGTGCTCATGGTGTCCACCACGTGGATTCAGTACGTCCAGGCGGACGAGCTCTACGGCGACACGCGGAACGTGCGCAAGATCTACCGGGACCTCGGTGCTGCCCGTGGCCCCATCGTCGTGGGCGACGAGAACGTTGTCATCTCGGTGCCGGTGGACGACAACTACGGCCGCCAGCGCGTGTACGCCGACGGCGACGAGGGCATCGCGAAGATGTACGCGCCGATCACGGGGTTCTTCGCCGTGAACGGCAACACGGTCGCACTGGAGCGCACCGCGAACGACTACCTCTCGGGCCGCGCCGACTCGCTCTGGCTCGACCAGCTCCAGAACCTCATCACCGGCCAGGAGGCGACGGGATCGTCGGTCGACACCACGATCGACCCGAAGATCCAGCGGGCCGCCTGGGAGGCCCTCGGGGACTACACGGGTGCGGCCGTCGCCCTCGACCCGAGCA
Source organism: Myceligenerans xiligouense (assembly GCF_003814695.1). Classification (GTDB taxonomy): domain Bacteria; phylum Actinomycetota; class Actinomycetes; order Actinomycetales; family Cellulomonadaceae; genus Myceligenerans; species Myceligenerans xiligouense. Next base: position 4,675,935 of record NZ_RKQZ01000001.1, read on the forward strand.
CCGGCGCGATCCTGGCGATGGTCTCGAAGCCGTCGTACGACCCGAACTCCCTGGCCGTCCACGACAGCGGCGCGGTGACCGAGACCTACCAGAACCTGGCGAACGCGAAGCCTCAGATCAACACCAGTGACGGGTCGGAGCAGTTCAGCCCGTACTCACCGCTGAACAACCGCACCATCGAGGCGCTCTACCCGCCCGGTTCGACGTTCAAGATCTTCACGTCGGCCGCCGCGATCGAGGGCGGTGAGTTCACCCCGGACTCCGAGGTCCCGGCGCCCAACGGGTACCAGCTGACCAACACGCAGACCACCATCGACAACTTCGGCGGCTACGACTGCGTCTCGGGCCAGACCGAGATCACTCTCGCCGACGCGCTGCGCACCTCCTGCAACTCGGCCTACCTGTGGCTCGGTGGCGAGGTCGGCGCGGACGGCATGCGGGACATGTTCGAGGACTTCCGCTTCGACGAGCGCCTGGAGGTGCCGATGGGCACCGCCGCCGGAGGCTACCCGGGCCTCGACAACGAGGATCCCGACTCCGTCGACCGCATCGAACTCACCGGCATGGGCCAGGGCGACGTCCGCCTCACGCCGCTTCAGGTCGCGATGCTGAGCGCCACGGTCGCGAACGGCGGCACCGAGATGGAGCCCTACCTGATCGAGAGCATCCGCGACAGCGATCTCGAGGTGGTCGAGAAGACGAACCCCAGCACGCTCGCCAACCCCATCTCCTCCTCGACGGCCGACGCCCTCCGGGAGATGATGATCAACGTCGTCGAGGACGGTTCCGGCACCAACGCGCAGATCCCGGGCGTGTCCGTCGCGGGGAAGACGGGGACGGCCGAGAACGGCGGCAACCGGCAGCCGACGCTGTGGTTCACCGGTTTCGCGCCGGCCGACGACCCGCAGGTCGCCGTCGCCGTCGTGCTCGAGAACGCGGGCAGCTCCACCGAGGACACCGCCTCGGGCACGCTCGCCGCGCCGATCGCGAAGGCGATCCTCGAGGCGGCGATCAACTGATGCGCCCCGTCGAAGGCGTGCTGGTCGGGGGGCGTTACCGTTTGGTGCGCCGCCTGGCCATCGGTGGCATGGGCGAGGTCTGGGTCGCCTTCGACGAGAAGCTCACCCGCGAGGTCGCCATCAAGGTGCTGCGCGAGGAGTACACGGGGAACGAGGACTTCCTCCGGAGGCTGCGGACCGAGGCGCGCAACTCCTCGACGCTGCTGCATCCCAACATCGCCCAGATGTACGACTACGGCGAGGAAGAGGGCGCCGGCTACCTCGTGATGGAGCTCGTGCTCGGGGAACCGCTCGCCGACCTCCTGGAGCGCGAGCCGGTGCTGCCGGCCCAGCGTCTGCTCCCGCTGCTCGCCCAGACCGCCCGCGGCCTGCACGCCGCGCACGCGGCCGGCGTCGTGCACCGCGACGTCAAGCCGGGCAACATCCTCCTGGAGCACTCCGGCACGGTGAAGATCACGGACTTCGGCGTCTCCGTGGCGCAGAACCAGGTGCCCATGACGGCCACGGGCATGGTCATGGGCACGGCCCAGTACCTGTCGCCCGAGCAGGCCGTGGGCCAGTCCGCGACGGGTGCGTCCGACATCTACGCCCTCGGCGTGGTCGCCTACGAGGCGTCGGCGGGCCGGCGCCCGTTCACGGGCAGGAGCCCTGTCGACATCGCGATCGCGCACGTCAACGCGCCCGTGCCGCCCTTGCCGTCGTCGGTCCACCCCGGCATGTCCGAGCTGATCATGCAGATGCTGGAGAAGGATCCGGCGCACCGGTTCGCCTCCGCCGAGACGCTCGCCCGTGAGATGGAAGCCCTCGCGCGGGAGATCACCGCCGACCCGTTCGGCACGCGACGCGTCGCGGGCCCCCGATCGACCGATCAGGCCGATGCCGGGCCCTCGCGCCACGTCAGCGGCAGCCGCCGCGGGGCCGGGCGGGGCGGGGCGCGGCCGGTCGCGCGCTCCCGCAGCGATGCGCGGCGGGCGGCGCAGGCCGGGTCGACGGCGCACGGGGCGGGAGCTCCGGGCGCGGCACAGCCTGCACGGCCGCACGGGCAGTTCACCGCCACCGCCACTCCGCAGTCCGCCCCGGCCGTCTCGCCCGAGGCGCAGAACCCCTGGGTCGAGCCGCCGAGCCCCTGGGGCCCGACGCCGCAGGCGCAACAGCCCCGCCCGCACCAGCACGGCGCCCCGGCCTCCGGGGTGCCGGACGCCGAGACCGCCCATCACTACGACACGCCCGGTGCCGACACCTCAGGTTCCGGCTCGCAGGGAGAGGCTGTCGGCCGGCACGGATCATCGATGGGGGGCTTCCGCCCCACGACCGGGTACATCCCCAGCACTCTGTCGCCGTCCGACGGAGCCTCACGAACCTACCCGTCCCGCCGCGACGTCCGTGCCGAGCAGTCAGGTCGCTCGAGCCGCCGGGGTAGCGTGACCACGGGTATCGCCCACTGGGCGGCGGAACTTGAGGATCGCCTCGGCATCCGCGTGCCGTGGCCCCTGGTCGCGCTCGGTGCGTTGCTGGGCGCCGTCGTCCTCGTTCTGGTGCTCACCATGGGTGGGGACGACGGTGGGGATGCCCAACCGTTGGGTGACAGTTCCTACGGAACGACGGACGCAATGCTGAGTCCTGGCACCACGGCTACAGCCGTGAACTCTGGGATGATGCTCCTTGACGAGCCGCTGACCGCACCGCGGACGGCCGAATCTTCGAAGGACGTATAAGTGGTGGACAACACGCCCCGGGTGCTCGCCGGCCGCTACGAGGTCGGTGAGCTGGTCGGCCGTGGCGGCATGGCCGAAGTGCACGTCGGCCACGACACACGGCTCGGACGCACCGTCGCGATCAAGGTACTTCGCTCCGATCTCGCCGACGATCCGTCGTTCCTGGCACGCTTCCGACGCGAGGCGCAGTCGGCGGCCGCGCTGAACCACCCGGCGATCGTCGCCGTGTACGACACGGGCGAGGACCGCACCAAGGACGGGAACGGCAAGGAGATCACCGTCCCGTTCATCGTCATGGAGTTCGTGGAAGGCCACACGGTCCGCGACATCCTGACGGACGGGTCGGCCGTGCCGATCGAGGAGGCCGTCGAGATCACCACGGGCGTGCTGTCCGCGCTCGAGTACTCGCACCGCGCGGGGATCGTGCACCGGGACATCAAGCCCGCGAACGTGATGATCACGCCGACGGGCGCGGTGAAGGTGATGGACTTCGGTATCGCCCGTGCCATGGCCGATTCCGCGGCGACGATGACGCAGACCAACGCCGTCATCGGCACCGCCCAGTACCTCTCGCCGGAGCAGGCCCGAGGCGAGACGGTCGACTCGCGCTCCGACCTGTACTCCACCGGATGCCTCCTGTTCGAGCTGCTCACCGGGCGCCCGCCGTTCCAGGGCGACTCCCCCGTGGCCGTGGCCTACCAGCACGTGGGGCAGGAGCCGCAGCGGCCGAGCGAGATCGCCGTCGACGTCCCGGACGTGCTCGACCGCATCACGATGAAGGCGCTGACCAAGGACCGTGACCACCGGTACAGCTCCGCCGCCGAGTTCCGGGCAGACCTGGAGGCCGCGCTGCGCGGCGGCCAGGTCTCCGCGCCGATGGTGGGCGCGATGGCGATGGGCGGCCAGACCACCCAGATGATGTCGCCGGGGTACGGCACCCAGCAGATGCAGCCCGTCGGCGGGTACGGCACCCAGCAGTGGGGCGGGCCGCCCACGACCGGTCAGCCGCCGGTCCAGACACCGGGCCAGGGCTACCCGACCGGGCCGATGGGGCCGGGAGACCGCCGGGACAACGAGACCGACAACAAGAAGACGCTCATCTGGACGCTGATCGCGATCGCGATCGCGGCGCTGGCCGCGATCCTCATCGCGGTCGCGGTGAACAACAACAACCGCCAGCCCGAGGAGCCGACGACGGCGACCGTGCCGGAGATCCAGGCCGGCATGAGCTACGACGAGGCCTGCTCCGTCATCGAGGGCGCGAACCTCGACTGTGCCCAGCAGATCGACGAGGAGTCCGACCGGGAGGCGGGGAACACGACGGGCGAGACGGATCCGGCCGCCGGGGAGACCGTCGAGGAGGGCGAGACCGTCACCATCTTCGTCTCAGGCGCTCCGGGCGAGGTCAGCGTTCCGAACCTCGCGGGAAAGACGCAGGACGAGGTACGAACGGAGCTCGAGGGTCTCGGGCTGAAGCTGGGTGGGTGGAACCCGGAGAACAACTCGGGGTATGCGGCCGGCGAAGCGATCCGTTCGGAACCGGCCGGCGGAACACCCGTCACCGAAGGTACCGAGGTCGACGTCTGGTACGCGTCGGGCAAGGTCACTCTCCCCGACATGACCGGCACCAGCGAGGACCAGATGCTGGCCAAGCTCAGGGAGCTCGGACTCAACGGCGTCAAGATGACGGAGCAGACCGACGCTGTCGGCGAAGGTCAGATCAGCCGCACCAACCCTGCTGGTCCGGTCGATATCGAGGTGAACACACAGGTGACCTACTGGGTCGCCGTACCCGTCTCGAAGACCACCATCCCCGAGAACATCCTCGGGATGACCCTTGAGGACGCACTCGAAGCCTGCGGCGGCGCCCAGATCAACTGCAACCCGGACGACGTCGTCTACGAGGACAACGACCAGTACGAACCGGGCACGGTGTTCAACACCAACCCGGCCCCGGGCCTGGAGGTCGACACCGGCGCGGAGGTCGTCCTCTACGTCGTCAACGAGGCACCGGAGGGCGACCCGACGGACGGCCCCACCAATGAGGGTCTCTTCCCCGGCGGAGACGGCTGACCTGACATCACGACGAAAGGCTCGACCGGACCGGTCGAGCCTTTCGTCGTTCACCCTGCGCGCCGCTTCCGGGCCGGCGGCTCCGAGCTCCGCGAGCTACCCCGCGACCAGCGGTGCCATCCCGGTCGAACGCTCCACCGCGCCCTCCAGACCACACGTCTCCAGCCAGTTGGCCAGGAGCCGGTGGCCGCCCTCCGTCAACACCGACTCCGGGTGGAACTGGACGCCGTGCAGCGGCAGCTCGCGATGCTGCAGACCCATGACCACACCGGACTCGGTGACGCACGTGACCACGAGGTCCTCCGGCACGCTCTCCGGCGTCGCGGCGAGGGAGTGGTAGCGGGTCGCGGTGAACGGCGAGGGGAGCCCCGCGAGGACGGAACCTTCCGCGCCCGCCCCGCCACGGCCGCCGTCGTCGGACACGAAGACCTCGCTCGTCTTGCCGTGCATGAGTTCGGGGGCGTGCGTCACGGTCGCGCCGTAGACCTCGGCGAGCGCCTGGTGGCCGAGGCACACGCCGAGCATCGGTGTGCGGGAGCGCGCGCAGGCGCGGATGACGGACTCGGACGCGCCGGCCTCGGACGGCGTGCCGGGCCCGGGGGAGACGAGGACGCCGTCGTAGGCGACTCCGGTGTCGTCGCGGAATCGCCCGTCGGCGTCGGGCTCGGGCACGGCGTCGTTGCGGACGACGACGGTCTCGGCCCCGATCTGGTTCAGGTAGCCGACGATCGTGTAGACGAAGGAGTCGTAGTTGTCGACGACGAGGATGCGCGTCATGCGGGACAGCCTACGTTTCTACTCCCCCACCGTGGTCTCGTTGAACGGCATGTAGTCGCTCAGCCACGGGAAGAGGTACTCGAAGCAGACGGCGAGCAGGATGACCCCGAGGCCCGCGCACAGCAGCGCGCGGGCCCACGTCGGGCCGGGGAGGAAGTTCCACAGTGCGGCGTACATCAGCGCGTCATCCTTCTTCCAGCAGTTCTTTCGGCGTGCCCTCGCTGACGGGGGCCCAGTAGTCGAGCTCGCCGTACACGATGTACCGCTCGGCGGCGGAGAACATGGGATGGCACGTGGTCAGGGTGATGTACCGCTCGGTGAGTTCGGGGAGCGGCTCACCCGGTTTGATGCCGGGCACCGGGGAGATGACCTCGATGTTCTCCGGGAGCACGATCTCGGACTCGGTGACCTTGTAGACGTACCAGGTGTCCTCGGTGCGGACCACCACCGCGTCCTGCTCCTTCAGCTCGTGGACCTTGTTGAACGGCTTGCCGTACGTGGTGCGGTGTGCGGCGGTGGCGAAGTTGCCGAGCTCTCCCGGCATGCCGGTGCCCTCGTAGTGCCCGATGCCGATCGTGTCGAGCACGGTCGTCTTCTCGGTGCCCTCCGCGATCGGCTTGAGGTAGTCGTCGCCCCAGCGCGGCACGTACATCTGGGCGAAGGTCTCGCCCGCCGCGGGCACGTCGGGTACGGGCGGGGCGTCACGGTGCTCGGTGGTGACGGCGATCTCGGGCCCGTCGTCCTCCGGCTCCTCCCAGCCCATGTCGGCGACGATCTGATCCTGGGCGCGGTTGCCCTCGACGTCGGTCCACCAGAGCTGCCACACGACGAACAGGCCGAGCAGGACACCGACGGTGACGAGGAGTTCCCCGAACACGCCGACGATGCCGGCGACGAGCCCGCCGCCGCGCCGGTCACCAGGATGCGCGTGTCGCCGGCGTGGTCCGTCGGGTGGTGCGGGAGTCGGGAAGAGCGCTGCGGAGGTGGGAGTGCGGTTCACGTGAAGACGTCCGTTCCTTCCGGGACACGGGCGTAGCGGAGGTCGCCACCCGACTGGGACGCGGGCACTTCGACCTGGTCGTGCGTCCGGACTCCCCAGCCCAGGTGCACCCAGTCGACGTAGGCACGATAGTTCTGCACGCCCTTATCGTCCTCCAGTGCCTGGGATAGCGCCTCTTGATCCCCGATCACGGTGACCTCGTACGGCGGGGAGAAGACCTTGCCGTGCAGCAGCAGGATGTTTCCGGAGCACCGGAACGCCGAGGTGGACGTCACCCGCTCACCCTGCAGGGTCATCGCCTCGGCACCGCCCACCCACAGGGCGTTGATGACGTTCTGCAGGTCCTGCTGGTGCACCACCAGGTCGTTGGGCTGCGGATTGCCGGGAGCGGTGTCCAGGGACGACGCCGGTGCGTCGTCCAGCGTGACCGTCAGGCCGGGGCCGGCCACCGGACTGGAGCCGGCGGCCACGCCCTCCCACTCGGCGATCGGCGGATCCACCCGCGGAACGTCGGTTCCGGTCCGGTCGCTCAGCGTCAGCGCGTTGATCTCGCGGTTCAGCGCGGAGGCCCGCTCCGACATCTCACTGACCCGTGCCGACTCGGCCTGCACGAGAGCGGCGATGTCCTGGGGCTGACGCGAGCCGGACTGGAGCGCGTGGCGCCCGCTCGCGACGAACAACAGCCCGGCGAGTGCGAGCACGCTGCCCACGATCACCCAGGAACGCACGCGCGCACCCGTGACCTCCGCACCCCCGCGTCGTCGGATCACGGGCAACCTCCTGTCAGCGTCACCGTTCGCTCGACTCGACCACTACGCTAGTCCACGAGAATGCCATCGTCCGACCCTTACGCGCCGATGCGACCAAGGGCCGGCACCCGTCCGGACAGGAGCCCCCGAGCGTGCCCGAGTCGAAGCCCCGAAAGAAGAAGACCACCCCGCAGCCCGTCGACGCCCCGGTCGCGAAGCCCGAGGGGAGCCCGCGCTGGCTGGCGCCGGTGATGGTGGGCCTGATGGTCCTGGGTCTCGCGTGGATCGTCACGTTCTATCTGACGAGCGCGGGCCTGGGCCTGCCCGTGCCCCAGCTCGGCCAGTGGAACCTCGCGGTCGGGTTCGGCCTGATCATCGTCGGTTTCGGCCTGACGACGCGCTGGCGCTGACGCCGGTTCGGCGCCCGCGCCGGCCCGTCCACAGGCCTCGGCAGACTTTCCCACAGCTGTGGGTAAAGCTGTGGAAAAGTCCCGAGGTCGGCCGCGGTGCCTCGGTCCGACGGCGCGCCGTCCGCCCTCTGTGAACCGTCTGCGGGTCAGACCAGACCGGCCGCGAGGGCCGGACTCAAGGTGAACTCGTACTTCGCCACCGTGGCCAGGACGAGGAGCAGGAGCACGCCTGCCGGAGCGACGACGCCGATCACTCGCTGCGCGCGCCTCGGGACGAACGCGAACGCCGCGCCGATGGCAAGTCCGGTGACCAGACCGCCCAGGTGACCCTGCCAGGACACGTTCGGGATCACGAACCCGAGGACCGCGTTGATCGCGATCAGGACCCACATCTGCACCGCGCTGCGTCCCATCCGCCGCAGGACCGGGATCGCCGCTCCGAACAGGCCGAACACCATGCCGGAGGCACCGACCACCGGTACGTACCAGGCACTGCCGACGTCAGCGGGCGTTCCGAACGCCGCCAGCAGGACGCCGACCGATCCGCCCACCGCCGAGACGAAGCAGAGCGCGGAGAACCTCGCCCTGCCGAGCAGAGGCTCCAGGAACTGCCCCATGATCCACAGCGCGAACATGTTGAACAGCAGGTGCAGCGGCGGGATCGTCGACGAGTGGACGAACGCTGCCGTGACGAACCGCCACGGCTCGTAGTACCCGCCCACCGGCCAGAACCAGAGCAGCTGCGTCCAACCGGAGCCGGGAACCACCTGGACGATCCAGCTCGCCACGCAGGCCACGATGATCCCGAGCGTGATCACCGGACGCCCCGCGCGCGCGGTGCCGCCCATGACGGTGGTCTGGCGAGGCACCTGCTTCGCGGCCTGCTTGACGCAGTCCACGCACTGGATGCCGACCGGTGCCTGCCGCTGGCACTCCGGGCAGGCAGGGCGGCCGCATCGCTGGCACCGGACGTAGGAAGGCCGGTCGGGGTGTCTCGGGCAGACCGGGGGACCGGCCTGCGCGTCGGGGGCCGCGCTTGCCTCGTCGTCGGTGATGTCTCGGCCCTCCGGTCAGTCTTCGATCGTGACCGAGGTGATGGTGATGTCCTCGACCGGACGGTCACCCGGGCGCGTCGGGGTCTTGCCGATGGCGTCGACGACGGCGCGCGACTCGTCGTCGGCCACCTTCCCGAAGATCGTGTGCTTGCCGTTCAGCCACGGCGTCTCGGCGGTGCTGATGAAGAACTGGGAGCCGTTGGTGCCCTCGGTCTCACCGGTCACGGGGTTGCGGCGCTTGCCGGCGTTGGCCATCGCGAGCAGGTACTTCTCGTTGAACTCGAACTTCTCGGGGTGGATCTCGTCGTCGAACGTGTAGCCGGGGCCGCCGGTACCGGTGCCCAGCGGGCAGCCGCCCTGGATCATGAAGTCGTCGATCACCCGGTGGAAGATCAGGCCGTCGTAGAAGGGCTCCTTGCGCTCCTCGCCGGTACGAGGATCCGTCCAGGGCTTCTCACCGCGCGCGAGTTCCACGAAGTTGCGGACCGTCTTCGGAGCGTGGTTACCGAACAGCTCGAGGCGGATGTCACCGGCGGAAGTGTGCAGGGTTGCGAACATGTCTCCAATCTTTCCACGTTGTGCGAGTGTCCGGCCTCGCCACGCGGGGCATGCGGTGGCAGAGTGGGTGCTACATACCAGATCGTTGGACGGCCGACATCCCGGGAGGTTCCTTTCCATGGGACGCAAGATCACCGTCGACCACCAGGTCGACACGGAGAAGCTGAAGCAGCAGGCCGCCGCGGCGGCCGCGTTGCTGAGCGAGCGGGGTGCGAAAGCCGCCCACCAGGCCGAAGCACTTGCGGGACAGGCCAGGGAGCAGGCGATCCACGCCAAGGACTGGGCACAGCCGCGCGTCACCGAGCTGCGCCACTGGGCCCAGCCTCGCGCGGAGAAGGCATGGCGCGAAGGCCTGCAGGCTGCCGCACCGCGAGTTCGGCAGGCCGCCGACAAGGCCGCGCCGATCCTCGACTCGGCACACCACAAGCTCGTCGACGACCTGCTGCCGCGCGCGGTCGCGGCGGCGAACCAGGCCGCTGCCCACGCGGCCGAGATGCAGCACCGGATCGACGAGTCCACGGCGCCGCCGCTGAAGGGCAGGGCCGCCAGGGCCGCGAAGAAGGCGGCGGCCGCGGCGGAGAAGGCGTCGGCCAAGGCCGCGTCAGCCGCGGCGAAGCAGGCGGCCAAGGAGTCCCATTCGGGCTCCGCCGGCAAGCGCTGGGTCTGGGCCGCGGTCGGGGTCGGCGCGGTGGCCGCCGGCTACGTCTTCTGGAAGCGCGCGCAGCCGCAGAGCGATCCGTGGGCAGAGCCGTGGGAGCAGACATCGGCTGCGGACTATTCGGGCTCGGCCGGCGCTTCCGACGCCAAGCAGCGGGTGGGTTCCGCCGCCGAGACCGCCGTGGCCAAGGGTCGCGAGGTCGCGGGCGCCGCCGCCAAGCAGGCGTCGGTCGCGGCCGAGAAGGCCACGTCGGCCGCCCGGTCGGCGGCGGGCAAGGCCGGTTCGGCCGCGCGCGCGGGAGCGAACAAGGTCACGGAGGCGACGCCGTGGACGTCCAGCGCGGCGGACGACAAGACGGCGTCCGACAGCGCGTCGGATTCGAAGGACGACGCAAGCTCGGGTCTCTCCGCGGAGCCGGACCTCGCGACGGTCGACGCGACCCCGCAATCCGCCGAGGCGGACGCGGCGCCCGACAAGGGCGGCGACAGCAAGTCCGCCAACGACACCTACGCCTTCGACGAGTTCGAGAGCCAGGAAGGTACCGCGGGCAAGCACGCCTGACCCTTCGGAACCCAGGGCCGAGCCGACACCCGAGGTGCCGGCTCGGCCCGGTCGTCTCGCGGACGGAGGGTCCGCGCGCGACGGCACACCCTGTCCGGCGCATCCGGGCCGAGGGGGATCGGCTCGTACGAGCGCACACGCGACCGGCTCGCCGTCCTCGGCATCACGGGTGCCGGTTTGTACGGCCGGTAGCCGTCGTGCTACCGGCAGCCAGTGCCGCCACGTCCGCAGCCGTCGGGATCGCGTCCTGCGCGCCCGGGCACGTGACGGCGAGAGCTCCCGCCGCCGTCGCGAGGCGAGCGGCGTCGTCCAGGGACGCACCCCGCGAGAGGGCCGCCGCGAGCACGCCGCAGTAGGTGTCACCGGCACCGGTGGTGTCGACCGCCCGGACGGGAAGGGCCGGGATCGCGAGCGGACGTTTCCCCCGCTCGGCGACGAGGCTTCCCTCCGCGCCCAGCGTCACCACGACGGCGGGAACCCGGTCCAGCAGCGCCTCGACCAGTGCCGCGGGATCAACCGTGGTGTCGTCCAGGCCTGTTCCTGTCGTCGTCGGGCCGGGCAGACCGCCGGCCAGGTCCGCCGCCTCGGTCTCGTTGACGACCAGGATGTCGACCAGCGACCACACGCCGGCCGGCAGCCGTCGCGACGGCGCCGCGTTCAGCACCACCCGCCCATCCGGACGCTTCGCGGCGGCGGCGGAACGGACGACGTCGACCGGGATCTCCAGCTGGAGCAGGACGACGTCGGCCTCCGCGATGCGCGCGGACCGCGCCGCATCGACCCGCACGTGAGAGTTCGCCCCCGGGGCCACGGCGATCGCGTTCCCGCCGTCGGGGGCGACGGTGATGAGCGCCGTACCGGTCGCCGCGTCGACCCGGTCCACGAGGTCCGTCCGGACCGCGGCGCGCTCCAGCGAGGACAGCAGCAGCTCCGCGGACTCGTCGCGCCCGACGGCACCGACGAACGTCGTCTCCGCACCGCCTCCCCGCGTCGCGGCCACCGCTTGGTTCGCGCCCTTGCCTCCCGGGGTCCGCCGGACGTCACCGCCGAGCACGGTCTCGCCGTCCCGCGGATGATGCGGGACCTCGACGACCACGTCGACGTTGGCCGAACCCACCACGACGACGCGTCCACCCATACCGCACCTCGTATCTCGCGCATGTCCGCCATGGTCATGGTAGCCACGGAGTGGCGGGTCGCTACCGTTCGCGAGCGGGACCTTTCACCCGCTCGGTCGGCGCCGGACGGTCGATCCAGCGGATAGTCTTCCGTCGAACCCTCGCGTCGGCTCATCGACGAACGGCGCCGTGACGGACCGAAAGGCCAACCACCCCCATGTTTCCGTACCTCTTCGCGCGCCCGCGCGGCCAGGCGACGCAGTGGGCCGCCGGCGTCGCGGTCACGGCACTCGTCGGCACCACCCTCGTCACCGGCGGTGAGCCCGCCGCCGCGGCGATGACCACGGTCGAACTGCCCTCCACCGTTCTCGCCACCGCGGACGAGCTACCCGGCGGAACCATCACTCGCGTCGAGCTGACCGACAGCTTGATCGTGCTGGAGGTCGCCGACGACGGGCTCTCCCCCCAGGTGTGGACCCGCGACCGGAACGGCACCGATCCCGCATGGCATCAGGTCGACGGCATGGAAGGGCTCCGCGCTGCGGAGGGAGACCTGGTGCGCGGTTCGCTGGCCGGAGTCGGCGACGCGGTCGTGCGCGTGCCGGACGGCGCTCACCGCGTCATCCCGGACGAGTACCAGGTGGACCGGGGTGGGCGGCACGTGAGTTCCCTCGACGGAACGTCGGTCACGATCCAGGACGCGATCTCGGGCAGCTCGGTCGCGGCAGTCCCGCTCGGCCACCGGCTGACCACGTCCTTCGGGGGGTATCGCGCCGCGGAATCGCTGATCGCCACCGTCGACACGAACGATCTCCGCCACGTCGACGTGCCCACGGGACGAGTCCTCGCGACCGAGGACACGCTGTGCGACGACTCCCACCCAGAAGGTGAGCCCGTCGGCTTCGACGGCCGCTTCACCCTCGTGCGCTGTTCGAGCGGTGAGTACTCCCTGCACGACCGAGACGTCTACCGGCCCGCCCTCATCACCTATGGCTCGGGCGGGGACGTGAGTGACAGCTGGTCCCTCAACGACGGCGTGCTGATCGGTGTCTCGGACGACATCCACGAGCGGCCGGCCGTGATGAACCCGTGGACCGGCGTGATCGGCTACGCCTTGGGCGCGCCGACCTCGCCCGCGAGGTTCGACGGCCACGGCGATCTGGGCGTGTTCGCCTCCGGCGACGCGCTGTACGCCGTCGATCTGACACCGGTCATCTCGGACGTCCTCACCGTGGCACCGGACTCCGCCGCGCCGTCGGTCACCATGGGCGGCAGCACCTGGTCCGCCACGCGTGCCTACACGGTGACCTTCAAGTCGTCGGACGCGGACGCCACGCCCGACGACCAGTACCGGGCCTCCGGCGTCCGCCGAACGGAGGCCCGCCACCGGACCCGTCCGCGCGGCCACGACCGGTTCGGTGCGTGGAGCGCGCCCTTCGTCGTCGGGACCAGCCGTGACGCCACGGCTCCGGCCGGCTCCCGCACCTGCTGGCAAGCCCGCGCGAAGGACAACGCCGGCAACCTCGGGTCCTGGAGCGCCGAGCGATGCGTGCAGATCGACGGTGCCGCGCCGTCGATCACCTCGCGCGGCCTGCCCACGGCGATCAAGGCGACCGGGACGACGACGAAGGTGACGTTCCGGTGGTCCGCCGAGGACAAGGGCGGGATCGACCGCTACACGCTGCGGCACCGCGCCACGCCGCGCGGGCAGCGCACGGTCGCGTGGACCTACGCGTCCATGGGGAAGGACACCTCGTACACGAAGGGGCGGGCGAAGTCCCGGACCGTCTGCTTCCAGGTGAAGGCTCGTGACCTGGCGGGGAACGTATCCGCCTGGTCCAAGCTCCGGTGCACCTACGTGGACGGGATCAAGCCCAAGGTGTCGAAGGCCACGATGAAGCGGTGGATGCCCACCTGGTCGGACTGGAAGTCCGGCCTCGTCCAGTGGCATCCGACGTTCAGCTACGCCGGGAAGGACGACAAGGGCGTGTACCGGTACCAGCGGCAGACCAAGGCGTCGTTCGAGTCGGCGGGCCTGAGCTCGACGTCGACCAGCGGCTGGCTGACGAGCACCTCGCGCCGGTTCACGCTCAACCCGGTCGACCAGGCATGTGCCCGCGTGCGGGTCAAGGACCGCGCGGGGAACGTCAGCGCCTGGTCGCCCTGGCGGTGTTCGAACGCACCGGCGGACTGGCGGTTCGGGGTGGAGCGGTCGAGCGCTCACGTCACGTACGCCAGGGAGGTCGGGATCCCCGTCGGCTACTCGGGTGAGCTCATGATCAACGGCACCCGTGGCGCCGCGCAGACCCGGACCGACAGGTCCTACCGCGTCCGCGCCGTCCGCCTGCACATGGCCACGGGCCCCACGATGGGCAAGGTTCACGTCTATGTCGGTTCCACGCGGCTGGGCACGGTGGACACACGCAGGTCGACCTGGGGCATGAAGAGCCTCACCGTGAGGAGCTCGAAGGAGCTCTCCGGCCGGGTCCGCCTGGTGGCGGCATCAGGAACGACGGCGACGAGCCACCTCTACGTGATCCGCTGACACCGATCGCCTGAACAGGGGACCTGCGGCGAAACGCTTCGCCGCAGGTCCCCTGTTCTGAACCCGAGTGAACCCGGACGAGGCCGCGATCGGGCCGGACGAGGCCGGACGAGGCCCGACGAGGCCGCGATCCGGTGGAATCTCGCGCGACACGATCGCGATGAACCGCGACGGTCAGGTCCGCACCGGTGGACGTGCCAGGCCTGGTTCCTGGAGCGGCGGAGGCTTCGGCCCGCTGCCGCGGAGGCGCTTGCGGCGGCCGCTGGTGATCGGAGCGGCCAGGCGTGGCGCGAGGGGCCCGATCGCCGCGAGGATCAGCACGTAGGCGGCGGCCAGGGCACCCAGTTCCGGATCGAGCCCGGCCGAGACCCCGAGTCCGGCGATGACGATGGAGAACTCTCCACGCGGCAGGAGCAGCAGCCCGGCACGCAGTCGGCCGCTGAAGGCCGACCCGGTACTGCGGGCCGCCCACCAGCCGGTGGCGAACTTCGTGCCGATCGTCACCACCGCCAGGACGGCCGCGACGGTGAGGACGGGTGGGAGCGACTGCGGGTCGGTCTGCAGTCCGAAGTTGACGAAGAAGAAGGCCGCGAACAGGTTCTTCAGGGGCTGCAGGATGCGTTCGGCCTGGTGGGATACCTCGCCTGAGAGGGCGATACCGACGAAGAACGCTCCCACCGCGGCCGAGACGTGCACCTGCTCGGCGAGTCCGGCGACGACGAGGATGACGCCCAGGACCTTCAGCATCAGGATCTCGTCGCTGGGCGAGGCGAGAAACCGCGAGAGCGCGCTGCCTCCGCGGGAGGCGACCAGGAACGCGGCCCCGACGGCGAGCAGGGCCAGTGCGAGGCCCCAGGCGGCCTGCGCGAACGCGAGGCCCGCGAGGACGGTGGTGACGATCGGCAGGTAGATCGCCATGACGAGGTCCTCGGCCACGAGCAGCGAGAGGACGGTCGGGGTCTCGCGGTTACCGAGCCAGCCCAGGTCGGTCAGGACCTTGGCGATGATGCCCGAGGACGAGATGTAGGTCACGCCGCCGAACACGACCGCGGCCAGAGGCCCCCAGCCGAGCAGCAGGGCGCACACCACGCCCGGGGTGGCGTTGAGGACCAGGTCGACGACCGCGCCCCTCCAGGAGGTGCGCATGGTGCCGACCAGTTCGCGCGGTGTGTACTCGAGGCCGATCGTGAACAGGAGCAGGACGATGCCGATCTCCGCCCCGATGGCGAGGAAGTCGGCGATCTCCCCGAGGTCGTGGATGCCACCGATCCCGAAGGCCAGCCCCGCGAGCAGGTAGAGCGGGATGGCGGAGATCCCCACCTTGCCGGCGAACGCACCCAGGACGCCCAGGCTCAGGATCACCAGGCCGAGCTGCAGGAAGACTTCCACGAGGTGGTGCAATGGCTACTCGAGCCCGCGCAGGATACGGCCGGCCTTGCCGACGGCTTCCTCCGTACCGATGGTCACGAGGCGGTCGCCGACGTGCAGGACCGTTGACGGAGAGGGGCCGGTCTCCACGCCCGAGTCCCGGATCACGGCGACGACCGAGGCGCCCGTGCGGGTGCGGGTGCGGGTGTCGCCGAGGGGCCGGTCGGCGTAAGGGCTGGTGGCGTCGACCAGGAGCTGACGCGAGACCAGGTTGTCGATCTCGCGGTGCAGGCGGCTGAGCTTCTCCACGACACGGCCGCCACCGAGCAGTTCACCCACGGACGCCGACTCGTCGGAGTCCAGCGTGATGCAATCGAGAGCGGTATCGGAGTCGTCGGGGTCGTAGAGGATGAAGTCGCGCCGGCCCTCGCGGTGGGCGACGATGCCGAGACGCACCCCCCGCTTGGTCTCGAACTCGAACCGGACACCGATCCCGGGCAACTCGGTGCGCTCCACGTCCACGGTCTTTCCCTTCGTCTGGAGGTACGCCGACGGTATCCCATGCACGCCGGGCGACAGCGGGCATTCACGGTTCCACGAGCCCGGCTCGGATCGCGTACCGGGTCATCTCGGTCCGGTCCCGCATCCCGAGCTTGGTCAGGATGTTGGCGCGGTGTCGCTCCACCGTCTTGTGGCTGATCACCAGCTCAGCGGCGATCTGCCGTGACGTGCGGCCCTCGGCGATCAGCTTGATCACCTCCTCCTCACGTGGCGTGAGCACGGCATGAGGTGCGCTGTCGCCGCGGCGCATCCGTTCGAGGAAATCTCCCACGAGCGTGCTGGTGACCCCGGCGTACAGGAACGGTTCGCCGCGCATGGCGGCGTGGCATGCCTCGACCAGGTCCTCGTCCGCCGCCGACTTGAGCACGTAGCCGCTGGCGCCCGCCTTGAGCGCGGCGAAGAAGTACTGCTCGTTGTCATGCATGGACAGGATGAGCGTGCGCACCCCGGGGAGCCGCCGGGAGATCTCCCGGGCTGCCTGCAGGCCGGTCAGCCGGGGCATCGAGACGTCGAGCACGACGAGGTCAGGGTGCATCGAGCGCGAGAGCTCGACGGCGGCGGCGCCGTCGGCCGCCTCCGCGACGACCTCGAGGTCGGGTTCCGACTCCAGGATCCGGCGGACACCACTGCGGACGAGGGTGTGATCGTCGGCGAGGAGGATGCGCACCGTCACGGCTCGGCCCTCCGCGGCAGGGGAAGGCTGAGCCGCACTTCCGTACCCGACCGGCGCCCACGCTCCCCGTGGGAGCGTACGTCCAGCTCGCCGCCGATCATCTGGGCGCGCTCCAGCATCCCCTGGATCCCGGCCCCCATCGCACCGGGGGGAATCCCCACGCCGTCGTCCACGACGCGGAGGACGAGGCCGGCGTCCGACAGGGCGAGGCTGAGGTCGACGGTCCCGGCACGCGCGTGACGCACCACATTCGTCAGGGCCTCCTGCGCGACACGGTAGATCACGAGCTCGGTCTCGGAGGACAGCTCGGGAACCGCGGAGGGCAGGCTCCGCCGGACGACCGGCCCGTTGCGCGCCGACGTCGCGCGGGCCAGGCCTGCCAGTGCGCTGACCAGCCCGAGCTCCGTCAGATCGCCGGGCCGCAGGCGCTCGGAGATTCGGCGTACCTCTTCCAGGCTCGTACGGGTCGTGCCCCGCAGTTCGTCCAGTTCGGCTCGCGATCGCTCGGGAGCGGTGTCCATGAGATGCCGAAGCCCGAGGAGAACCGCGGTCAGACTCTGCCCCACCTCGTCGTGCAGCTCCTGAGCGATGCGCTGCCGTTCCGCCTCCTGCGCCTGCAGCGCGCGAGCGGTACTCGTCGAGCGTTCCACCTCCAGCCGCTCCAGCATCGCGTTGAACCCGCGCACCAGCGGACGCGCCGGGCCGGATTCCTCCTCGTCCAGGCGCAGGCCAGGATGCCGCAGATCGATCTGGCCCGTCACGGCGGTCAACCGGTCCAGCGGACGCAGCACCGTCCGCAGCAAAGCACCGTTCACCAGCACGATCACGGTCAGGCCCAGCAGGAGGACAACCAACTCGGACAACAGCGGCCGCGCCGAAACCGTCGCCGGTGACAGCGCGAGGACAAGCGTTCCCAGGAGAAACACCGCACCATTGATCAGACAGACACGCCAGAACAACGGCATCGACAGGCGGGGCATGCTGTTCAGCCTCCCAGACCATCGCTCGTGAGAAATGAGGGACAGACCCCATTGTCCGCCGCCATCCAGGCCGGAAACCATGGTGCATGGACCTGGGAGCACTTCTGGTCGCCGGCCTGCTCGTCCTCGTGGCACTGGCCACGCGGTACGTCATGGCGCGCGCAGGACTGGGAGACCGGCCCCGTGACGCGCGGTGCCGCGCGCGGCGCCGGCCGCGACAGACATCCCGCCTCGCTCGGCCGGTACCGGCGACCGATTCTCGACCCTGACAGGACGGAGCGGACGTGCTTGCAGTACTTCTCGCGCATGCGCTCGTCGCCCTGGCGGCGCCCGCCCTCGTCGCCCGCCTCGGGCGACGGGCGTTCTGGGTACTCGCCCTGGCCCCCGCGACGGCGGCCGCGTACGCCCTTTACCAGACAGGCGACATCCTGGCCGGGCGCGCCCCGGCCGAGCACCTGCCCTGGATACCCGCGCTGGGCATCGCCGTCGACCTCCGGCTCGACACACTGTCCTGGATGATGCTCCTGGTGGTCGGCTCGGTCGGCACCCTGGTACTGCTCTACTGCAGCTCCTACTTCGCCCGCGACGCGCACGGGCTCGGCCGGTTCGGCGGCTTCCTGGTGGCGTTCGCCGGCTCCATGGCGGGTCTGGTCGTCGCCGACGACATGCTCGTGCTGCTCGTGTTCTGGGAGCTCACCGCGGTGTTCTCCTACCTGCTGATCGGCCACTACATGGACCGCACCTCATCACGGCGCGCGGCCATGCAGGCGATGATCGTGACCACGGCCGGCGGCCTGGCGATGCTGGTCGGCGTCGTGGTGCTCGGGGTGACCGCCGGAACCTGGAGCGTCTCGGCGATCGTCGCCGCACCGCCGTCCGGACCCGCCGTGACCATCGCGGTCCTGTGCCTCCTCGCCGGCGCGGCCACCAAGTCCGCCCTCGTCCCGACGCACTTCTGGCTGCCCGCCGCAATGGCAGCTCCCACCCCGGTGTCGGCCTATCTGCACGCCGCGGCCATGGTGAAGGCGGGCGTCTACCTGGTGGCGCGGTTCGCGCCCGCCTTCTCCGACCTCGTGGCGTGGCGCGCCGTCGTCCTGGCACTCGGGGGCACCACGCTCCTGCTCGGCGGGTACCGCGCGTTGCGCCAGCACGACCTGAAGCTGATCCTCGCGTTCGGTACGGTCTCCCAGCTCGGACTCCTCACGCTGCTCCTCGGTTACGGAACACGGGCCGCCGCTCTCGCCGGCCTGGCCCTCCTGGGTGCACACGCCATGTTCAAAGCCAGTCTGTTCCTGGTCGTGGGCATCGTCGACGCGGCGACCGGCACCCGTGACCTGCGCCGGCTCGCCGGCGTCGGTCGCAGGCTCCCTCTCACGGCACTGGCCGCAGCGCTCGCGACAGCCTCGATGATCGGGCTGCCACCCTTCGCCGGCTATGTCGCCAAGGAGGCCGCACTGGAGGCCTGGACCCATGGCGGCGGCACCCTCGCCATGGTCACGACCGGTGTCGTCGCCGTGGGGTCGGCGCTCACCGTGGCGTACGGGCTCCGCTTCCTCTGGGGTGCCTTCAAGCCCCGGCTCTCCTCCCCACCCGGCCCGCCCGGCCCAGACACCGCCACGGCCGGCCGGCACGACATCGTGCCGGTCCCCGCACACCCGCAGCCGTTCTGGATGGTGGCCCCGCCCTTCCTCCTGGCCGTCCTCGGCCTCGTCGTCGCCCTCGCGCCCGGGATCGGCGAGCGACTCCTCGCACCGTACGCGGACACCTACCCCACCGGCGAACCCGGGCACCTCACCCTCTGGGGCGGCCTGACACCAGCGCTCGCGGTCACCGCCGCGGTCCTGCTCGCCGGCGCTCTCGCGTTCCTGTACCGCGATCGGGTCGAGCGGCTCCAGGACTCCCTCTGGTCTCCGGTCGGTGCCGACGTCGTCTACCGGCGACTCACGCGAAGGCTCGAGCGGCTGGCGGGTGCCGTGACCGCCGGCACGCAGCGCGGATCCCTGCCCTTCTACCTGGGCGTGATCCTCGTCGCCCTGGTCGTCGGCCCCGGGCTCGGCCTTGCCTGGGGCCTTGCCGACCGGCCCGGCGACACCGCGTTCCCGGCGGTATCGCGCGCCGACGGTGGCGAGATCCTGCAACTCGGCCCCTTCACCGTGGTGCCGTGGGACCGTCCGGCACAGCTCGCCGTCGTGCTGGTCGTCGCGGTGGCTGCCGTCCTCACCGCCAACGCGCGACGCCGGCTGAAGGCCGTGATTCTCGTGGGGGTGGCAGGATACGGCAACGCCGCTCTGTTCGTGCTGCACGGAGCCCCGGACCTCGCCCTGACTCAGGTGCTGGCCGAGACGCTGATCCTGATCGTGATGATCCTGGTCCTGCGCCGCCTGCCGCCCTACTTCTCGGACCGGCCGCTGGCCGCGAGCCGGTGGGTGCGGCTGGCCATCGGTGTGGCCACGGGCCTCGTCGTCATGATGCTCGTGGCGGTCGCGCCGCTCGCACGAAGGCACCTGCCGGTGTCGGTGGACTTCCCCGAGGAGGCCGAGACCTTCGGAGGCGGGCACAACGTCGTCAATGTCACGCTCGTCGACATCCGTGCCTGGGACACGGTGGGTGAGATCTCGGTGCTCCTCGTGGCAGCGACCGGGGTCGCTTCGCTCGTGTTCCTGCGCCAGAGCAGGAGCGACGCCCTACGCCTCGACCGTGCCGCCGCACTGCAGGCCGTCGAACGGCCTCCGCGCACCGGCGCTCAGCCGGAACAACGGCGGGAGTGGCTGCTGACCGGCCCCACGCTCGAACCGGGCCAACGGTCGGTGCTGTTCGAGGTGCTCACCAGGATCATGTTCCACCCCATGATCCTGTTCGCCTTGTTCCTGCTGTTCAGTGGACACAACGCGCCGGGCGGGGGTTTCGCGGCGGGTCTGGTGACAGGCCTTGCCCTGACCATCCGCTACCTCGCCGGGGGACGCTTCGAGCTCGGAGCAGCCGCACCCGTACATCCGGGCCTCGTGCTCGGCACCGGCCTGTTCCTCTCGGCCGGTGTAGGCCTCGCCGCACTGCTGGCCGGCCAGGCGGCGCTCGAGAGCACGATCGTGGACCTGCATCTGCCGGTGCTGGGTGACGTGCACCTGGTCACCAGCCTGTTCTTCGACATCGGGGTGTTCCTCCTCGTCGTCGGTCTGGTCATCGACATCCTGCGCAGCTTCGGCGCGGAACTGGACCGCCAGGCCGAGACCGGCTCACGGTCTCCCGAACCCAGCGAACGTACCGCCACCACCGGGGGTGATCCCGTATGACGGTCCTCGACACCGTGCCTTCGGCCGCTCTGCTCCTCGCCGTCGGAGTGCTGTTCGCGACGGGCGTCTACCTGCTGCTGGAACGATCGCTCACCCGTGTCCTGCTCGGCTTCATGCTCCTGGGAAACGGCGTCAACCTCGCGATCCTCGTCGCCGGCGGCCGCGCCGGAGCGCCGCCGATCACCGGCCCGGACACCGGGACGGAGCCGATGAGCGACCCGCTGGCCCAGGCCATGATCCTGACCGCGATCGTGATCACGCTTGCTCTCGTCGCGTTCGTGCTGGCCATGGCGTATCGCTCCTGGCAACTGCATGGGCACGACGAGGTCCAGGACGACCTGGAGGATACCCGCATCGCACAGCTCGCCGAGCGGGACGCGCCGTCGTACGCCGACAGCGACGCGCTCGAGTCCCGCGTCACGCTGGACGAGGAGGCGGCCACCGTCCGGGACGAGGTCGCGCTCCCGGACCCCGGCCCGCGACGGCGGCCCATCTCTCCCACCGACGGTGGAGGTGGCGACACGTGAATCCGTGGTCGGTGCAGACGCTCGTCCCCCTGCCCGTACTGGTCCCGTTGTTCGCGGCCGGGCTTGCCCTGGCGCTCCACAGGTACGAGCGCGCGCAACGGATCATCTCCGTGACCGCGCTGTCGGTCGTGGTGGCCGCCGCGGCGGGCCTCCTGGTCGCCGCCCGCGACGCACCGGTCGTGATCGACGTCGGCGGGTGGGCCGCACCCGTCGGGGTCAACCTGGTGGCCGACCCTCTCGCCGCACTCATGCTGCTGGTGAGCGGCGTCGTCCTGCTCTGCGTGCTGCTGTACTCGATGGCACAGGGCATCGCCGACGGTGGCGGCCGGGCAGCGCCCGCCGTCCAGGACTCGGAGGCCATCCGCCGGATCCTGGAGGCACAGGATCCCGACGCCGACGAGGCCCGGCGCCGTGGCGTTCTCCCCGTCGCGATCTTCCATCCGACGTACCTCATCCTGGCGGCCGGGGTCGCGGACGCCTTCCTCGCTGGCGACCTGTTCAACCTGTTCGTCGGGTTCGAGATCCTGCTCGCCGCCTCCTACGTCCTGCTCACACTCGGCGGAACCGTCGAGCGAATCCGTGCCGGCAGCGTCTACGTGGTCGTCGCACTGCTCAGCTCGATCATTTTCCTCCTGGCTGTCGGCCTGACCTACGCGGCAACGGGCACCGTGAACATGGCTCAGCTCGCGGAGCGCCTGCCCGACGTCGAACCCGGTATCCGGCTGGGCATCCAGGCACTGCTCCTGCTCGCCTTCGGGATCAAGGCGGCCATCTTCCCGCTGTCCGCCTGGCTCCCCGACTCCTACCCGACGGCACCCGCGCCGGTGACCGCCGTGTTCGCGGGGCTGCTCACGAAGGTCGGCGTCTACGCGATCCTCCGCACCCAGACGCTCCTCTTCCCGAGGAACGAGGTGGTCGAGGTGGTCCTGCTCGTCCTGGCGCTCGCCACGATGCTGGTCGGCATCCTCGGCGCGGTCGCACAGGACGACGTGAAACGACTGCTGTCCTTCACCCTGGTGAGCCACATCGGCTACATGATCTTCGGGGTGGCGCTCGCCACCGCTGCCAGCACCGCGGCGGCCATCTTCTACGTCGTCCACCACATCACGGTCCAGACGGCGCTGTTCCTCGTCGTCGGCCTCGTGGAACGCCGGACCGGGACGACATCGCTCGAACGACTCGGAGGGCTGGCAGCGCTCGCCCCCGGACTGGCCGTCCTGTTCTTCGTTCCCACGATGAATCTTGCCGGCGTCCCGCCGCTCTCCGGCTTCCTGGGCAAGGTGGGCCTGCTGGAGGCGGGTGTGCTGGACGGCTCGGCCCTGGCCTGGGTCCTGGTCACCGGGTCGGTGGTCACGTCGCTGCTGACCCTGTACGCGGTGATCCGGGCCTGGAACAAGGCATTCTGGCAACCGGCTCCCGAGGACTTCCGTCCGCCCGACGAGACCCGCCTGCCCTGGGGCATGATCGGACCGACGGCGGCGCTGGTCGGCATCGGCGTGGCGCTGACCGTGGTGGCCGGGCCTCTCTACGACTACGCCGAGCACGCCGCGAACGTGGTCATGGGCGACGCGGTCTACGTCGACGCGGTGTTCCCCGACGGCGCACCCCGTGGCACCGGCGAGTCGGACGACGTCACGTCCGAGGAGGGAGGCCCGTGAAACTGACGGAACCCACCGAGACGCCGCGGCGACGTCACGGCCGGCTTGCCACCCTCACGCCCACGGTGGTTCTGGGAGTGCTGTTCTGGGTGCTGCTGTGGGGTGACCTGTCCTGGGCGAACGTGCTGTCCGGCGCGGCTCTCGGCGCGCTCGTGGCCCTGGCGTTCCCGCTGCCACCTCTGCGGCAGGCCACGACCGTACGGCCGGGTCCGCTGCTCCGCCTGCTTGGCCGGTTCGCGACCGACCTCGTGCTCGCCTCGTTCCAGGTGGCCTGGACCGCGGTGCGGCCCGGCCCGATGCCACGCGGCGGGCTGGTCCCCGTACCACTGCGCACGACGTCGGACCTCTTCGTCGCCACGACGGCGGGTTTGTCGTCCCTGGTCCCCGGGACACTCGTCGTGGACCTCGACACGGCGGGCCCGATCCTGCACGTCCACGTCCTGGACCTCGCCGGGTCGGGAGGTCCCGAGGCCGTGCGGGACGCCACACTGGCCCTGGAGGAACGGCTGCTCCGGGCATTCGCCTCCCAGGCGGAGCTGGCCCGCACAGGGCTGGCCGATCCGGCCGCACGCCCAGATGACCAGGACCACGAGGAGGAACGCTGATGATGGTCGCCGTCGGGGTGGGAGCTACGGTCCTGCTCGCCGTGGGAGCCGTACTCGCGGTCGTCAGGATGGAAAGAGGCCCTTCCATGCTGGACCGCACGATCGCGTTCGACGTCGTGACGACCGCGCTCGTCGGCGCCGTCGCGGTCGAGGCCGCGCTGTCCCGCCGCGTCGAGTCGGTTCCGATCCTCGTGGTGCTGTCCATGGTGGGGTTCATCGGTTCGGTGACGATCGCCCGGTTCGCCGCCGAGGAGCCGCCGAGGTCTCATGCCTCCGGCCAGGGCACGGACTCGTCGGCCGACCCGGCCGACAAGGCGCCCGACCGCGGGAACAGCTCCCGGAAGGGGGAACCATGATGGGCGTGTGGGATCTTGCCGCAGCGATCTGCCTACTCCTGGGCGCATTCTTCTCGTTCTCCGCCGGCGTCGGCGTCCTCCGGTTCGACAACTTGTTCTCCCGGATGCACGTCGTGGCCAAGCCACAGGTACTCGGTCTGCTGCTGCTCCTGACCGCGCTCGGACTGCGGCTGCAGGACCGCACGTCCGTCGCCCTGCTCGTTCTCGTCGCCGTGTTCCAGCTGATGACCTCGCCCGTGGCCGCCCACATGGTCGGCCGGGCCGGAGTACGCACCGGCCACACCGCGCCGTCGTCCGTACGCACCGCCGACGACCCGTCGCCCGAGACCGACGCCGAACGCTGAGAGACCCGGGCCGCTGTACGGGTGAGCGACATGTGACGCGCCGTGAGAACGACCGGATGGGGTGTCTCCACAAGCTGGGTTCTGACGCGGTTGCAGCTTGTATCGACTCCTGCCAATATAGAAGCGTGTCGATGCAATGGGAGTCCTGGCGATGCCGGACCCGCCGAGCTCGGCCGACGCCGCAGCGACGGGGGAGAAGATCCAGGCCGTCGACGTGTGCGCTCGGGCGGCAACCAGAATCACCAGGCACACGCCGGGATACGTGGCTGATCTCACAGGTCAGGCCACCGGGCGTCGACGCGGCGACCCAGTCGGACGACACATAGATCACGATGGATCACGCGCTATTCTCTGCGGGTGAGCAACCCCGCCATCCGGGCCACGCCCTCTGGAACGCCACCGGCGCGAGACACGCAGCCGGCGCTCCGGTCCGCCCTGAGCCGGGAACAGGCCGAGGGCACTGCGGCGCTGCTCCGCGTGGTCTCGGACCCGACACGGCTGCAGATCCTCTCGCTCATCCACCACAGCGAGGAAGGCCGCGCCCGTGTCGCCGACCTGACGCGCGCCCTGGGGCTGCGCCAGCCCACCGTGTCCCATCACCTGAAGGTGATGAACGAGGCCAGTGTGCTTTCACGGGACCCGGTGGGGCGCGAGGTCTGGTATGCCATCGTGCCGGACCGCCTGGACGCGATCGCCGACCTGCTGCGATGACGACACGGCGGCGAGCCTGGTGACGACGGGCCGCCCGAGAGACGAAGCGATGACGCTCACGACCAAGGAGGGTGTGTGACCGACCTCGACCTGCTGGCGGCGCAAACCGTGGTGATGGCCGACCCCGACCGCCTGCGGCTGCTCGCCCTCGTGCTCACCGACCCATCCGGGCAGCCGACGGCGGCGCACCTCGCCGGCCCCCGCGGCCCTGTGGAGGTCGTCGTCGACCACCTCGAGGCAATGGCCGACGTCTGGCTGCTGGCGCGGGTTGGTGACCCGAACGCGCCCGGCTACCGCCCTACTCCCGACGCGATCATGCGTTTCGGCGGAGCGGCGATCGGCACACCGCCACTCGAGGGCGCCGTCACCATGGACTCGGGTGACCACACGCCGCTGCTCGACCGGATCGCCGATGAGCTCACGGATCGGTTCGCCGACGTCTTCGGTCGCGAGACCGTGGAACGGTTCGTCACGGAGAGCTACTCGCTCCTGGCCTCGCGTGCCTCGGTGCAGCAGTTCCTGCCGGCGCTCACAGCCCGGTTCTCGGCCGACCGCCTGGCCGCCCTCGCCACGCCTCTCACTGTTGACGCACCCTGGCACGGCCAGCCCTTCTCGGCAGACTTCGCCGCCGAGCTCGACGTGCTGTTCGTCTGCGCGCAAAATGCCGGACGGTCGCAGATCGCCGGCGCCGTCCTGCGCTCCCTGGCCGGGAATCGGGTCCGGGTCCGCACCGCCGGTACGGTGCCGTCCGGTCCGCTGGATCCGGGCGTGCGGGCGGAGCTCGACCGGCGTGGCCTGGGAGGACTCGCCGAACTGCCGCGGCCGCTGACGGACGAGGTGGTGCGTGCGTCAAGAGTGGTCGTGACCATGGGCTGCGGCGATGCCTGCCCGGTGCTACCCGGTCGACGCTATCTGGACTGGCCCCTCGACGACCCTGCCGGGAGACCCCCTGCCGAGGTACGCCGCATCACGGACGACATCACGGAGCGCGTCCGCAAGCTGCTCGACGAGATCTCGGCAGCGCAAATCTCATAGATGTTTGTCTATGATTTTGCCGAAGGTTCGACCGCCCGGGCGATCACGGCGGAGTCCAGCCGGTACCCCACGCCGCGCACGGTGTGCACGGCCCTCCCGACCTCGTACAGCTCGAGCTTGCGGCGTAGCCGAGAGACCGCAGCGACCAGTACCGACTCCGGGTCGGCTGAATCCGGAGCGAGCGTGCGCCGGAGGCTGTCGTGCGGCACCACGTGGTCGGCCCGCGCGGCGAGCTCGTGCAGAAGGGCGAACTCGAGCGTGCTCAGGTCGAGACCGTGCCCATGCAGGTGAACGTCGAACGCGGAGGGGTCGACGAGGAGCGGACCTACTCGCACCACCGGCGGAGGCGGGGGTACCGGCCGGACCTCGTGGAGCGCCGCCACCACCGCCTCGGCTGCATAGGGCCGGGTCAGCAGTGGCCGCGCCCCCGCGAGTATCGCCGGGCCGATCGAGTCGGCCTCTCCAGCGCCGTGGGCCACGACGACAGGGATGTCCAGCTCGTCACGTGCCGCGGCGACGACCATCACAAGCAGTTCTGTGCCGAGGCCGGCGGAGAGCACGAGCATGTCCACGTCGCCCGCGCCCAGGCGGGTAAGGGCCCGGAGCACGTCGGTGTAGAGGTGCAGGACCACGCCCCGCTCTCGGAGCCGGGACACGAGCGCACCCTCACCGTCGAGGCCAGGATCGACCAGCACGACGGTGTCGTCGGCGAGCCCGCGCCGTTCCTGGAAACGGTACGGCCCGGCATCGGGCCCGTGCTCCTGCATGATGGCGGCCATGCGTCGTCCTCGTCAGCCGAACCGGCCCGAGATGTAGTCCTCCGTGCGCCGGTCGGACGGGCTCTCGAAGATCTTCGTGGTCTTGTCGAACTCGACCAGCGCGCCGGTCCGGTCACCGGTCTCGCTCTTCTGCTGCACGCTGAAGAAGGCAGTGCGGTCCGAGACGCGGGCCGCCTGCTGCATGTTGTGCGTCACGATGACGATCGTGTAGCGGTTGCGCAGCTCGGCCATCAGCTCCTCGATCTTCAGCGTGGCGATCGGGTCGAGGGCCGAGCAGGGCTCGTCCATGAGGACGACGTCCGGGGTGGTCGCGATAGCGCGGGCGATACACAGGCGTTGCTGCTGTCCTCCCGACAGGCCGTTGGCGTTCTGCTTGAGCTTGTCCTTGACCTCGTCCCAGAGTGCCGCACCCGTGAGCGCGCTCTCCACGAGGTCGTCCATGCTGTCGACCTTCATGCCCGTCACTCGCGGGCCGTAGGCGACGTTGTCGTAGATCGACTTGGGGAAGGGGTTCGGCTTCTGGAACACCATGCCGATCCGGCGGCGCACCTCGATGGGGTCGACCCGCTCACCGTAGATGTCGTGGCCGTGGTAGCTCACCGTGCCCTCGACCCGTGCGGTCGGGATCAGGTCGTTCATCCGGTTCAGGCACCGCAGCACGGTCGACTTGCCGCACCCTGACGGGCCGATCAGCGCGGTGATCTCGTTCTTGCCGAACGACAGATCGACGTCGGTCACGGCGTGGAAGTTCCCGTAGTACACGTTGAGCTTGTCGGTGACGAACACCGGGTCCGGCGGAACGTCCGCCTTGCCCTCGTCCCGAGCGGCGTGGTGCGTCTCGGACGCCGCACTGTGGCGTCCTGGCCGGCCGATATGGGGCTGGGCCGTCCGGGCCAGGCCCGATTCGGTCTGGTCGGTCTCGGTCTGGTCGGTCATGGGAGGCAACCTCTTTCGGGGGTCCGGGTCACGATTCGGGCGAGAACCGCGCCCGGAGCCAGATGGCGACGGAGTTCATCAGGAGCAGCAGCACGACCAGGACGAGACAGCCGGCGGCGGCGAGGACACGGAACTCTTCCTGCGGACGGACGACCCACTGGAAGATCTGGACCGGGATGGCCGTGTACGCGCCGTCGAACGGTCCGTTCGGGAGGAACTGGACGAAGGTCGTCGCCCCGACCAGGAGCAGCGGGGCCGTCTCGCCGATCGCCCGAGACATCGCCAGGATGGTGCCGGTCAGGATCCCGGGCACCGAGGTGGGGAGCACCTGGTGCCACACGGTCTGCCACTTCGTGGCGCCCAGCCCGATAGATGCCTGCCGCAACGTGCTGGGCACCGCCCGGATCGCCTCACGTGACGCGATGATGACAGTAGGCAGCACCAGCATCGTGAGCGTGAGCGAACCCGCGAACGCCACCGGGCCAAGCGCCAGAGGCGATCGCACGACGAAGGCCAGTCCCAGGATGCCGAAGACGATCGAGGGCACCGCGGCGAGGTTCTGGATGACGACCTCGATGGCGCGGTTCCACCACCTGTCGTTGTTCGCGTACTCCTCCAGGTACAGTGCCGCGCTCACACCCAGAGGGACCACGGTGACCAGGACACCGACCATGATCCACACCGTGCCGACGATCGCGGGGAGGAAGCCGGCCGTGTCGAGGTTGATGCTGGACGGCATCTGCGTGAACAGGTTCAGGTCCAGCCGCGGCCATCCGCGCCAGGTGACGTAGGCCAGCAACGTTCCCAGCATGACGATGCCCACCACGATGCACAGCAGCAGCACCGCCCGGAACATCTCGCCCGCGACGTCGGCCCCTCGCCTCTCCAGGCGGATCGAGGTGTCCTGCACCGCCTGGACCGCGGTCCGGGTGCGTACTGACTGGCGGCTCATTCGTAGACCTCTCGGAACTTGCGGACCAGGGCGATGCTGATCAGGTTGACGATCAGGGTGATCACGAACAGCAGCGCGCCCACGGCGAAGATCGAGTAGTAGGTGATCGTGCCGTAGGCGATCTCGCCGGTGGACGTGCGGCCGATGAAGGCTGTCATGGTGAACGCGCCGTCGTTGGGCCAGATCGACAGGTTCGCCATGGCCCCGGCGGCCAGGAGCACCACGATCGTCTCGCCGATCGCGCGGGATAGTCCCAGCACGAAGGAGGCGACGATGCCGGACAGTGCGCCGGGGACCACCACGCGGGTCGCCACCTGCATCCGGGTGCTACCCAACCCGTAGGCTGCCTCGCGCAGGCCACGAGGGATGGCGGCCATCGCGTCCTGCGACACGGAGGCGACGGTGGGGATGATCATGATGCCGAGCACCAGCCCGGCCGCCAGGATGAACTGCGTGCCCGGCTCCTCGCCGAGCCTTCCCGGCATCCAGGTCCACCAGTTGTCCTTCAGCAGCGGGGCGACGAAGGCCACCGCGAAGAAGCCGTACACGACGGTGGGGATCCCCTCCAGGACCTCCAGCAGCGGCTTGAGCACCTGGCGCGCCCGGTGGCTCGCGTACTCGTTCATGTAGATCGCGGCGCCCAGCCCGGCGGGCAGGGCGATGATGCACGAGTAGAGCACCGCCGCGCCGGTGCCGGCCAGGAGGCGCAGCACCCCGAACTCGGGATCGGCCTGGGTCGGTGTCCACCGGGCGGTGGAGAAGAACTCGGTGACCGAGACGAACCTGAAGAACTCGGCCGCCGGCTCCAGGAGCGCGACGATGATCCCGACGGTGATCAGGACGGCGGCGAGCGCGGCCACGAACAGCCACGTCACGATCGCCTTCTCACCGATGCGCCTGCTCTGCGGCTCGAGCGACAGCCCGGCGGGGCGGTCGGCCGTTGAGGAAGCCATATCGAGTGGTTCCTGCCTTTCAGCGGATACGGCCTGAGGCGCACCCGCTGCGGGTGCGCCTCAGGCGCGCGTCACATGGTCAGCTCGGCCAGGGCGTCCGTTGCGGTCTGCTCCTGCTCCGGGTTCAGCGGGATGAACCCGGCCGTCGCCGCGATCTCCGCCTGGTTCTCGATGTAGAACTCGACGAAGGCCACGACCTCGGGCTTCTCCAGCCCGGCGTCCGAGGGGTAGATGTAGAGCTGGCGACCCAGCGGGTTGTAGGAACCGTCCATGACGGTCTCCTCCGACGGGGCCACGCACTCGCCGGCCTCGTTCTCGATCTCGATCGCCTTGATCGAGTCGCCCGCCTCGTTCACGAACGAGAGCGGGATGTAGCCCGTGGCGGCCGAGTCGCCGGCCACACCCTGGACCGCGGCGTTGTCGTCCTCGCCGATGTCGTTGTAGTCGGGCGTGATCGCGCCGTCCTCACCGTTGATCTCCTCGGTGAAGTAGCCGAACGTCCCGGAGTCGGTACCCGGGCCGTAGAGCGTGATCTCCTCGTCGGGGAAACCCTCGCGCACGTCGGCCCAGCTGGTGACCGGCTCGTCCGGGCGCCACATGGAGGAGACCTCGTCCACGGTCAGGCACTCGGCCCAGTCGTTCTCGGGGTTGACCGCCACGGCGAGCCCGTCGTTGGCGACACC
Source organism: Myceligenerans xiligouense (assembly GCF_003814695.1). Taxonomy (GTDB): domain Bacteria; phylum Actinomycetota; class Actinomycetes; order Actinomycetales; family Cellulomonadaceae; genus Myceligenerans; species Myceligenerans xiligouense. The sequence continues at coordinate 4,706,584 of NZ_RKQZ01000001.1, forward strand.
GAGCTCGGCATAGGAGACACCGGCGTCGTCGCAGACCGCCGCCTCCTCCTCCTTGATCGTGCGGGACGCCTCGGAGATGTCCGTCTCCTTGTTACAGAACTTCTCGAAGCCGCCGCCGGTGCCGGACACACCGACGGAGACCTGGACGCCCGGGTTCTCGGCCATGAAGAGCTCAGCCGCGACCTCGGTCAGGGGGGCGACGGTCGACGAACCATCGATGACGACGGAGCCGGACAGCTCGTCGCCGGCGGTACCTTCGTCACCGGGAGTCTCGGTGCCGCCGCCGCAGGCGGCGAGGGGAAGCATGAGACCCGCGGCACCCGCGAGTGCCGCGGCGCGCTTGGGGAACTTGAACACGTGAGTGATCCCGTCTGCTGGGAGGCGGGGATGGTTCCCGCCCGTATGTCTGTGGACGGTATCGATAGAACGAGGTCTATATGAACCCGGGGTGAACTGCCCCCCACCGAAGCATGACCAATCGGTCACGATCTATGCATTAGTGCCTGGCTGCAGGCTCTTCACCGCACAGCGAGGGTAGCGCAACCCACAGGTACGGATCTATGCATCTCGTGTTCATCTTCTCTCGGGTCCCGAGCCGTCGCGGCGGGTTGGCGGCAACGCTTCCGATGGTCGCGTCGCAGACATGGCCGCCCGGGTGAACACGTCTTCGACCACCTCGACGACGGGGAGGCGGCACGACGAAATCGCGTAGACCGACCCTGCGACTTGCTTCAGGCCCGGCACGAAGAATCCCACCAGGCCGATTCGGTATCGTGCCTGGTGGGAGGTGGTGGAGCCAAGGGGACTCGAACCCCTAACCCCCTGCTTGCAAATCTCACCTGAGCGCCCTGACCTGCGGGTTTCCCGTGAAACGGCGTCCGTGCGCGTCCAGAGTGATCCGGCCGAATCTGCTGCGATAGGCACCCAGATAGGCACCCGGAGCCATGCGGGTCTTCGACCCGACCACGTGGCCGGCCTCGGTGTCCCTGTCCTCCGTCGTCCGTTGGCGCGGGGCTCGTCGAGGACGGCGGTTCTCGGTCGGGTGCAAGGTCTGGCCCTGACTGGTCGACGGTACGTGATGCAGGTACGGCGGGCCAGACCTTGCGGCCGGGCGAGGTTCGCTGTCAGCGTCGTGCGCCGGGACGACGGATGACGGAGGGCAGGGGCGCCGTCCCTCGATCCTCTTGACTCCAGCAGGTGCCCGCCGGAGGCATGACAACAGAAGAAGTGAAGGCGACCTCGGGTCTCGGGGTCGCCTTCGTCGTGTTTGGGTCCGGCCTGGCCGGAGGGGTGCGCGGAGGGGTGCGCGCAGGGCGCGAAGCGCCCGGAGCGCGGGCCCCCGCAGCGCGGGGCCCCGGAGGCAGGGGCCGGACCGCGCCGCAGGCGCCTTGAGCCAGTAAGGAAAGTCCTCACGAGACGGTCTGAGCAACGATGTGGACTCGCCTCGTTTATGGGGTACCCGTTTTGGTTACTGTCTGAGTATCATCGGACCATGGTCGATCCGAAGAGGTATGCGCAACCACCTCTAGTCTTGGTCCTCGCGGAAGTGCGGCACCCAGAGACACCGGCGTGGACAACGGCCCAAATAAAGGAGATGAAGAGGCTCCTTGATGACGTACTTCCTATACACGAGTCACTGGTGCGCAACGACGTCACCATCTCCGTTGTACCTGGCGCCGCGTCCCCGACCCAGAGCCGAGTGCGGTTCGAGAGCTTCCGATCGAGGGAGGGTCACACCGCCCTGACGGTCGGAGCCCGGTCCTACTCACTGGAGACGGGTGTGTACGACGGCTGGGACAATTTCCGAGCTCTCCTCAACCGAGTTACTACGGCGAGGGCTGAGGTCGGGTTGCCCGACGGGGTGAACCGCCTAGGCCTCCGGTACCTCAACGAGGTTCGCCTTCCTCAATCCGCCGGGGCCGTGCCAGACTGGGCGGAGTGGCTCAACTCCCAAGTCATTGCCCCTCTCCCAAACATTTTGGGGCTCGAGGTGAATCAACAGCAAGCGGTGGTGCAGTACACAACAGCCGAGGAGAACGACACCCTCACGCTCCGCTACGGTGCAGTCAACGGGCCTCCAGCCGTAAACGGCCCCATTCGCCGCGATACGCCGGGACCCGGCCACTACTTCTTACTTGACACAGATGCAGCGTGGACCCCCAGCGGAACGCCGGAGTTTCTTCCAAACACAATCTGTCAAGCAGCCGACAGGCTTCACAACAACGTCGAGCCACTGTTCGAATCAGTGCTGACGGACGGACTCAGGGAGGTTTTTGATGGTCGCTGACTTGAACATTCCCTCAATCGACACAACCGGCTCAGCCACACCTGTTGATCGTCCAGAATCTATTGAAATTGCGCGCACGACAAGCGCCCGCTTCGCATCCGACGTGTCGGTGTTGCGGGTCCAAGCAGGGTGGCTGGTGGACGACACTGATAGCGCCCAGCGGAAAGCCCTAATGGCTGATCTTGAGAGCCGCAAGGCTGAGCACCAGAAGCGCGCCTCCCGGGATCTGCTGAACGACTTGAGCGATGCTGGATTCGCGTGGCGAAGCATCGCTCACCTGACTGGGGTTTCCGTTCCGGCAGTGCGGAAGTGGCGATCCGGTGCCGGTGTTTCGCCAGCGAACCACGCATCGCTGGCGAAGGTCGTAGCACTGACCGAAATGCTCGAAACGCATGCCGGTGTGTTCGACGCAGCATCCTGGCTCGAATACCGGATAAAGGATGGCGTGTCTGTTACGCCGTTCGACATGCTTCTGGGCGGACGATATGACTTGGTCATGCTCCACGCCACGAATACATACGTAATGTCACCGGAAGCAATCCTGGACGAGTTCCGTGGGGACTGGCGGTCAAGCTGTGTTGACAATGCGTTTGAAACGTACGTGGATGCGGAAGGCGTGATGGCAATCCGGCCGAAGGGAAGTCGGTGAACGACGAAGAAACACTCGACACACCCGAGCCTCTCCGGGCGATCTACGAGGCGCTCGGCCGTGACGATGCCTCCGAGATGACGCACCGACCAGCATTTACGGGTGACGTGTATCAGCTGGATGATTCCCTGGTCTGCCTGGTTCAGCACCCTTGCGCTATGCGTCGTGGAACGGACCTCGTCGAGAAGGTCCTAGCGTGCCGCGTTTCGGATGGGCGCGCGAGCATGCCTAGCGATTGGGGGAGCGGAAGCTTCAAGAAGTCGTTTCTCCCCGAGCTCGTTGGCGGAGAGCATCGTTCAGTTAACTTCCCCGAACTCGAAGTGGTACCGCGAGAGATACTGACTCCTGGACGTCGGGTCGCCGTAATGAGCCAGTTGGGGGTAAATATCCTGGTCCAACGTTGGATCTACCACAATAGCCGCGTTGCGGTACGGACTATTACGATCAATCAACAAGTAGCGCCGGTCTTCGAAGAGGCGGATCTCACGATGGAGTGCGTCGACGACCTAGTTGACGGCGGCTGGGCGGCCGATACCGCCTATTCGCAAGTCAATACGTGGTTTCGGAATGAGGGGGGCGCGCTTCAGGCACAACTACATGACTCCCAGGCACGCAGTGGAGTGCGCAGGCAGATGCGGTCCATGGTTAAGCAAGCGTTGGAGGATAAAGACTAGGGCAGCGCGGTCCCGGAGTCCGACGCGACCACCGAGAGCCAATCCCGCGCAGCGATGCGCAGCGGAGCGAAATCGCCGCTGCGCAGGCTTTCGTGGGCCAAGTCCGAGCCGATCCCTAGAGCGACTGCGCCGGCGTCTAGCCATTCGCCAGCGTTGGCGCGGGTAATTGTTCCTGTGGGCATGATCCCGGCATCAGGTAAAGGCCCGCGGATTTGCCGCAGGAACTTCGGGGTGTGGGAGCTGGCCGGGAAAAGCTTGACCACCTGGGCTCCCGCCTGAGTCGCGGTGTCAATTTCGGTCGGTGTGAAGACGCCGGGCACGACGTCGATGTTGCGTTGGTGCGCGTACTCGATCACTGGGACGGACAGGCTGGGCGCGACAAGGAAGTCAGCCCCGGCCTCGAGTGCACGACGGGCGTCGTCGACGGTGCGGACTGTGCCAGCGCCGACGTGCGCGGCGCTGCCGATTCGGGCGGCGACTATGGAGACCACGGACAGGATTTCGGGCCCGGCGATCGGGAATTCGATGACACGGATTCCTTCGTCGACGAGTGTTTCGGCACCTGCTACGAGATGGTCCATGTTGGGTCCGCGAAGGATCGCGACGAGTCGTGTGTGGCGGATCGCCTCGACAGTGCTTGGCTGGGCCGGTTCCGTCGTGGTCACGCCTCGCCTCCGATGGCTGCGAGCATCTTTGTCGCCTGGCTCTGGAGGGGTTCGCTCGAAGTCGAGTTCTCGATAACCACATGGCGTGCCGCCGGGCGGTAGTCAAGGTCGATGGCGGCGATGTAGTCCTCCCAGCTGGCGAGCTTCCCGGAGTCGCGGGCGGCACCGCGCCGTTTGAGGTAGGTGCGCATCGTGTCGGCGTCGCACTGGACCCATACCAGGGTGAGGCCGACGCCGGCGGAACGGAGGCTGGTGCTGATGCGGTCGATCCAGGCGCTATCGCGGAACTCCCGAATGAAAGGCGCTGAGGCGATCACGCCCCGCCTGACGTCGGCGTTCTCCTGGATCGTGGAGAGCAGTGCCTCGTACTCGTGAGGGCGGACGTGCTCCAGGTACGTCTCGGACTCCCGGTCGTGCGGCGGCCGTCCGAGTTCTTCGAGGAGCCGCTCGACGACGGGCCGCGTGATGGTGTCCTTGTCGACGATGGCTGAGCCGGTCAGGCGAGACAGCACTCGGGCCAGCTCGGACTTGCCGGAACCCGCGTAACCGCCGATCAGGAACGTGTGCGGCCGGTCCGCCTCGCGGTTCACGGCCTGGGGCGTGATGCCGCTTCGGACGATGCGACGCGAGCGGGAGACGTTCTCGACGAGCCCTTCCTCTGCGAGCTGTTCCATCGCTTTGTTGATGGTCCACACGCTGACGCCCATCTGTTCGGCGAGTGCGCGGGTTGAGGGCAGGGCCTCGCCGTCGCGGAGCCTGCCCGCCTCGATGTCGTTTCTGAGGATGTGCTCGACGCGGTCGAGCTTCTTGCCGCCGACGTCGTCGGCTCGGTACTGGGACATGTGACCCACCTCACATCAGGGGCTCTCAACTGGCCAGTTTTTGGCCTAACAACTGGTCTGCCACCGATGATGCACCACCCGGAGCGGGCGGCCAAGCCGCGTCCATGGTTGCCAAACAGTTGACAGGTTGCACAAGTCTACTGTTAGTTTTTCTTCCATCAGATCGGTGGCTGAGGTCCTGGACCTGCGTCACCCCGACACGAGGGAGATAGCCATGGCGATGCCGAGGCGTATGAGCGTGCCGACGGAGGTCGTGTTTCCGGCGGGTGCGTACTTGAAGGGTGGTGTGGAGCCGGTGGCGGACTTCAACGCTCCGCAGCGTGAGGACGGGTCGCGTCCGCAGCAGTTGGACAAGGACTCGGGTCTGCCGTTGTGGCAGGTGCTGGTGTTCGACTTCGACGAGGACGCGGGCAAGAAGGACTCGGCGGTGACGGTGAAGATCGCTGCGCGGTACCAGCCGGTCCCGCCGGAGAACAAGGGCCCGCTGCCGCTGACGGCGGTGGGGTTCGTGGGCCTGACGGCGCTGGCCTACATCGACGACAACGGGGCACGGCCCCGGATCGTGTGGTCGTTCAAGGCGGCCGACATCTGCGCGCCGGGCCAGGAGGCCGAGCGTGAGGCCGAGCTGAACAAGGCGGCGGCCTGATGCCCGGCGAGGACGCCATCGCGCAGGGGGTGACGGGCGCTGCGGTGCCTGCTCCCTCGGTGGCCGAGCTGCTGACCGTGGCGGCTGACGTGGCGGCGATGGTCGAGGGCCGGACCGCCTATGTGACGGTCTCGACCCACACCAGCAGCGTCAGCGTGCACGTGGACGCTCCCGGCGACGCGGAGCACCTGGCCCGCCTGCTCGGGCTCGGACACGTGGACTACCACGACGCGAGCGACCCGGACCGGCCGGGCTGCGTGGTCTGGACGGGGGGCCGCTGGCCGGGCGTGGAGTTCTCCGTGCTGTGCACCTCGGACGCGATGGCTCGCCCCGTGCGGGCCTTCCCGGAGCGGGCGGCGGCGTTCGATGAGCCGGTGCCGTTCCTGCTGGGCAAGAACGTGCGCAACCCTCGCAAGCAGGTGGCGGCGTGACCCGCGCGGACACCCTCCAGGTCGCCGCCGGGCTCCTGCGCGATGCGGCCGGGACTCTCGGGCAGGCCCGCGACTGCTTCGACGTGGCCGGCCTGCCCGGCTCTGGCGCGGAGGCTGACCGGCTGGCCCGTGAGGTCACCGACCTGGGCCAGATCACCGCTCAGGCCGCCGAGACGGCGCGGGCTGCTGAGCCTCCGCGTCTGCGGATCGTCCCCCCGGACGCTCCGGGCCGGATCTACGGGCAGGGCTACGACGGGTCGTGGTTCGACGACCGGACCGAGGCCGACCGGCGTGCGGCCTTCGACCGCGAACACCGCATCAACAACGACGGCAAGGACGACGACGGGAAGGGGCAGGACTGATGTTCGGACTGGGACGCAAGCAGAACGCGAACGAGGCCGCTGACGAGGCGGTGCGCGCGCTGGAGGTCGCTTCGGAGGCGCTGGCGCGGGCGAAGGACGCGATGGAGGCCGCCGAGGTCACCGAGTTCCGGGACCTGCGTGACGGGACCCTGCACGCGCGTACGCAGGTGGAGGTGCTGCGGACGCTGGCGGGCAAGATCGCCGACCGGCTCGACGAGCAGCAGGCGCGGGGTGAGCGGTGATGACGGGCACCGGAGCGTTGGTCCTGGACGGGCTGTTCGGGGTGGGTGAGCTTGCCCGGCGGCGTCGCGCGCAGAGCGTGCAGGTGCGCTACCTGCCTGAGCGGCTCAAGGCTCGTATCGCTGAGCAGTTGCAGGGCGGCTACCGCACCTCCACGCGCCTGGTGGCGGCGGTCTACCCGCTGGTGCACGTGGACGACGCGGTGTGGTGGTGGCCGGAGCAGGGCAGGCAGGCCGGGCTGCGCGTGGTCGAGTCCGGCTACCACCTGTCCCGGATGGTGGCCTACCAGCTGACCCACCAGTTCGCCCACCCGGTCCCCGGCGCGGCCCCGGCCGGTTCCGGGTCCTTGCTGGTGCCCGGCGCGATCGCGGAGGAACTGCGCGCGATCCGCCCCGGCCTGGTGCAGCTGGGTGAGGCGCTGGAGGCGGACCTGTCCCACCTGGCACACAACACGCCGGACGGCTACATCGCCCTGAGCGAGCAGACCGAAGACGTCCTGACCGTGCTGGCCCGCCTTCAGCGGATCGTTGAGGAGGTCCGGCGATGACGGTCACCGACCCGGTGACCCCCTCGGGGCCGGAGTCTGCTGGCACTACTTCGGTGGTGTCGGCGGCTCCGGCCGCCCCGGCGGTCCCCAACACCTCCGCTTCCACTTCCTCCTGGCCGTGGCTGGCGGCCCGGAGCCTGTGGGCGTTCGTGCAGGCGGCCGGATACGGCACCACTGCTGCGGCGCTCACCCTCTACCTCTGGGCAGTCCGTGCCGGCCGAATCCTGATCCTCCGCCCCGCCGGACCCCTCGCCCGCTTCGTCGGGCGTCGCCTCGCCGCTGCTGGCCGCGCGTTAGGCCGCTGGTGCTGGGGTCGGGGCCGGTCGGGCAAGCGCGGCAAGGTCTCCCGCAAGGTCTGGCGGCGTATCCGCGTCGCCTTCTGGCTGCTTGCCGGTGCCGGTTTTTGGTGGGCGGCCTGGTCACTCGGGATCGGTGACACGGGCTCCCAGATCCGCACCGCCCTGGCCGTCGCCGCGCTCGGGTTCGTTCCTGGGCTGCTGCGGGCCGTGTTCGCGCTGCTCGCACCGCGCCTGTACGCCCGGTTTGACGCCTGGACGTTCCGGCAGGGGCAGCGCTGGTGGGTCCGGGAACGCTGGCCCGTCGTCGCGGCTGCCTGCGGGTTGGCGGTGCGGGACAAGGACGGCAACGAGCACACGGCGAAGATCAAGACCTCGGCCGTGCCCGGCGTCGTCACGCTCCGCGTCCCGACGCTGACCGGCCAGACAACCCGCACCATCCTGGATGCGGGCGAGGCGATCGCGACGGACTTCGGGGCGCACTCCTTCGAGGTGCGACCGGTCAAGCCTGGCCTGGTGGCGCTGCGCCTGTTCCTGACCAACGCGCTCACCACCCCCCGCACCGCCGGCGTTCCCTCGGTCGTCGACCTCGACGCCGTCACGGCTGGGGTGCGCCTGGATGGGGCCGCGTTCCGCCTCCGGGTCCGGGGCCGTCACACCCTCGTCGTCGGCGCATCCGGCTCGGGTAAGGGGTCGGCGTTCTGGGGCCTGGTCGGCGGTCTCGCCCCCGCGATCCCCGAAGGGCTCGTCCGGGTCTGGGGCGTCGACATGAAGAAGGGCGTCGAGGCAGGCATGGGCGAGCCCTTGTTCCACGCGGTCGCCTACACCCACGCCGACGCCGTCGCGATCCTGGCCGAGCTGGTCAAGGTCATCGAACACCGGGGCGTCGAGATGCGCGGCAAGTCCCGACTGCACGTCCCAACGTCGGGCGATCCGCTGCACGTGCTCGTGATCGACGAGCTTGCCGACCTGATGGCCTACTCCGACTTCGAGGTCCGCCGCGAAGCCGAACGCCTCCTGTCCGTCATCCTCACCCAGGGCCGGGCCCTCGGGGTCGTGGTGGCCGCGTTCGTGCAGAACCCGCGCCAGGAGGCCGTGGGCATGCGCAACCTCTACACCCAGAAGATCGCCCTCCGTCTGGACTCGGCGACCGAGGCAGAAATGGTCCTCGACTCCCGGGCCCGGACGGCTCCGGCCGAGCTGATCGACCCGGACGCGCCCGGCACGGGCTACCTCGTGAACGAGGACGGCACGGTCTCCTTGGTCCGCTTCGACTACTGGCCCGACGAACTGATCAAGGCCACCGCTCGGGCCTACCCGTCACCCACCACGGCGGATCTGGCTCCGGCTACCCCTGCACCGAAGCCGTGGGGCAATCCGCTGGCCGGACTCGATGGCCTCGACCTCGACACCCCCACCACGCCCCGCAAGCGCTCCCCCCGCAAGAACCCGCGCAACCGCCGCCCGGCCGACGCCACCACCCAGGCCGCGCCCGTCGACGGTTCCACGGGAAACACGCCCTCGACCGAACAGGAGACGAACTCATGAACCGCACCCCTGCCGGGCCCGTGGCCCGTATCGCTGCCGACTCCCGGCCCGTCCTCGTGTTCACCGTGGCCCTCACGGTCGCGGTGGCGCTGGCGTCGTTCGCGCTGTCGTTCGCCTCGCTGCGCGATGCCGCGACCTGGGGCCGCGTGCCCGAAGCGCTGGCCTTCCTCGTGCCCGTCGTGATCGATGCCTCGGTGCTCGTGTATGGCCTGGTGGCGCTCGTGCTGCGGGCACGGGGCCGGTCGTCGGCCTGGGCGTGGTTCCTGATGTTCGGGTTCACCGTGGTCAGCGTCGGCGCGAACGCTGCCCACGCCTACGACGTGCCCGAAGAGGTCAAGGTCCTGGTCGGCGTGGTCCTGGTGGCCCTGGCTCCGCTGTCGGTGCTGACCTCAACGCACGCGCTGGCCTCGCTCGTGGTGTCCGACGCACCCGCCCCGGCCGCTGAGCCGGTGCCCGCCCCTGAGCCGGTGTCGGTGGGTGTGGCTACCGTGGCTCCGGCCACCGGGCCCGAGCCTGAGCCGGTGCCCGCGATCACTGCCCCTGCCGAGTCTCCCGCTCCAGCCGTCGCGGATCCCGAGCCCGAGCCCGAGCCGGTCCCGGCTCCTGCTCCTGCCCCTGCTCCGGTGGTGCGTCGTGCGCCTCGTGTGGGTCGCCCCGCCCCGCTTGCCCAGGCCACGCTTCCGGGTCTGGACTTTGAGGCTGCGGCGGTCACGTCATGACCGCCCCCACCCTGCCCCTGGCCGGTCCGCTGCCCGACTGGATGGCCGATGGCGCGTGCACGTCCGGTCCGGCCCGCCTGCTGCCCTGGATCGAAGAACCCGGCGTGGCCTCGCCCCTCCAGGTCGCTGCCATGGCTCGCGTGTGTGCGGGCTGCCCGGTGCGGCTGGCCTGCGGGGTCGAAGCACGGTCCATGACCTCTGGGTTCTGGGCAGGCCGTCAGCGCGGCACCGCCGAGCTCGTCGACGACACCCCGGCCGCTGCTGGCCTGGTCGGTGTGCCGGTGCAGGACACCCTTCCGGGCCTAGACCTGGTGGGGGCCGCGTGAACGGGCTCGACCTCGATGGCGGCCGGTCGGGGTTCCCTGGATTCGGGCCGGACGCGCCCCTGGACCTGGGAACCCTGACCGACGCCGAAGCTGCCTCCCTCATCGGACGGTTGCGTAACCGCACCGCCGGAGCCTTCGCCGACGTCGCGGCGTCGGTCGGTTACTGCTCTCACCCGGTCCGCCTCGCGGGATCGTCCATGACCCTGGACCGTGCCACCGGCGAGGTGCTTTCGCAGTTCTCGTCCACGGATGCGCCGCTCGGGGAGCTGTACCGGGCGTGTGGGAACCGGCGCGCGGACGTGTGCCCCGCCTGCTCCCGGGTCTACGCCCGCGACACATTCGAGATGATCCGCGCCGGAGCCGTCGGCGGCAAAACGGTCCCCTCATCGGTGACGGCGAATCCGCTGGTGTTCGCCACCCTCACCGCCCCCAGCGTCGGCCACGTCCACGGCACCCGCACCACGCCGGACGGCTCACCCGCACCCTGCCTGCCCCGAGGACGGGCCAAGCGGTGCCCCCACGGCCGGCCGGTGTCCTGCTGGCGCAAGCACACCCCCGAGGACCCCCACCTTGGGGAGCCGCTGTGCTTCGACTGCTACGACTGGAACACCGCCGTCATCTGGCAGTGGTGGGCCCCGGAACTGTGGCGACGGTTCACCATCACCCTGCGCCGTCACCTGGCCTCGGTACTCGGTGTGCCGGAATCGAAGCTGCGCGACCATGCCTCGCTGGAGTTCGCGAAGGTCGCCGAGTTCCAGGCACGCGGCCTGGTGCACTTCCATGCCCTGATCCGCCTGGACGGACCCAACCGCGCCCCGATCGGCGCGCGCCTGGGTGATGCCGGGAACGCCGCTCCGCTGGACGGGGACGCGCTCACGGCCGCCGTGGAAAACGCCATCAGCGCCGTGCAGTTTGAGGCTCCTCCGGTCGATGGTGCAGACGTGCCGCGCCTGCTGTCCTTCGGGGAACAGCGAGACGTGCGGACCGTGCGCACTGGCCTACCGGACGCCGCCGACGACGGGAAGCTCTCCCCCGAACAGGTGGCGGGCTATCTGGCGAAGTACTCCACGAAGTCGACCGGCGTCGACCCGGCTGCCCCGCGCCCGCACCTGGCGCGCATGGCGCAGACCTCCCGGCACCTTGCCGAACGTGCTGCCACGGCCTGCCGGACCCTAGACGGACCGGACCCGGAGGACGACGAGGGCTGCTGGTGCGGCACCTGCGCCGACTCCCCCTACCGGCTGCTCGCGAAGTGGGCACGCATGCTCGGATTCCGAGGGCACTTCTCGTCCAAGTCGCGCGCCTACTCCGTGACGCTCGGCAAGCTGCGCACCGCTCGCGCCCGCTACGCCCGCCTCAAGGCCGACGCCGACCGCCGCGGCGTGCCCCTGGACGTGGCCGACCTCGAACGCCGACTCCTGGCCGACGAGGACGACGACACCACCCTCGTGGTCGGCGAATGGACCTTCCGCGCCGCCGGATGGGGCTCACCCGGAGACAAGATCCTCGCCGACGCCGCAGCCGCACGCGCCCGCGAATACGCCCAATGGCAGGCCGAACAGCGCAAGACCAATTCCGATGACCGTTGAGGGGGAAGTGATGGAGACCAGGAAGAAGACGCGCGCGTCCCGGTTGAAGCCGGTCGAGGTTGAGCCGGTGCTGTACCGCGTCGAGGAAGCAGCTCAAGCGCTCCGGATGTCGCGCTCGGTCGTCTACGAACTGATCCGATCCGGCCGGCTTCGCACCGTGAAGGAGGGCACGCGTCGCCTCGTCCCGGTCGCCGCTGTCCTGGAGTACGTGAAGTCTCTGGAGGCTGCGGCGTGACTGGCGCGGAGGAGGAGAAGGGCCGGCGCGCGAAGGGTGAGCACACGGTCTATCTCGACAAGGCTCGTGGTGTGTGGGTTGCCCAGGCTGACCTGGGGTTCACGGCTCGGGGAACTCGTCTGCGCCCGAAGGCATCGGGCAAGACGGAGGATGCGGCCCTTCGTGCGCTGCGGAAGCGGGTCCGTGAGTACGAGGCAGGTCTGGTGCCTGGCTGGGAGCGGGTCACGGTCTCACAGGTCGTCGAGCAGTGGTTGGAGCTCGGGCGGTCGACCGTGGGAGAGAAGACGAAGGAGGGGAACGAGAACCACTACCTGCGGCACATCAAGCCGGCCCTAGGCCGTCGTCGGGTCAAGGACTTGCGTCCGGACGACGTGGATCGGTGGCTGTTGGGACTCGCGGCGACGCTGGCGACCTCGACGCTCAAGCAAGTGCGTTCGGTACTCAAGCGCTCTATCGATCGGGCGGTGAAGCAGGGCCTCGCGGAGCGGAATGTCGTCGACCTGTGTCCGCCTCCCCGGGGTCGGGCCGGTCGTCGGTCGAAGTCGCTGACGCTGGAGCAGGCTTCTGACGTGCTGGAGAAGACGAAGCAGCACCACATGCACGCGTACATCGTGCTGTCGATGCTGGTCGGCGTCCGCCCGGAGGAAGCACGTGCGCTGCGGTGGGACCGGGTGCACCTCGACCCGCCCGGCGACGTCCCGCCGCACGTCGAGGTCTGGCGATCTGTGCGCTTCGGGAACGACACGAAGACGCCCAAGTCGCGGCGCACGCTCGCGTTCTCGGGGTACGTCGGGGCGGTGTTGCGCAAGCATCGCGCTGACCAGGACGAAGCTCGACGTCGGGCCGGGTCCAGATGGAAGGAGCACGGCCTCGTGTTCCCGTCTCAGGTCGGCACGATGCAGGATGCGCACAACGTCCTGCGCATGTTCCGCGACGCCCTCAAGCTCGTGCCGGGCATCGATCCCGAGGAGTGGATCACGTACGAGCTCCGGCACTCGTTCGTGTCGATCCTGTCGCACCACGGGATGCCGGTCGAAGAGATTTCGCGGCTGATGGGGCACTCGGGAACTGCGGTGACAGAGCTGGTCTACCGGCACGAGCTGAGGCCGGTGCTCCAGTCCGGCGCCGGCGTGATGGACGCGGTGTTCCCCATGCTCGGTGAGGGTGAGGCGGCGAGTGATGACGGCGCGTAGGCACTCGGATAGGCACCATCACTGCTCGGAAACGAGGAATCCCACCGGGCCGATTAGGTATCGTGCCTGGTGGGACTGGGTGGAGCCAAGGGGACTCGAACCCCTAACCCCCTGCTTGCAAAGCAGGTGCGCTACCAATTGCGCCATGGCCCCGGACGAGACGCCGGATCGACGCCCCGCACATACTACTCGACGGTGTCGGTGACCTCGGACCAGAGGTCACGCCCCTCGGCGTCCTCGTTGAGCTTGCGCCACAGGACGTACCCGGCGCCGGCAGCCAGAATCAGGACGAGCAACTTCTTCACGAGTTCCTCCGTGGTCGGTGAACGACGGACCGATGCCCCCGATCCTCGTGCGTTCCACAATCCCACATTCCCGGCGGCAACGACCAGTCGGAACGAGGTGGCACGCCGTGGAGCCGATGGCGGGCCCGGCGCCAGGTGGCCGGGCCCGCCGCGCTCCCGCAGCCTCAGACCGCGCCGAACGTCCAGGACTGCTCGGTGCCGCTGCCGCAGGTGCGGATCTCGAGCTTCTGACCGTCCTGCAGCGCGCCGTCGATCACCGCGAGGCACTTGCCCGACTGCGGGTTCACCAGGTGCCGCGCCGCGCCGTCGTAGGTCCATGCCTGCGCGCCGGTGCCGTTGCAGGTCCAGAGTTGAACCGTGGCGCCGTCCGCCGTCCCTCCGCCGGCGACGTCGAGACACTTTCCGAGCGCGGAGACCGTGTCGCCGGAGCGCGTCCAGGTCTGAGCGGCGTTTCCGCTGCAGTGCACGATCTGGATCGGGTTACCGTCCGAGGCATCGGCCCACGGCACGTCGAGGCACATCCCGTTGGCGGCGAGGACCGTTCCGGTTCCTTCCGGCAAGGAGGTGTCGGGCGGGGTGCCGTCGTCGCCGCCGCCCCCGTCACCGCCCTCTCCGCCGATCGGTGTGGCCGCTCCGGCGAACGGATCGAGCTGCATGAACGCCTCCGTCGGGTTCCCGTCGTGGACCAGGGACTCCTGGTTCTCGACGTCGTCGAACGCGAACGCGTACGCCTTGCCGTCGGCCATCTGCTCGTGGATGTACTTGCCGTAGTAGTTCGTCCGCCCGTTCTGGTAGAACGTGTCCGACGACGGACCCGGGTGCACGTCGCCGAGCAGCAGGGTCGAGCGGTGGAACCCGGCGCACAGCGTGCGGGCGATGGCGCCGACGTCGTCGTTCGGTGCGAACAGGTCACCGGCGCACCCGAAGATCGACTCGGCCGACGGCTTGGTGAAGCCGGCCACGAAGGCGCCACCGCCGTCGGTAAAGGTCATCGTGTCGCCTGAGACGGTCCCGTAGAACTTGGTGTCCGGCGCGAAACCGTAGGGCACGACGGTCATCGTCCTCGACCGGTAGCGCTCCCACACTTCGTCGACGTAGGGGGTGATCACGTCGGGGGAGATCTGGCCCGTGCCGATCCCGTGGCCGGGGGAGAGCACGCGGAGGACCGATCCGTCGGGCGCCGTCTGCTTCAGGCCGTTCCAGCCGGTAGTGGAGTCGAGAGCGGAGACGACGTGGGAGAAGCCGTCCGGCTTGAGCATCCCGGTGTGCAGGATCTCGCCGCTCGAGGTCCGCAGGCCCGTCTGGTAGGGCGCGGAGAAGAAGTCGACCTGGGTGCTGTTGATCCACAGGCCCGAATCGTTCAGCGTGTACTCGGTCCAGCTGAACATGATGTCCCGGTTCGGGTCGTCCGGGTTCTGCACGGCCGGCTGCACCAGACGCCCGTCCAGCACGATCTGGAACGTCATCTTGCTGCCGTAGCTGAAGTAGACACGACCGGAGAGCTTCGGCATCTGGATCGTCTTCGACTGCCCCTGGGCCGGGCCGGGGATCGAGGCATCCGGGGCGGGCTCGGGGACCGAGCCGGCATCCGGCCACGGATGAAACGTGCCGGTCGCGTCGGCGTAGCCCATGTTTCCGTTGCGCTCGCCGAGGACGTAGAGGAAGACCTGGTCGCTCCGGTCCGAGTTGTTGGTGATGGTCAGGGGGATGGTGTCCGGTACGGCCGCCGCCACCTTCTCCGTCTCGGCGAGCGGTGCCGGAGCGCTCTGCGCGGCTGTCGCCCAGGGAACGAGCAGACAGGTGACTGCGGCGAGGGTTCCGATCAACTTCCGGGACGATGACATCTGAACCTCCTCGGGTTCGTCGGCAAGTGGGGCCACGTTGCCCCGCGTGCAGAGACGCCCTTGCCCGGCACGCCCGTCCCACAGTAAGTAAGGCTTACTGCCCTGTCACCCGTCTAGAGCGAGAATAGGCCCCAGAACCTAATGGTTATCCCTTACCCCGCGACAGGGTGAATCCAGAAGCACCGCACGAACACCCCGACCCACGATGCCCAGCCCCACAGCCACCCCGGCCCCAGCCCCATCCCACAGACCACCCAGCCCCGACCGGGGGTCCGGGGGGCATGCCCCCGGGGCGGGCGGCGGGGGCCCCGCCCCCGCAGAAAATGACGAGACGGCGCGGCCCATTCCTGGGCACACGCCGTCCACCGTCGAGTGGGGCTACGAGGACTTGAACCTCGGACCTCATCGTTATCAGCGATGCGCTCTAACCGCCTGAGCTATAGCCCCGAACCGAACCAGGAGGTCTGCCCGACCGGACAGCCGCTCTCTGGCAGCACCCAGACATTACCCCAGCGAGCGGCTCTGCCCCAAACCGAAATCGTGGATCCGACCAACTTCGGGGTGTGAGATGCGCCAGGACACGTCGGCGGCGCCCCCCCTTCGAGTGGGGGACGCCGCCGACATCGGACGCTCAGTCGTCGGTGAGCGTCATGTGCACGCCGCCTACCAACGCGGCAGTGATGTTGTACAGGAACGTCATGATCGTGGCCAGCGCCGTGAGCAGGACGACGTTGCAGATGGCGACGAGCGTGGAGAGCGAGACGATCCGCTCGAACTCGACGTACTGCATCACGTTGAAGTTCGTCTCCTCGCCGATGGCGTCGGTCACGAACGTCTGGATGTTGTCGAACACGCCCAGGCTGTCGATCACGGACCAGAACACCACCGTCGCGACGACGGTCATGATCGCGATCGCGACGGACAGCAGGAAAGCCAGCTTCATGACTGACCACGGGTCGATCCGCGAGATCGCCAGGCGCACCCGACGCGGGCCCCCGCTCGGCCGGGGTGCGTCGCTGGGCACCGGCCCCGGTGTCGTGTCGCTCTCCGGCCTGCCGCCCGAGCCGACCGGAATCGTTTCCTCTGCCGGCACGGACGCGGATCCCCGCACGGCCCCGGCGGCGTAGTGCATCTCCGGGGGAGCGGGCGGGACGGGCTGGGGCTCGGCCGGTGCCGCGGGAGGACTCTCCGGCATCGCCGAGGAGACCTTC